>NZ_JBICTE010000008.1:0-193829 GCF_043197485.1 Micromonospora sp. NPDC049102 | reverse complement strand
GCACTCGATCCATGCCTGTCCATCGAATGAGCCAGGCTCATCGATCGGACCCACTGTGCGACACGCCCGACCCACCCACAAAACAAACGCGCTCTCAGTGCGGTCGCCCGGTCCCGGGCGACCAGCGCGGCGCAGGCGATCGCCACCACCGACACCAGGGTGAGCGGTCCGGCCCACGACGCCGGCGTCGTCACGGCCAGCGCCACCCCGGCGACCGCCAGGTAGAGCAGGATCCGGGGCAGTGCCTCGGCCAGTGGGGCCCGCTCGTCGAGCGCCACCGCGGGGGCCCGGCCTCCGTCGGGGCGGCTTGCGAGTCCTGCGCGGATGCCATGTCGCCAGCCTCGCAACCGGCCGCCAGTTCGGGCGAGCGCCCGCCGCCGGTCGAGGTGCGACCGGCGGCGAGCGCGTCCGGGTGGATCAGGAGTACGGGAGGCGCAGCACCGACTGGTTGCCGATGCCCAGGGTGGTGGGGTTGTTGCCGATGGCCGACCAGACCTCCACCCGGACCGTGCCGTTGCTCAACGTGCCCAACGTGCCGGTGGCCGAGGCCAGGCCGGCGCTCTGGGTGTAGTGCTCGTAGCCGGCGACCGGGTCGGTGGCGAAGTAGCGCCAGGTCTCCGTCCGGTCCCAACTGCCGTTGCCGGTCAGGTCGTAGGAGACCCGTACCTGCGTGCCGTTGCCGACCGCCGTGCCGGCGTCCAGGAACAGGTCGAACGCGGTCTGCGCCCCGGAGTACGTGAGGTTCAGGCCGCTCGCGGTGAAGACCTGGGCGTTCGTCGGCGTACCGTCGTGGTTTCCGTTGGCGGCCGCGACCGTGGTCGTGGTCGCGCTGCCGGCGTTGCCCAACCCTCCACCGGCGAGCAGGTACCGGGTCGGCGAGCCCGAGCTGGGCGGCGGCGTGGTCGGCGGTGCCGTGGTCGGCGGTGCCGTCGTGGGCGGTGCGGTGGTCGGCGTGCTCGTCGGCGGTACGCCGCCGGAGGCGTTGCCGCCGCTCCAGGTGTACGCCCCGGTGGTGGCCGTCCGCCCGGCCCCCACGGTGAGCCGCGTGCCGTTGGAGAACGTGACGGTGATCGGGCTCGCGGTCGGGTTCGACGCCACGTAGGTGCGCGCGCCGTTGCGGGAGAAGACCGCGCTGAGCGGGTGGTTGGCGCTGACCGACGTGTCGACGGTGCCCAGCGCCGCGAGGTTACGGATCCAGTGGAAGGTGTGCGCCCTGCTCTCGCCCTCCTCCGGGGTGTAGCCGGGGTTGGCGCGCAGGTTGGCCAGGGCCGCGTCGGGGTCGCCGAGGGCCTGGAACTGCCACAGGATGTCCTGCCACACCGTCGGTGGTCCACCGTTGTTACGGACCAGCTCGGCGTAGTTGGTGCGCACGTACGCCGGGTTGGCGCCCAGGTAGAGGTGCCCGCCGGTGACCGGCAGCAGGTTGATGCCCTGGATCATTTCCGGCTCGCCGCTGAACCAGGTGGCGTACGCCCCACCGTCGCCCCAGACCATGCCGACCGTGGAGTGCCCGAAGGCGGCGGGGAAGTTCTGGTCGCTGACGTCGAACCAGTACTCCTGGATGGCTGCGGCCTGCGTGGTGTAGAGGAAGATGCCGGCGTCGCGGACGGCGCTGTCGCCGGTGACCTGCCCCCACTGGATCAGGGCGTTGGCGAAGTTCATCCCCTCGGAGGACGACTCCTGGTTGTTGCCGGAGCCGAACGACCCGTGCCCGGACGCCCAGTCGTGCCCGGCGTAGATGTCGAAGTCGCGCAGGTACGGGAAACGGGTGTCGTCGCGGCGGTAGTTGTTGGCGTCGCGGATCAGCAGGTCCACCATGCCGCCGTAGCGGCTGCTGGCGGCCCACGACGGGTCGAACTTGGCCAGCGTCGCCGCGGCGGCGATGTAGTAGCCGTAGTGGAAGTGGTGGTCGTTGAGTTCCTGGTCGGAGCCGTACGACGCCGGATAGCCGATCAGGGTGCCCCAGTTGGCGTCGTAGTAGAAGACCTTGCTGGTCTTGCCGCTGGAGGCGGTGAACCAGTCGGTGAGGGTGCTGCGGATCGCGTTCAGCGCGCTGTCGCGGGTGGTGGTGTCGTTGACCAGGTCGGCGATCTCGGCGATCCGGGCGGCCCGGCCGAGCCCCTTGCCGGTCCAGTACGTGTCGTTGCCGCGCTGGTCCATCGGGTTGCCCCGGGCGGCGGTCAGCTGACCGGTCAGCGTGGTCAGGTCCGCGCCACTGCCGTCACCGACGGCCGGCAGTTCCGGCAGGACGCCCTGGAACGTCATGGCGGTCCGGAACTGACTGATCCCGGTGAGGACCTTCATCCTGCCCCGCGCCGACGGGTAGGTCGGCGTGATCGGGGTCGAGCCGGACAGCGACTTCCACTGGTGCGGGTAGAGGCTGACCACGGTCTGCGTGGCGCTGCCCTCGCGGGCGGTGGTGGTGAAGGCGTACGTCGTGCTCAGGCCGTTGGTCGACGGGTCGTAGGCGTAGGAGACGCGGGTGCCGGTGACGTGGGCGTGCGCGTACCGGCCGTAGGTCGTGGCCAGGTCGACGCGCTCGCTGGCGCTCGCCGTCGGCGGCAGCAGTGCCACCGAGAAGTAGCCGCGACCGGCCACGGTGGAGGAGATGCGGCCACCGCTGACGGTCCAGCTCGCGCCGCTCGGGGCGTACGCCACGTAGTCGTGGCCGTTGACCCGGAAGCCGATGGTGGCGCCGCTGGTGGACCACACCTCGGGGGTGCCGGACGTGCCGATCACCGCGTCGCCGCCGCTGGCCTGGAAGTACGCGAACGGCAGGCCGTGGCCGATGGTGGCGCGCAGGGTGCGGGCGCCGTCGCTCCAGTACGGGCTGACCGTCCAGTCGGTCCAGCCGTCCACCTTGACCTGGGAGGCGGCGAGCCCGGCCACGCCGACGCGGATGTCCTGCACGTACGGGTAGTGGTACTCGCCGACGCCGGTCGCGGTGCCGCTGATGGCCGGCGTGGAGTTGGCGGAGAAGCCGAGACCGTCGGTGAACGTGTCGTAGGAGGTCGGGTGGGCGTGCAGCGGCTCACTGAAGGAGCAGTCCGTACGCTTCCACAGCAGCGAGGACCACCAGTCGTTGGTGGGCACCGCGCCGGCGGGCGCGTTGGCGGTGGCGAACTGCCGGGGGTTGCTGGACATCTGGCCGCAGCCGGTGGGAAGCCCGCCGACCGGGGTGGTGGTGTAGCTGCCGGCGCCGACGGGCGCGGCCTCGGCGGCGCGGGTGACGGGAATCGTGAGGCCGCCGACGACCAGGGCCAGGACGGTGGCGGCTGCCAGCGCCCATCGGCGGTGGGGGACGGGAGGTTTCATGGTGCCTCCATCGCGGGTCCGGGCGCGGATCGTGCCGCCCCGGCGCCGTGCGTCTGAATTGTGGAAAAGGTCGATCGAGAGAGCGCTCTCTCACGCGGCACGGTAATCGACTGTCCAGATCCCCGTCAATGTGTCCGTCCGGTTGCGTGCTGATGTCGCGAACTGATCGCGGTGACTAGCCCTCCGTCACGGCGACGCCGTCCAGGTCGGCGTGCAGCGCCTGCGGCGCGCGCATCCGCCAGGCGTCGGTCACGAGCTCGGCGAGCCGGTCGACGTCGACCGCCGCCAGACGCAGCAGCACCAGCGGCAGGCCGTCGTACCCGGGCGTGGTGAAGAAGACGTCGGGTTCGCCGAGAAGCAGGGCCTGCTTCTCGGCCTCGTCCCCGACGAACAGCACCGCGATGTCGCGGCGGATCACGCGGGGCCTGCCCGGCCTGCGCTCCGGATAGGACCAGACGAAACCCTTGTCGGCCACCCGGAAGTCGAAGCCCTCGCTGTCGATCTCGACCGTGTGGGGCAGGGCCAGAGCCAGGCGGCGGACGTCGTCGGCGTCAGCCACCGGGACCCCGCACCGCGCGTGCCATCCGCATGCGCCGAGACTACGCACCGGGACCGACAGGCGTCAGCCGGCCGCCGTTGCCAGGTCGACGCCCGTGGCCCCGACGATGGCCCGGTCGCCCTCGCGCTGCACGTAGCCGATCACCGTCGCCCGAGCGGAGTCGAGATCCGGCGGCGGTACCACCTCCACCCGCCCGCGTTCATGACCGCCCCCGCGCAGATCACGATCGACCCGGAGCGTGAGTTCGTGCTGGTGTCGACGAAGGCGGCGAACGTCATGTTCAGCTACGAGATCGGCCGCCACGGCGAACTCGCCCGCCACCCGGTCGTCAGCGACGCCGGTTCCGTGCCGTTCGGCTTCACCTTCGACACCGAGGACTCGGTGCTGGTCACCGAATCCGGCAGCAACGAGGTCAGCCGCTTCGACCTCGACGACGACGGCGCCCTCGACCAGGTCGGGCCGTCCGTGGGGAACGGACAGCAGACGCCCTGCTGGATCCAGCGGGTCGGTGACTACTAGTACGTCGCGAACGCCGGCAGCTCGACGATCAGCGCCTACCGGGTGGACGACGACGGCAAGCTGCAACTCGTCCACGCCGTCGCCGCCGACACCGGCGGCGGGTCGATCGACATGACCACCAGCGACGGCTTCCTGTACGTCCAGAACGCCGCCGCCGGCAACGTGCAGGGCTACGAGGTGAACGACGACGACTCCCTGCGCCTCGTCACCACCGTCGAGGGCCTGCCGAAGTTCACCGACGGTATCGGCATGGAGGGCATCGCCGCCTCCTGACGGGCCGTCCTGCCGCTGGTCCCGGTCGCCTGTGACCGGGACCAGCGTCTGTCCGCCGGTGGCCCGATCATGACAACTGCATGACAGATAGGCCGGGACGCCGACCGGTGGTTTCGGCGGTGCCCGGCTCGGGGCACGAGAACGTCGCTGACGACAACACCTTCGGAAGGGACGGCCCCCGTGGAAATCCAGGGCTTCTTCACCGCGATCATCATCGGCCTGGTCATTGGCGCTCTCGGCCGGCTCGTGGTGCCCGGCAAGCAGAACATCTCGATCGTGCTCACCCTCGCGATCGGCGTGCTCGCCGCGATCCTCGGCACGCTCGTCGCCGGTGGACTCGGCGTCGACGAGACCACCGGCATCGACTGGATCGAGCTGCTCCTGCAGGTCGTGTTCGCCGCGATCGGTGTGGCCGGCACCGCCGCCGTGTTGGGCCGTCGGCCCTCCTGACATCCCGCGCTCCCGGGGGCCCGCCGGCCCCCACGCGCCCGTGGCGACGACTGGTCGCCACGGGCGCTGTGCTTGGATGATCCGGTGCAGTTCACCGTGACAGACGCGCCGACGCGGGAGCGGTTCGAGGCGCGCGACGAGACGGGCGTGGTCGCCGGGATCGTGACCTACCAGCTGACCGGCGCCATCATCGCCTACACCCACACCGAGGTCGATCCGGCGTACGAGGGCCGGGGTGTCGGGTCGACCCTGGCCCGCGCGGTCATGGACGACGCGCGGGCCAAGAGGCGCACCGTGGTGCCGATCTGCCCCTTCCTCGCCGAGTGGCTGGTCAAGCACCCGGAGTACGAGGACATCGTGGTGCGGTCCACCCGGAAGGTGAAGTAGCGACGGCTCAGTGTCAGTCGCTGATCCGGACGTCGTCCGGCGCCGGCCTGCCGCGCCCGGTCTCCACCAGTTCCTTGAGACTCAGCAGGAACGTCGCCCACTTGGTGCCGCAGTGGTGCATGAACTCGACCGGCTCGCGCCAGCCCGCGTGGCTGAACAGGACGACGGTGTAGTCGCCCCGCTGGTGAAACCGCCAGTCGCCAGCTTCCCGCCGACCTCGCTCGTGCCGACCGTGTCGGTCGTCCACCACCCGGCGAGGCCCTGCGGGGTGGCCACCGCGTGGTAGACGTCGTCGAGCGGGGCCACGCCGCCGACCCGGTGCAGGATGTCGACCATCTCACTCTCCCTGGTTGTCGGTGCGGTGACGTCCGATCGTCTCGGCGATCCGCTTGATCCGGCGGAGTCGCGCGTCCCAGGTGGCACCGACGGCGGTCAGCTGGGCGACCGCGCGCGCGAGCTGCGCCTCGTCGACCTGGTAGTGGCGCTCGCGGCCAGCCGGCGCGGAGGTGATCAGGCCGACCCGGTCCAGGACTGCCAGGTGCTTCGACACGGCCTGGCGGGTGACGGGTAGTCGCTCGCTCAGCGACGTGGCGGTCCCGGGCCCGCCGGCGAGCAGCAGGTCGATCATGCTGCGCCGGATGGGGTCGCCGATCGCCGACCACAGGGCGTCGTCGACGGCAGTGGTCATGACGTGGCGACCAGCCGGGTGACGTACGCGCCGAGGTTCGGGACGTAGTGGTTCCATCCGCTGACGTGGTCCTGGTACTGCTTCTCCAGCAGGGCCACCCCCCAGCCCATCTCGCGGAACCCGGTCTCCGTCATGCGGACGCGGGTCCCCGTCGCGATCGGAACGAGGTCGAAGGTGACCAGCAGCGACTGTCCCGTGCGGTCGGGCTCGGTGAAGCACCACACCAGCTCGCCGGGCCGCGCCCGCCTCAGGCGTCGGCGCGGGCGGCCAGGGCGTCCACGAGGCGGCGGGCCGAGCCAGCCAGGTTCCACCGGCCGGCCAGGTCGAGCAGCCGCTCCGGGTCGGCGGGGGCCGTGGGTAGCGCGGTGGGCAGCTCCGGCAGCGCCACGTCCAGGGCGACCCGGACCACCGTCGGCGCGACGGCCAGGTAGTCACGGGCGGCGGCCAGCTTGGTGCGCAGGCCCGGCGCGAAGGACGAGTCGGAGTCGCCAAGCGCCGCCAGGATGCCGTCGATGCTGCCGTACCGCTCGATGAGCCGCGCGGCGGTCTTCTCGCCGACGCCCGGCACACCGGGCAGCCCGTCGCTGGGGTCGCCGCGCAGGGCGGCGAAGTCGGCGTACCGGTCGGCGGGCACCCCGTAGCGGGCGCGGACCGCCGCGTCGTCGCAGTCGTCGAGCTTGGCCACGCCGCGTCCGACGTAGAGCAGCCGTACGTCCCGGGAGTCGTCGATGAGCTGGAACAGGTCCCGGTCGCCGGAGACCACCTCGACCGGACCCGGCTGGGTCACCGACAGCGTGCCGAGCACGTCGTCGGCCTCGTAGCCGTTGGCGCCGACGGCGGTGATGCCGACCGCGTCGAGGACCTCCAGGATCATCGGCACCTGCGGGGAGAGCGTGTCGGGGACGACCTCGCCGCCCTGCGGGGCAACCCGGTGCGCCTTGTACGACGGCAGCAGCTCGACCCGCCACGCCGGCCGCCAGTCGTAGTCCAGAGCGCACACCATCCGGTCGGCGCCCCGGCCGCGGATGAGCGTGGCGAGCATGTCGAGGAAGCCGCGCACCGCGTTGACGGGCTGGCCGTCGTCGGTGCGCGCGGCGGACTCCGGGATGCCGAAGTAGGCCCGGAAGTAGAGGCTGGGTGCGTCGATCAGCAGGATGGGGGATCGGTGTGCCACGCCCGACAGCCTGGCACAGCCCTGCGACGGTCAGCGGTACGCCCGGCCGGCCGGCCGCGTCAGCGCCGCTCGTCGTGCCGGTAGACGGTGTCGCGGCGGGCGAGGTGCTGCACGACGTAGCTGGTCACCAGCAGCAGGATCGCGACGACCACCTCGACCCAGGCGGCGACGCCGTCGGCCACGGTCAGCCCGATCACCAGCAGGACCAGGCCGACGAGCGCGAGAACCCCGGCCCACAGTTGGCGGCGACGGCGGGTCGCCGCCCGGTTCGCGTCGTTCGATGTCACGTCGGCCCTCCCGGTCGGGCCACCCGTGCGGGCGTCCCGATCCCAGGCTATGGTCCCCGCCCCGACGCCACCGGGAAACCACCGAGTGGGCCGGCGACGCGACCCGGGTGCTCGCCGGGGACCCGACGGCCCGCGGTCAGGCCTCGACGGGACACCGGCTCTCGTCCCGGTCGTGGTCGAGGTCGCGGAGGTGCCGGATGGGCGAGAGCAGCAGCACCAGGGGCGCGCAGACCAGGGTCGCGGCGAAGACGACCAGGGTTGCGCGGGCACCGAACGGGCCGGCCAGCACGCCGGCGACCAGCCCGCCGACCGGGATGGCGCCCCAGGAGACGAACCGCACGGTCGCCATCACCCGGGAGAGCAGATCGGGTGGGCTGGCGATCTGCCGGTACGTCCGGCGCCAGCCAGCCGCTGCCTGAGGGGATCAGGAACGCGCCGGCGACAGTGGTGAACCCGGCGGCGACCAGCGCGCGGGCGCTGCCGAGCCGCGTGGTGATCCGGGTGGTGAGGGCCGCCCCGACGAGCGCGCCGACACCCTCGACGGCGAGCAGGACAGCGACCAGGCCGGCTGGCGCGTGCCGGTCGCGGACCAGGTAGAGCGGGTGCAGCGCGAACTGCGCGCCGCGGACGAAGTTCATGGCCGTCGCGGCCCACATGCTCGGGCCCATGACCGGGTGGTACGCGACGTAGCGCCAGCCTTCGCGGATCAGCTCACCGACCGGCGGCCAGTGCGCGGGCGGGATCGACGCGACGGCGACGGCGCGGGCCAGGTCCGCGCCCACCTGCGCGCCGCGCAGCGGCAGGCGCTGCACGATGACGCCGGCGGGCGGGCCGATCACGAGCCAGGCAACGTAGCTGGCGGCGGCGATCATTCCCATCTGGAACGCGGAGGCGTCCAGGACGGTGAGCGCGGTCAGCGGCAGAGCCACCGCGCCGACCGCCGACCCGACCATGCTGGTCGTGCCGGCGGTCCACCAGCGCCAGAACACCCCGGCCCGTTCGTCGACGTGCATGTCGTCGGCCCCCGTTCGTCGTGCCGGCGTGTCCGCGGCTCCGGCGCGTTCCCGGGGCCAGTCCGTTCCATTCTGGAACGGACTATAGTCGGGTCAGGACGGATGGAGGAAGCGGGTGCGACGAGAAGATCTCGCCGACGTGGACTGCGGCATCGCGCAGGCGCTCGGCGTGCTGGGCGACTGGTGGACGTTCCTGATCGTGCGCGACGTCGCCAGCGGCACGACCCGCTTCGACGCGCTCCAGCGCGGACTGGGCGTCAGTCGGCGGGCGCTGACCGAACGCCTCGCCGCCCTGGTCGAGCAGGGCGTGCTGGAACGCCGCCCGTACTCGGCGCACCCGCCCCGGCACGACTATCTGCTCACCGCGAGGGGTGAGGGCCTGCTGCCGGTCCTGATCGCCCTGCAGGACTGGGGAACGAGGCATCTGATGGGTGACGGAGAGCTGACCGCGACCGCCGATGACGCATCGGCCGAGACGCGGCGGGTGCACCACCTCGTCGGGCGGCGGCTGCCCGAGGTCGCCCTGCCCGGGCCGGACGGTGAGCCGGTCGCCCTGGCCACGCCGGACGCGTGGAGCGTGCTCTACCTCTTCCCGGGCGCGTACGCCCCGGGAGTCAACGCCTATCCGCCGGGGTGGTCCGACATTCCCGGCGCGCGGGGCTGCACCCTGGAGTCGACCACCTACGCCGACCGGTATGCGAGGTTCCGGGAGGCGGGGGCACGGGTGTACGGCATCAGCACCCAGCGGCCGGACCAGCTCGCCGACTTCAGCGCGTACGCCCGGCTGCCGTTCCCGCTGCTGTCCGACCAGGATGGTCGACTCGCCGCGGGGCTGCTGTTGCCCACCTTCCGGGCCGGCGGGGTGAACCGGTTCAAGAGACTGACGATGCTGGTCGACCCGACGTCGGTGGTGCGGGCGGTGCAGTTCCCCGTCACCGATCCCGCCGGATCGGTCGACGAGATGCTGGCTCTGGCCAGCGACCACGCGACGATCCCCGGCTGACGCGGGGGCGTCGACCGGGGATCGCGGCGTACGGGTCGGGTCAGGCCGGGAGGGTCCAGCGCTGGTTGGCGTTGGCGGAGCACTCCCAGATCTGCAGGCGGGTGCCGTCGGCCGAGGTGTTGTCGGTGACGTCGAGGCACTTGTTGGACTGCGGGTTGCGCAGCGTGCCGTTGGACTGCGCCTGCCACACCTGGGCGCCGCCACCGTTGCACGTCCAGAGCTGGATTCTGGCCCCGTTGGTCGTGGAGTGGTCGGTGACGTCGGCGCACTTGCCGAGGGAGCGCAGCGTGCCGTCGGTGGCCACGGTCCAGGTCTGCGCGGCGGTGCCGTTGCAGGCGTAGATCTGGACGGCGGCGCCGTTGGTGGCGCTCGCGCCCGCCACGTCGACGCACTTGCCGCCGAGGCCGGTGATCCGGCCGGTACGACCCGACGGCGGCGGGGTGGTGCCGCCCATGATGGTGTCGTACATGGCGCTCACCAGCGAGGTGGAGCCGGTGGTATCCTGCGACAGCTCCCAGTTCATCACGCCGCCGGCGTTGGCCAGGGCCCACTGCGTCTTGCGCTTGACGGTCGGGATGCCGTTGTAGCACTGCTGCGCGCCGCCGGCCGTGGTGCAGTCCCGGTTGGCGTTGGCCGGGTCCAGGGCGACGAGCGCCGAGTACGTGTAGTAGCCGGGGCGGCTGTAGAAGGGAATACCGAGGACGGCCTTGCTGGCCGGCAGTCCGCGGTTCTTCCACCCGATGACGCTGTTGATCGACCAGTCGTAGTTGGAGTGCGGGCTGCCGCCGTCGTACGCCATGATGTTGAGCCAGTCGACCTGGCTGAACACGGCCGTCGGCACGCCGTCGAGGTAGTAGCCCTCGGAGACGACGGCCGCGGTGAGCAGCTTGCCCCGGCTGTGCATGGCGCTGCCGAGCTGGGTCATGACCTGGGTGTAGTTGTTGGCCGAGGTGCCCGGGTCCGGGTACTCCCAGTCCATGTCGACACCGTCGAGGTTGTACTGGTTGACGAGGTTGACCAGGTTGTTGACGAACGCCGTCCGGCTGCTGGAGTTGGCCGCGAGGGCCTCGAACGCCGAGTCGTTGCCGTCGTTCCAGCCGCCGACGGCGATGGAGACCTTGACGTTGTTGGCGTGCGCCTGCGAGACCAGCGAGGAGAGCTTGCTCGGGTTGTCCAGGGCGCGCAGGCTGCCGTCGTTGTTGGGCAGCACGAAGGCGTAGTTGATGTGGGTGAGCTTGTTGTACTGGATCGTGTTGACGTTCCCAGCCCACGAGGGCATGTAGCCGACGCTCTTGAAGCCGTTCGGCAGCACCACGGCCTGCGCGGCGGTGGGGACCAGGGCGGCGGTGGTGGCGGCGGTGGCCAGGGCTAGCAGGCCGGCGCTGAGGACGCGGCGCAGTGGTGAGGACATGGGGGCCTTCCCGTGGGCGGGGGACTACGACCGCCCACGCAGGGTTTCGCGGGCGGGACATGGGGGGAGCAGGAACGGGTGGGCCTCGAGGCAGCCAAATCTTAAAGAGTGTTAACTGTCGGCGTCAATTAACACCGGTGGATTTTCGTCGCACGACCTACATGGCTTCTGGAGATGCCCAAACGACCGTTAAGCTGACGGGGTGGCACCCGACGAGCTGTACCCGCCGGACCGGCTGATCGCCGCGCAGCGCGCCACCGCCGATGCCGGCCTGGACGCGCTGCTGCTCACCCCCGGCTCCGACCTGCGCTACCTGACCGGCTACGACGCCCACGCGGGGGAGCGGCTCACCTGCCTGGTGCTGCCCGCCGAGGGCGCGCCGACTCTGATCGTGCCCCGGCTGGAGCGTCCGGCCGCCGAGGCGGCGACCACCACGGGTCTGCGCATCGTCGACCATCCCGACGGCGTCGACCCGTACCCCCTGGTCGTCGCCGCCCTCGACGGCCCGGCGGCGGCCGTCGGGCTCGCCGACCGGATGTGGGCCGAGCAGGTCCTCGCCCTGCGCGCGGCCCTGCCCGAGGCCGCGCAGCGGCTCGCCGGCGAGGTGCTGCGCGGGCTGCGAATCCGCAAGTCCCCGGCCGAGGTGGCGGCACTCGCCGAGGCCGGCGCGGCGATCGACGAGGTGCACCTGCGCATGGGTGAGTGGCTGCGTCCCGGCCGCACCGAGGTCGAGGTGGCCGCCGACATCGCGACCGCGATCCGGGCCGCCGGCCACGTCAGCGTCGATTTCGTCATCGTGGCCGCCGGCCCGAACGGGGCGAGCCCGCACCACGGCACCTCGGACCGGCCGATCGGCGTCGGCGAGCCGGTGGTGGTCGACATCGGCGGCGCCATGCCGTCGGGCTACCGCTCGGACTGCACCCGCACCTATGTCGCGGGCGGACCGGCGCCGGCCGAGTTCGTGGAGTACTACGCGGTGCTGCACGCCGCCCAGAGCGCGGCGGTGGCGGCGGTACGCCCCGGCATCAGCGCGGAGGCGGCCGACGCGGCGGCCCGGACGCCGATCGCCGCCGCCGGCTACGGCGACGCGTTCCTGCACCGCACCGGGCACGGCATCGGCCTGGACGGTCACGAGGAGCCCTACCTGGTGGCCGGCAACGGCCGACCGCTGGAGGCCGGGATGGCGTTCTCCATCGAGCCGGGCATCTACCTGGCGGGCCGGCACGGCGCCCGCATCGAGGACATCGTCGTCTGCACGACGGACGGCGTGCAGCGGCTCAACACCACCCCGACGGAGCTCATCGCGCTATGACTGTCGACCGGATCCTCCCCACCGACGAGGCCCACGACCTGCTGGACCTCGCCACCGAGCTTGCCGACCGTGAGCTCGCGCCCAAGGCCGCCGGCTTCGAGGAACGCGCCGAGTTCCCCCGCGAGGTGCTGCGCACGATCGGCCGGGCCGGCCTGCTCGGCCTGCCGTACGCCGAGGAGTACGGCGGCGCCGCGCAGCCGTACGAGGTGTACCTGCAGGTGCTGGAGATCCTGGCCAGCCGGTGGCTCGCGGTCGCCGAGGCCGTCAGCGTGCACACCCTGAGCTGCTACCCGGTGGCGGCGTTCGGCACCGACGAGCAGCGCAAGCTGCTGCCGGACATGCTCGGCGGCGACCTGCTCGGCGCGTACTGCCTCTCCGAGCCGCAGGGTGGCTCGGACGCGGCGGCGCTGAGCACCCGGGCGGTCCGCGACGGCGACGCGTACGTCGTCTCCGGCACGAAGGCGTGGATCACCCACGCGCACAGCGCCGACTTCTACGACATCTTCTGCCGCACCGGCGTTGCCGGCCCGAAGGGCATTTCCTGCCTGGTCGCCGACGCGGGCACCGCCGGCATCGCGCCGCAGTCCGCCGAGCGGACGATGGGGCTGCGCGCCTCACCGGTGGCGCAGATCGCCTTCGACGAGGCGCGGGTGCCGGCCGACCGGCTGGTCGGTGGCGAGGGCGCGGGCTTCACCATCGCGATGTCCGCGCTGGACTCGGGCCGGCTCGGCATCGCCGCCTGCGCGGTCGGGCTGGCCCAGGGGGCGCTGGACTACGCGGTCGGGTACGCCCGGGAGCGGCAGCAGTTCGGCCGGTCCATCATCGACTTCCAGGGGCTCGGCTTTCTGCTCGCCGACGCGGCCACCCAGATCTCCGCCGCCCGCGCGTTGACGCTGGCGGCGGCGCGGCTGCGCGACGCCGGGCGGGCGTACTCGATCGAGGCGGCGAAGGCGAAGCTGTTCGCCACCGACATGGCCATGCGGGTGACCACCGACGCGGTGCAGGTGCTCGGCGGTGCCGGTTACGTGGCCGACCACCCGGTCGAGCGGTACATGCGCGAGGCCAAGGTGCTGCAGATCGTGGAGGGCACCAACCAGATCCAGCGGCTGGTGATCTCCCGGGCGCTCGCCAAGGGCTGAGCAGGCGCGGGGCGGGTGCGGCGCGCCTGTCGCCGTACCCGCCGTCGCGCTTCCTCGTCGCCGTCGCGCCGATTTCCCGGTAGGTTGCTCGCCGTGGAGGAGATCGACCGCGCCATCGTCGCCGCGCTGACCGCTGACGGCCGTCTGTCGTACACCGACCTGGCCGAGAAGGTGGGGCTGTCGGTGTCCGCTGTGCACCAGCGGGTGCGCCGGCTGGAGCAGCGCGGGGTGCTCAAGGGGTACGCGGCCCGGGTGTCGTTCGAGGCGCTGGACCTGCCGCTGACCGCGTTCGTGGCGATCCGGCCGTTCGACCCGTCGCAGCCGGACGACGCGCCGGAGCGGCTGGCGCACCTACCGGAGATCGACTCGTGCTACTCGGTGGCGGGGGAGGACTTCTACCTGCTGCTGGTGCGGGTGGCCAGTCCGGCCGACCTGGAGCGGGTTCTTCAGGAGATCCGCACGTCGGCGAACGTGACGACGCGGACGACCGTGGTGTTGTCCACGCCGTACGAGAACCGCCCTCCGAAGGTCAGTGGCGGGGTGCCTGGTCGGTCGCGGTCCCGGGCGCCGGAGGAGCCGGCTGGTTCCACCGCAGGATGACCTGCCGACCGTGTTCGTGACCGAGCGCGCTGACCGTGGCGGTCTCCAGGCGCAGCCGTCCGCCGGCGGACGGGGGAAGACCGATCCAGCGGGCGCCGAGCACCCGCAGGCTGTGCGCGTGGCCGACCAGTGCCACGGTGCCGCGGTCGAGCATCGGGGTGACCCGGGCCAGCACCCGGTCGAGCCGTTCGCCCACCTGGGCGGGTGACTCCCCGCCGGGGCAGCCGTCGGTCCAGATGTTCCAGTGCGGGTCGTCCTCGTGGATGTCGACGGTGGTGCGGCCCTCGTACTCGCCGTAGTTCCACTCGCTGAGGTCCTCGTCGACCGCGTCGACGGTGAGCCCGGCCAGCTGCGCGGTGCGCAGCGCACGGGAGCGGGGGCTGGACAGCACGGTGGCGAACCGCCGGCCGGCGAGGAACGCTGCGAGGGTGCGGGCCTGTCGCTCCCCGTCGGGGGTCAGCTCCAGATCGGTGTACGAGGTGTGCCGCAGGCTGGCGCTCCAGGTGGTCTCGCCGTGCCGGATCAGCAGGAGCTCTCCCATGCGGCCAGTTAACCATCGTGCGGGCGCTGCCCGGGCCGCCCTCCCTCAACCTATCTTCCTAGGATGCCTTACAGGGTGTGCCAATCAGCACCGCCGGTTTCGGCACCCGAAGACCGGGCAACCGAAGGGCGACAACCGCCAGACCGAGGAGGCGCGATGAGCTTCACCGAGAAGGCAAAGAACAAGGTCGAGCAGATGGCCGGCGCCGCGCGGGAGCGCATCGGCGACATGACCGACAACGAGTCGATGCGTGGTGGGGGCGCGAGCCAGCAGGGTGACGCGCGCGCCAAGCAGGCCGGTCAGAACATGAAGGATGCCGGCAGCAAGATCAAGGACGCTTTCAACAAGTGACCTGAGCGGTCCACGGGTCCCCGGGCGACGACGCACCCGGGGACCCGTCGCGTACGGCGGCTATCGTCGCCCGGTGACCGTGCTTCGTTCCCTGGTGTTGTTCGCGCTGGCCGCCCTGGCCGAGATCGGGGGCGCCTGGCTGGTCTGGCAGGGGTGGCGTGAGCAGCGCGGCCTGTGGTGGATCGCCGCCGGGGTGGTCGCGTTGGGCTGTTACGGCTTCGTGGCCACGTTCCAGCCGGACGCGAACTTCGGCCGCATCCTGGCCGCGTACGGCGGGGTGTTCGTGGCCGGTTCGCTGGGCTGGGCGATGGTGGTCGACGGGTTCCGCCCGGACCGCTGGGACCTAACCGGCGCGACGCTGTGCCTGCTGGGCGTGGCGGTCATCATGTACGCCCCGCGCGGAGGTTCCGCCTGAGCCCCCCGCTCCCTGTGCCGTCGATCATCGAGCGGTGCGCCGATCTTGCACTTTCTGTTGTGGCATAAGGGGTATCTCGCTCATTCCGGCGACCGAAAGTGCAAGATCGGCGCGAGGTGGATGGGGCGGTGAGAGGTACTCGCTTCTGCGATGATGCGGCTCGTGATCGGATCCCGGCTTCGCCTCTTCTGGTGTGGCGTACTGGTTGTGGTGGCCTCGCCTGGCGTTGGCGGCTGTGCGGCGTCTCGGGTGCCGTCACCGGAGCGGCCGGTGTTCGTCGCTTCGCCGGCCACGCCCTCGGCCCCGCCTGTGGCCCCTTCCGCCGCACCGACAGATCTTCCGACGGCCGCGGCTCCCCGGTCCACGGTTCCGCCGGCGGCCGAGCCGGCACCGGGGACTCCGACACTGGGGGTTCCGAATGTCCCCGGGGCGTCGACTGTGGGGGTCCGCGCGCCGGTGGTGAACCACGGCCCGCGGACCGGTGACCGGGTCGCGTTGACGTTCGACGCGGACATGACCGACGGCATGCTGGCCAATCTGCGCAGTGGGAGGGTGCGGTCGTACGCCAACCTGCGCATTCTCGACCTGCTGGAGCGGGAGCAGGTGCCGGCGACGTTCTTCCTGACCGGCAAGTGGGTGCAGCGGTACCCGGAGATGACCCGGCGGATCGCCGGCAATCCGCGCTTCGAGTTGGCGAACCACACCTACGGGCACGCGGCGTTCACCGCGCACTGCTACGACCTGCCCCGGCTGCCGGTCGGCGAGCTGGCCGACGACGTGGCGAAGACGTTCGAGGTGATCGCGCCGTACGGGGGTCGGCAGACCCGGTACTTCCGCTTCCCGGGCCTGTGCCACGACGCGGCGGCGTTGGACGCCCTCGCGCCGTTGGGTGTGACGGTGGTGGACGGGGACGTGATCAGCGGTGATCCGTTCGCGAAGACGTGGAAGCCGCTGGTGCGGGCCGTGCTGGACCACGTCCGTCCCGGCTCGGTGGTGATCATGCATGTGACCGAGGCGAACGCGGCGATGACCGACGAGGCGTTGCCGCACATCCTCGCCGGGTTACGCGAGCGCGGATTGACGCCGGCGCCGTTGTCGGAGGTGCTGGCCGCCGGTTGAGTGGGCGGCCAACACCTTCGGTGCGTCAGTCGTCGCGGTGGTCGGTCCACCACTGCTGGCCGCCGGCGGGCAGGGTGTCGATCGGGTCGTAGTAGGCGTAGCGCTTGTTGAGGGCCTCAAGGTCGGCGGACTCGATGGAGGTGCGGTAGTTCTTGGTCCAGTAGGAGATGCCGCGCTCACGGTCGTAGTCGGTGAGCATGTGGACCCAGCGTTTGCCGACGAAGGGGACGTCGCAGACGATCCGCGGGGTGGCGTAGCCGGGCAGGTAGCCCATGATGTCGTGCTGGAGTTGCTGGGCGTGCCAGACGGGGACGCGCCAGTGTTCGGCGTTGGGGATCATGTCGCACATGTAGAAGTAGTACGGCAGGATCCCGGCCTCGCCTTGGAGGGCGAAGCAGAGGTCGAGCAGTTCCGGGGTGGTGGCGTTGACGCCGCGCATGAGCACGCCCTGGTTGCGGACGTCGCGGACGCCGACGTCGAGGGCGGTCTGGGTGGCCTTGGCGACCAGTGGGGTCAGTGACTGGGCGTGGTTGACGTGGGTGTGGATGGCGAGGTTGACGCCGCGGCGGGCGGCGGTGCGGGCGACGCGTTCCAGGCCTTCGACGACGTCGGGTTGCAGCCAGTGCTGGGGGAGGCCCATGAGGGCCTTGGTGGCGAGCCGGATGTCGCGGACCGTCTCCAGTTCCAGCAACCGCATGAGGTACGACTCGAGGTTGCGCCAGGGGACGTTGGCGACGTCGCCGCCGGAGACGACGACGTCGCGGACGCCGGGGTGGGCCTTGAGGTAGGCGATGTGGGCGTCGTAGCGGTCGACGGGCTTGAGGGTGAGTTTGAGCTTGTCGACGGCGGGGGTGGAGTTGCCGACGAGGTCCATGCGGGTGCAGTGCCCGCAGTACTGGGGGCAGGTGGAGAGCAGTTCGGCGAGGACCTTGGTGGGGTAGCGGTGGGTGAGGCCTTCGGCGACCCACATGTCGTGCTCGTGGAGGCTGTCGCGGCTGGCGTAGGGGTGTGAGGGCCAGTCGGTGCGTCGGTCGGAGGCGACCGGGATCATGTATCGGCGGATGGGGTCGGCGAGCAGCGCTTCGGTGGTCAGCGGCGCGAACGGCACCATCGTGTTGATCATTTGTGGCGGCACCAGCATGGACATGGTGGCCTGGGTCTTCTGGTCGGCTTCGAGGTCGGTGTGGAAGCTGTCGTCGATGAGGTCGCCGAAGACGGCGCGGAGCTGTTTGACGTTCTTGACGCAGTTGACGCGCTGCCACTGGGCGGATTCCCACTGGTCGCGGGTGACGGTGCGCCAGCCGGGGAAGCGGGTCCAGTCGGGTTCGACCAGGGGGCGGCGGTGGTATTCGTACGGCTGCCCGGCGGTCGGTGTGGCGACCGGGGCGTGACGGGGTTGCGGGATGGTCTGGGTCACGGCCCCTCCTCGGTGGTGCGGTGGATCATCGAAGCTCGAAGGCTAGTGGAAAATATCCGGCGAAGAAATTAGTCTGCCGTAAGTTTTCCCGTTACGCGAGCCCTGGCCGGGGCTTCGAGCGGCTGGGCAGGGGAGGTCGGCGTGACGTCACCGGTGGGTCTGCACCGCGTCGTGCAACCGGCGGGGGTGCTGCCGCAGGCGGCGTGGCGCCTGGACGCGTCGGCGGCGATCGCGCCGAACGAGGTGCGTATCCGGGTGCAGCGGTTGAACCTGGACGCGGCGAGTTTCCGGCAGTTGTCGGAGAAGCACGGCGGTGACGGTGACGCGGTCCGCGCCGAGGTGTTGGAGATCATCTCGACGCGGGGCAAGATGCAGAACCCGGTGACCGGCTCCGGGGGGATGCTGATCGGCACCGTCGAGGAGGCGGGTCGGCGTTCCCCGTTGGGGTTGAAGGCGGGGGAGCGGGTCGCCACGCTGGTGTCGTTGACGCTGACGCCGTTGGTGATCACCGACGGGTTGGCGCGCTGGGACGGGCGCAGCGAGCAGGTGCCGTGTGACGGTTGGGCGATCCTGTTCGCGCGGTCGATCGCCGCGGTGCTGCCCGAGGACGAGGATCCGCAGCTGTCTCTCGCGGTCCTGGACGTGTGTGGGGCGCCGGCGCTGACCGCGCGGGTGGTGTCGCGTTACGTCGAGGAGCGCCGGCGTGCGGGCGATCCGACGCCGGTGAGCGTGGCCGTGGTCGGTGGTGCGGGCAAGAGCGGGTCGCTGTCGCTCGCGGCGGCGCGGCGGGCGGGGGCGGCGCGTACCGTCGGGGTGGTTCCGGTGGCGGCGGAGCGCGACGCGCTGACGGCGGCCGGGCTGGCGTCGGTGGTGGCGTTGGCCGACGCGCGTGATCCGGTGGGGTTGTCCACGGCGGTGACCACGGCGTTGGGTACGCCGGCGGATGTGACGGTGGTCTGCGTGGACGTGCCGGGCTGTGAGCACGGGGCGGTCCTGGCGACGGCGGACGGCGGCACGGTGATCTTCTTCTCGATGGCGACGAGCTTCTCGGCGGCGGCGTTGGGTGCGGAGGGGCTGGCGGCGGACGTGACGATGCTGGTGGGCAACGGGTACGTGCCGGGGCACGCCGAGTTGGCGTTGGGGTTGCTGCGCGGCGAGCCGGGGGTGCGTCGGCTGTTCGCGGCGCGGGTGGCGGCAGACTGAGGTCATGACGAACCCCTCGACGTTGTATCGCGGCGGCGTGCTGCACTGTCCGGCCGACCCGAGCGCGACCGCGCTGCTGGTGTCCGGTGGGCGGATCACCTGGTTGGGCACCGACGGTGACGCGCCGTCGGCCGACCGGGTGGTGGACCTGGCCGGGGCGCTGGTGACGCCGGCGTTCGTGGACGCGCACGTGCACGCGACGGACACCGGGTTGGCGTTGTCCGGGCTGGAGTTGTCCGGGGTGCGTTCGGCGGGGGAGTTGCTGGACGCGGTGGCGGGGTTCGCGGCGGGTCTGCCGGCGGACGCGGTGGTGCTGGGGCACGGCTGGGACGAGTCGGGTTGGTCGGACAAGGCGTTGCCGGACGCGGCGGCGTTGGACCGGGCGGCCGGTGGCCGGCGGGTGTACCTGTCGCAGGCGTCCATCCATTCGGCGTTGGTGTCGTCGGCGTTGCTGGCGGCGTGCCCGCAGGTGGTGGACGCGGCCGGTTACGACCCTTCGGGTTGGCTGCGCCGCGATGCCCACCACGTGGTGCGGGCGGCGGCGCAGGGGTCGGTGACGCGGGCGCAGCGGGTGGCGGCGCAGCGGGTGGCGTTGGCGCACGCGGCGTCGCTGGGCATCGCGGCGGTGCACGAGTGTGGCGGTCCGGAGATCTCCGACGAGGAGGACTTCACCGGTCTGCTGGGCATCTCGGGGGCGGGGGTGCCCGAGGTGTACGGGTACTGGGGTGAGTTGGGTGGTGCGGCGCGGGCCCGGGAGTTGGGCGCGGTGGGCGCCGGCGGGGATCTGTTCGCCGACGGGGCGTTGGGTTCGCGCACGGCGCACGTGTCGCAGCCGTACGGCGACGGTGACGGCTGCGGGCACGGGTACCTGTCGGTCGAGCAGGTGCGTGATCACCTGGTGGACTGCGCGGCGCACGGGATGCAGGGCGGGTTCCACGCGATCGGTGACGCGGCGATCGGCACGGTCCTGGACGGTTTCGCGGCGGCGGCGGCGACGCTGGGTGTGGAGCGGCTGCGGGCGGCCCGGCACCGCATCGAGCATGCGGAGATCATGAACAAGCGGATGATCGCCCGGTTCGTGGAGTACGGGATCGTGGCGAGCATGCAGCCGGCGTTCGACAGGTTGTGGGGCGGCGCGGGTCGGATGTACGAGGCGCGGCTGGGTCTCGACCGGTCGTTGGAGTCGAATCCGATGGGCGCGATGCACGGTGTGGGGGTGGCGTTGGCGTTCGGGTCGGATTCGCCGGTGACGCCGCTGGACCCGTGGGGGTCGGTGCGGGCGGCGGCGGCGCATCACAACCCGGTGCAGCGGATGAGTGTGCGGGCGGCGTTCGCGGCGCACACCCGGGGTGGGTGGCGGGCGGTGCACCTGGACGTCGAGGGTGTCCTCGCGTTGGGTGCGCCGGCGACGTTCGCGGTGTGGTCGACGCCGGCGGGCGTGGAGCGGGGCCTGCCGGTGCTGCTGGCGGAGGATCCGGAGTTGCGGGGGCCGGACGATCCGACGCCGCTGCCGGTGTGTCGGCGGCTGGTGCTGCGCGGCGAGGTCATTTACGAGGAAGGGTCTTCGTGAGCGAGCAGATGAGCGGTGTGGCGTGACCGGCAAGCTTGATCTTGATCCGGTGTTGGTGGCGCGGGCGCGGGAGTTGGCGCGTCGGGCCGGTCAGCCGGTGGTCGACCTGGCGCGTAGTCACACGACGGTGTCGGTGGAGCGGGCGGTGTTGCGGCTGGCCGGGGTGACCGGCGCCGACCCGGAGGGTATCCCGTGGGTGAACCGGCTGGTCGACGCGGTCGTCGCGGACGTGGGCCTGGGTCACGGGGTGGCGGCGCCGGTGTTCGACGCGCTGGTCCGCGAGGGCAGCACCGACGTGACGTTGCTGGCGCAGAAGGCCGCTGCCGGGTCGGTGCGGTTCGGTGTGCCGTCGGGGCGGGCGGCGACGACGGCACGGTCGGCGGCGCGCAGGGCCGTCGGTGCGGGTATCCGCCGTATCGACCGGCGACGCGCCGAGCGCGACCGGCTCGTCAAGCGGCACGGTGATCCGAAGCAGCGGCCGTGGATCTACCTGATCGTGGCGACCGGGGACATCTACGAGGACATCCCGCAGGCGCAGGCGGCGGCGCGCGCGGGAGCGGACGTGATCGCGGTGATCCGCTCGACGGGGCAGTCGCTGCTGGACTACGTGCCCGAGGGCGCGACGCGCGAGGGGTTCGCCGGCACGTACGCCACGCAGGAGAACTTCCGCCTGATGCGGGCGGCGTTGGACGACTCGTCGAAGGAGTTGGGCCGGTACGTGCGGTTGACCAACTACGCGTCGGGGTTGTGCATGCCGGAGATGGCGACCCTGGCCGGGCTGGAACGGCTCGACATGATGCTCAACGACTCGATGTACGGGATCCTGTTCCGCGACATCAACCCGGTGCGCACGTTCGTGGACCAGCGGTTCTCCCGGCAGGTCCACGCCCGGGCGGGGATCATCATCAACACCGGTGAGGACAACTACCTGACCACCGCGGACGCCGTGGACGAGGCGCACACGGTGACGGTGTCGCAGTTGCTCAACGAGTTCTTCGCGCACGAGGCGGGCCTGGCGGACTGGCAGTTGGGTCTGGGGCACGCGTTCGAGATCAACCCGGAGGTGCCCGAGTCGTTCCGCCTGGAGTTGGCGCACGCCCTGCTGGCGCGGGAGTTGTTTCCGGACGCGCCGTTGAAGTGGATGCCGCCGACGAAGCACATGACCGGTGACGTGTTCCGGGGCAATCTGCTCGACGGGTTCTTCAACCTGGCGGGCACGCTGACCGGTCAGGGCATCCTGCTGGTGGGGATGATGACCGAGGCGGTGGTGACGCCGTGGCTGGCCGACCGGGACATCGCCCTGCAGAACGTGCGGTACGTGCTGGGCGCGGCCGGTGGGTTGCACGAGGACTTCGTGCCGGCGGCGGGCGGGTTCATCCGTCGCCGCGCCAACCAGGTGCTCGGTGAGGCCCTGGATCTGCTGGAGCGCATCGGGGAGCAGACGCTGCTGACGGCGATCGCCGAGGGCACGTTCGGGATCATGAAGCGGCCGGCGGACCGGGGCAAGGGCCGCGACGGGGTCGCCGCGCACGAGGCCGACTACTACAACCCGGCCACGGACATCCTGGAGGCGGCGGCGTGAGCGAGCGTAGCGAGCGAACCGGCCAGCACAGCAGCCCGACGCTCACACCACCGCTTCGCGGCGGCGTGAGCAAGCAGATCGTGCGTCCGTACGGGGACACCACCGGTGACGGGATGGTGCAGGTGTCGTTCACCCTGCCGGTGTCGCACGACAAGCGGGCCGAGGGCGCGGCGGTGCAGTTGGCGAACAAGATGGGCATCGACCCGGCGATGGTGGTGCACGCCAAACCGATGGGCGACGGGTTCACGTTCTTCGTCGTGTACGGGCGGGTCAACCACCTGGTCGACCTGGACGTGGTGCAGGTGGTGGAGCGGGACTTCGCGTTGCTGTCGGCCAAGGACGTCAACACGGTGATCAAGCAGCGGCTGCGGCGCAAGCTGTCCGTGGTAGGTGCGTGCATCGGCACGGACGCGCACACCGTGGGCATCGACGCGATCCTCAACGTCAAGGGCATCGCGGGGGAGAAGGGCCTGGAGTACTACCGGGAGCTGAAGGTGACCAACATGGGCGCGCAGGTCAGCGTGCCGGAGTTGGTGGAGGCGGCCCGGGCGGAGAAGGCCGACGCGGTGCTGGTGTCGCAGGTCGTCACGCAACGCGACGCGCACCTGCACAACACGCGGGAGATGTCGGCGGCGTTCCGGGAGGCCATGCCGGCGGGCAGGCGGCCGCTGCTGATCGTCGGCGGTCCCCGCTTCGACGAGACGATGACCGACGAGTTGGGCGTCGACCGGATCTTCGGTCGGGGCACCACCCCCGGCGAGGTGGCCAGCTACCTGGTGCACGCCCTGATCACGCGACGGAAGGCGAACGCATGACCGACGCACGGCTCGGGTTGACGGTGACGCACCGACGGTACGTGCCCTACGCGCACGCCCACTACGCGGGCAACCTCGTCGACGGCGCGTACGCCCTGGGACTGTTCGGTGACGTCGCCACGGAGGTGTGCATCCGCACCGACGGCGACGAGGGCCTGTTCGCCGGGTACTCCGACGTGCGGTTCACCGCGCCCATCCGCGCCGGTGACGTGGTCGAGGTGACGGCGCAGGTGTCGCGGGTGGGCGGTCGCAGCCGGACCCTGGAGTTGAGCTGCGCGGTGGTGTGCCGGGGCCGCCCGGACCGCTCCGAGTCCGCCGCCGAGGTCCTCGACCCGCCGATCGTGGCGGTCACCGCGACCGGCACCGTGGTCGTACCCGCCGGGTCAGTGAGTCGCGAGGAGTGAGCCGGGGTTGCGAGCCCCGCAGTCGCGAACAGGGCAGACACAGTGAGTCGCGAGGAGTGAGCCGGGGTTGCGAGCCCCGCAGCCGCGAACAGGGCAACCCATGACCCTCGCGGTCTGCGCGGACGTCGGCTCGACGTACACCAAGGCGGCCGTGGTGGACCTGGCCGCCGGCGTCCTGGTGGGTGCGGCGGCCGCGCCCACCACGGTGGGCAGCGACGTGCTGCGCGGCCTGGACGCCGCGGTCACGGCGGCCACCGCCGGGCTCGGGGCGCGTGACGTGCCGTGGTACGTCTGCTCGTCGGCCGGCGGTGGGTTGCGGCTCGCCGTGATCGGCTACGAGGCCCTCGTGACGGCGCAGGCGGGCCGGCGGGTCGGGTTGTCGGCCGGCGCGCACGTGGTGCACACGGCCGCCGGGCGGCTCGACGCGGCGGCCCTGACCGTACTGCGGGCGGCCCGCCCGGACGTGGTGCTGCTGGTGGGTGGGACCGACGGCGGCGACGCCGACACGATCTGTCACAACGCGGCCCGTCTGGCCCGCGCCCGCTGGCGCACACCCGTCGTCCTGGCCGGCAACGCCGACGTGCGTGCGGAGCTGATCGGGCTGTTGGAGGCCGCCGGGGTGCCGGTGAGCGGCGCGGACAACGTGCTGCCGCGTATCGGGGTCCTCGCGCCGGCGTCGGCGCGCGCGGCGATCCGCGCGGTGTTCCTGCGGCACGTCATCGGCGGCAAACGGCTGTCCCGGGGTACCCGTTTCACCCGCCTGGTCCGGGCGGCCACGCCCGACGCGGTCCTGACCGGGGTGGAGGTGCTCGCCGACACCATCGGCGGTGACCTGGCCGTCGTCGACGTGGGTGGGGCCACCACCGACGTGTACTCGGTCCTCACGCCCGACGAGCGGGTCACCGGGCCGGGCCGGGAGGTCGCCGGCAGCCTGTGGCGGGCCCGCACCGTCGAGGGCGATCTGGGCATGCGGTGGAGCGCCCCTGGTGTCGTCCGCGCCGCCGTCGAGGAGCGCCTGCTCACCGACGCCGACGACCTCGGTGAGGCCGTTGCCCGGCGTGCGGCCGACCCGGCCTTCCTGGCCGTCGACGACGTCGAACGGGCCGTGGACGCGCGGATCGCCACCCTGGCGGCGACGGTGGCGCTGCGCCGGCACGCCCGTGGTGTAGCCACCGGCGAGCGGGCCGGGCGGGACCTGCGCGACGTGCGTCTGCTGGTGGGCTCCGGTGGGGTGCTGCGGCACGCGCCCGTCGACGCGTCCGGGCAGGTGTTGGCGGCGGTGCTGGGCGACCACGCGGGCGGGTGGGCGTTGCCCCGTGCGGCAAGGGCGGCCGTGGACGTCGACTACGTGCTGGCCGCCGGCGGGTTGCTCGCCGAGGAGCACCGGGCGGCGGCGCAGGCGTTGCTGCGTCACCATCTGGGCACCCAGTGAGACACGCCGACCCGACACGCCGTGGCGCAACACACGACAGGCCGGGGGTGGGTTGACAGGAGGCGGGGTGCAGCACGTACCGTCTTTGAGTCCTACCACGGGAAGCGGCTGTTGTTCGCTTCGTCCCTTCGTCCGCTGGCCGAGCGACTTGTTTCAGCGTCATCGTCGCGGCGGCCAGGTCCAGCGGGCGGGGGTCGGCGGGGCGGCGCGAACCGGCCGCGGTTACCGGTGTACGGGCAGGGTGAGGTGCACGGCCAGTAGACAACGGCCCGGCGGGGGCAGCCAGTCAACCGCCTGGTCGGTCCGAAGGTCGGCGTGCCCCATTCTCGCCCCACCGGCCGGGAAGGGCCTGGGAGCATCGGGGCGCGGCGCAAGCCGCGCCCCGATTTCACCCCCACCCCCCTACTCCCACCCCCACACCCGACACCCCACCCCCTCGCCGATCTTGCAGTTTCGATTGGTGAGATGGGCGGGAATGCCCCTTGTGTCGGCGCAGAAAGTGCAAGATCGGCGAGGTGGGGTGGGGCCCCGATGGCGGCCGGGTAGCCTTCGGCGGGTGATCGAGGTGAAGCTGCGGTGACGACCCTGGACCGGGACGAGAGCCACGCCCCCACGGTGCTGCGCGAGCCGGTCGCCGCAGGTCGGCCGCTGCCGCTGCGCGTGGCCGCGTCCATGGCCGTCGTCGCCGGGCTGGCCCTGCTGCTGGCGTTCCGTCCCTACGGGGTGTGGCCGCTCGCGCCCGTCGGCGTCGCGTTGCTGGCCGCCGCCGCGCACCGGCGACGGATGCGCGCCGGCGCGGGCCTGGGTTTCCTCACCGGGGTGGCGCTGTTCGCGCCGATGCTCGCCTGGACGAACCTGCACACCGGCTACCTGCCATGGGTGCTGCTGTCCCTGCTGCAGGCCGGCTACGTGGCGCTGCTCGGCGCTGCCACCGCCTGGGTGTCCCCGCTGGCCGACCGTGGCCGCTGGGAGTGGCCGGCGCTGACCGGGCTGCTGTGGGTGGGGCAGGAGGCGCTGCGCGACCGCACCCCGTTCGGCGGGTTCCCGTGGGGGCGTCTCGCGTTCAGCCAGGACGACTCGCCGCTGCTGCGCCTGGCCGCCCTCGGCGGCGCGCCGCTGGTCACCTTCGCGGTGGCCGTCACCGGTGGTCTGCTCGTCGCCGCCGTCTGGCGGGGCTGGGCGGCCCGCCACGGGGCCCGGACCGACTGGTGGCTGCCGGCTGCCGTACCGGCCGCTGTCGTCGTGGCGGTGGGCACGGTGAGCCTGCTGGTGCCCGTCGCCGCGCAGGGCGGCGGCAACGCCGTCACCGTGGCGATCGTGCAGGGCAACGTGCCGCGCCTCGGCCTGGACTTCAACGCCCAACGGCAGGCTGTGCTGAACAATCACGTGGACGCCACCCTGGAGCTGGCCGCGCGGGTCGCCGCCGGCGCCGAACGGCAACCCGACCTGGTGGTGTGGCCGGAGAACTCCAGCGACATCGACCCGCTGCGTAACCCCACCGCCGGGGCCCGCATCTCCCAGGCCGCCGACGCGATCCGCGCGCCCATCCTGGTCGGCGCGGTGCTGCTCGGGCCCGGCCCCGGACAGGTCCGCAACGCGGGCATGCTGTGGCAGCCCGGCACCGGCGCCGACATGGCGCAGCTCTACGCGAAACGCCACCCGGTGCCGTTCGCCGAGTACGTGCCGCTGCGGGACATCGCGCGCCGGGTCAGCGACAAGGTCGACCTGATCCGCAGCGACTTCGTGGCCGGCAGCACCCCGGGCGTGGTACGCGCCGGCCCGGCGGTCCTCGGCGACGTGATCTGTTTCGAGGTCGCCTACGACGAGGTGGTCCGCGACACCGTCACCGGCGGCGCGCAGCTGCTGGTGGTGCAGACCAACAACGCCACCTTCAACGAGGCGGAGGCCCGCCAGCAGTTGGCCATGGTGCGACTGCGGGCCGTCGAGCACGGTCGGCCGGCGCTGATGGCCTCCACGGTCGGGGTGTCCGGGTTCGTCGCCCCCGACGGGCGGGTAAGCGATGCCACCGGGTTCAACACCCGGGAGGTCGTGGTGCGGCAGCTACGGCTCGACAGCGGGCGTACGCTCGCCACCCGCCTCGGCTGGTGGCCGGAGGTGGCCCTCGCCGGGCTGGCGGTGGCCGCCCTGGCCGGCGCGGGCGTGCTGCGCCGCCGCCAGCGGGTCGTGCCCGCATAGCAGCAGCCGGTACGCCGGCGGGAGCGGAGGAACCGTGATCCAGGCGACCGACACCATCCGGCGTCCGGACGAGGTGCCCGGCGTGGGCCGCGTCCTCGTGGTGATCCCCACCTACAACGAGGCCGACAACATCGCGGCGATCGTGGGTCGGGTCCGTCGGGCCGCCCCCGCCGTGCGGATCCTCATCGCCGACGACAACAGCCCCGACGGCACCGGCGCGATCGCCGACGCGCTCGCCGACGGCGACCCGCAGGTGCAGGTGCTGCACCGCCGGGGCAAGGAGGGCCTCGGCGCGGCGTACCTCGCGGGGTTCGGGTGGGCGCGTGATCGCGGCTACCACGCGGTGGTGGAGATGGACGCGGACGGCTCGCACGCCCCGGAGGACCTGCCGGCGTTGCTGGACGCCGCCCGCGACGCCGACGTGGTGATCGGGTCGCGGTGGACCAGCGGCGCGCAGGTGGTGAACTGGCCGCTGCGGCGGCTGCTGCTGTCGCGCTGCGGCAACCTGTACGCGCGTCTCGCGCTGGGCATGCCCGTCTCCGACGCCACCGGCGGCTACCGGGTGTACCGGACCAGCGCCCTGGACGCCATCGACCTGGGGTCGGTGACCTCGCAGGGCTACTCGTTCCAGGTGGAGCTGTCGCGGCTGGCGCACCAGGCGGGGGTGCGGATCGTGGAGGTGCCGATCACGTTCGCCGAGCGGGAACGCGGCGACAGCAAGATGAGCCCGCGCATCGTCGCCGAGGCGCTGTGGCGGATCACCACGTGGGGTGTGCGGGACCGGCGGCAGGCGGTACGTCGCAGCCTGAACGGCACCCCCACCGGTCAGGTGCGGTGGCCGTGAGCGCGGCCGTGTCATGCTGGTTGTGCGGTTCGTGTCGTGCCGCGGGATGGCGATGAGGTGAGATGCGCCGAGGACTGAGGTTCGTGCCGCTGGCCCTGCTGCTGACGGTGGTGCTGGAGCTTGCGGTGTTCGTCGTCGTGGGCCGGGCGGTGGGGTTCGGCGCCGCGGTGCTGCTGGTGTTCGCCGCGTCCCTGCTCGGGCTGGTGCTGCTGCGCCGCGAGGGAATGCGCGCCTGGCGCGGGTTCCGCGCGGCCGCGCAGGCGGGGCAGCCACCGGGACGGCAGGTGACCGACGGGCTCGTCGGGCTGGCGGGTGCGCTGCTGCTGGCGACACCCGGCCTGGTCAGCGGCCTGGTGGGGTTGTTGCTGATGGTGCCCCCGGTGCGCCGTCTGGCCCGCGCCGGGGTGCAACGCATCGCCGAGCGGCGGGTGTCGTCGATGGTCGCCGGTGACCTGTTCGGGCCGCGTACGGTCCGGGTGCGTCAGGGTGCCCCGCAGCCGACACCGCGTCCGCAACCGGAGCAGCCGGTCGTCGTCGACGGAGGCCGGGCGATCGAGGGTGAGATCGTCGAGCCCGGTCGCAACTGATCCACACACACGACGGCGCCCCCGGGGTTTCCCGGGGGCGCCGTGTCGTGCGGGTGCGGCTCAGGCGCGGCCGCGGCGGGTACGGACCTCCTGGAGCCGCTCGGCGAGGATGTCCTCGAGCTCGGCGATCGAGCGCCGCTCCAGCAGCATGTCCCAGTGGGTACGCGGCGGCTTGGCCTTCTTCTGCTCCGGCTCACTGCCGTCGACGAGTCGGGCGACGCTGCCGTCGAACTTGCACTCCCAGGTCGTCGGGACCTCGGCGTCGACGGCGAACGGCACCTCGAACTGGTGGCCCTTGGCGCACAGGTACTCGCGGGTCTGACGCGGCGCGAGCTCCGTGTTGCGGTCGGATTCGTAGCTGACCGCGCCCAGCCGGCTTCCGCGCAGCATACGCTCGCCCATGATCGACTCCCTCGTTCGTGGTGCTGGTCTTCTGGGTGTAACGGCGCGTTCCCGTCGCCCCATTCCCGCCCGAGGGCGTGAGGCGTCCACGGGCGGGCCGGAACCAAGGGTAGCCGGCCGGGACCGGGACGCCACGGCGGTGGCGTGTCGTGACTGCCACCGGGGATGTTAACGGCCCGGATGTGGTCAAGGTTGCGGCGGTGTCGCACCCGGGTCGGAAGCGCCCGCCCCGGCGGGGGCGGCGGCGCCGAGGCGGGCCAGCGCCAGCGCCAGATCGCTGACCTGATCACCGAGCTGCGCCACCCGCCGCTGGGCGACGTCCCGGTCGGCCTCGGCGGCGTCGAGTCGTACCGTCAGGGCGGCGAGCCGGCCCTCGGCGGTGGCCGCGGCCTGCCGGGCGGCGGTGAGGTCGGCGGCGAGAGCGTCGCGTTGCGTGGTCGCGGCGGTCAGCTCCGCGCGCAGCCGGGCGGCCAGCTCGGCGGCCTCCTGCCGGGCGTCGTCGGCCTCGGCGGCGGCGACCTGGGCCCGGTCCCGGGCGCGCTCGGCCTGCTCCCGGGCCCGGGCGGAGTCCGCCGCCTCGGCGCGGGTACGCGCGGCGTCGGCGCGGGCCTGGTCGATCTGACGCCGCACGTCCTGCGCCTCGGCCTGCCACCGCGCGGCCCGCTCGCCCGCCTCGGCGGCATCCCGGCTGGCCCGCTCGGCGTCGGCGCGCGCCGCGTCCCGCTCGACGGTCAGGTCGGCCGCGCGCTGGCGTTCGGTGTCGCGTTCCGCCCGCAGGTCACGCACCTCGGCGCGGGCCTGGTCACGGTCGTGTTCGGCCTGCGTGCGCAGCGCCTCGGCGGCGCTGACGTCGTGGCGGGCCTGGTCGCGGGCGGCCTCGGCCCGCTGGGCGCGTTCGCCGGCCGCGTCGGCGCGGTCCGCGGCAGCCCCGGCGTGCCGCGCGGCGTCGTCGGCCTCGGCGCGGGCGGCGCGGGCCTGCTCGCGGGCGCGTGCCGCGTCGGCCGACGCGGTCTCGGCGTCGTCGCGGGCCTCGTCGCGTTCGGTCTGCGCGGCCGCGATCTCGGTGGCGGCCTCCGCGCGGACCTGCGCGAGCTGCCGTTGCACACCCACCGGGGAAAGTTCGGCGTGCAACGCCTCGGTCAACGTCTCGACGACCTGGTCGAGTCGGTCCACCGCCTCCCACGTGCGGGCCACCTGCCCGGGCAGGCCGGGGGCGTTGCGGTGGCGCATCCGGCTGTTGCGCGAGGCGCGCTGGCAGGCGCCGTCGTTGTCGCGGCAGTAGCGAAAGGGCCGGCCCGCGCCGGCCCGCTGCGGCACCGGCCGTCCACAGTGGGCGCACGGGCGGGTCTCGGTGGGGGTGAGCGGGGCGTCCATCGAGGGCGAAGTCTAGTGCCGGCCGCTCAGGTCGCCGCCCGGGCCGTCTCGTCCAGGGTGTAGCGGCGCTGCAGCAGCAGCGCGGCGAGCATCGCCACCGCCGGCAGCAGCCCGAATCCGTAGCGGACCGCCGCGAGCGCCGCGTCCGGCTGCGTCGGTGACTCACCGGCGCTCGACGCCACGAAACCGCCCACGGCCAGGCAGAGGGCGTACGCGTAGGGGCCCAGAGCCGCGCCGGTGGCCTCGGTGGCCGTCCACACGCCGGTGTAGGTGCCCGCCCCGGTGGTGTCCCCGGCTGCGCGGATCACGTCGGGCAGCATCGAGAACGGCAGCAGTTGCATGCCGGCGAACGCGACCCCGAGCACCGCCACCGCGCCGACGAGCACCGGCAGGCCGGCGGGGCGGCCCACCGCCAGCACGAGCGACCCGACCGCGAACGCGCCCTGCGCGCCGAGCAGGGCCCGCTGCTTGCCGACGCGGCGGGCCAGCACCAGCCAGGCGGGCGTGACCAGCAGCGCCGGTGCGACGAACGCGGCCACCAGCACCGTGGTCATGCCGGGGGCGCGCAGCGCGTACTCCGCGTAGTAGGGCACCCCGGCCAGGACGAGGTGGGTGGTGGTGGACATGGCCAGGTAGGCGGCGACCAGCGGACGGAACTGCTTGTCGCGCAGGGCGGTGCGCAGGGCACGCCACCCGCCGTGTCCCGGCGCGGTGGTGCTCGGCGCGGCGCCGCGCAGCCGGGCGATGCCGGCCACGCCGACGAGCATGGCGGCCAGCATCCCGATGGCCAGGACCACGCCCATGCGCTGGTAGCCGCCTCGGGTCGCGGCGTCGCCGCCGGTCAGCAGCGGGGCCAGCAGCCCGGAGGCCAGGATGCCGAGGGTCAGCACGACCATTCGGAACGCCATCAGCCGGGTGCGTTCGTCGTAGCCGATGCGCAGGTCGGCAGGGGTGGCCAGGTAGGGCACCTGGTAGGCGGCGAAGAGCAGGTTGCCGGCGACGAAGGCCACCGCCACCCACGCCGCGGCGGGCCCGCCGGTCAGGCCGCCGGGCACCGCGAACAGCGCCGCGAACGCGACCGGCAGGGCGCAGCCGAGCAGCAGCAGCCGTCGCCGGTCGCCCCGGCGGGCCCGCTCGACGTCGGCGCGATGCCCGACCCACGGGTGCAGCAGCACGTCGGCGATCTTCGGCAGCAGGAGCGCCAGACCGGCCAACCACGGCCCGACGGCCAGCACGTCGGTGAGGAAGTAGAGCAGCAGCAGGCCGGGCACGGTCACCCAGACACCCATGCCGAGCGACCCGGCGGCGAACCCGGCCAGGGGACCACGGGGCAACGCCGCGTCGGTGGCGGCCGTGGGCCGCCGGTCGAGCCCGGTCATCGCCGCATCCTCTCGAAAATCCAACAGTTGCTGGATTCTAGGGGCACAATGGCGGCCATGACCATGCCCCGACGCGGCCCGGGCCGGCCCCGGCGCGACGAGACCCGGCCGACCCGCGAGGTGGTGCTCACCGCCGCGACCGCGCTGTTCGCCGAGCGTGGCTTCGACGCCGTCGGGCTGCGGGAGGTCGCCGCCGCCGCCGGGGTCGACGTCGCCACGGTCGCCCACCACACGGGTACGAAGGCAGCGCTCTACGAGGCGTGTTTCGCGCGCGTGTTCGCCGTCGAGCGGCAGGTCCTCACCGAGGCCGCCGAGCGGGCCCGCGCAGCTCTCGACGCGGGCCCGGACACGGCCCGACGGGCGTTGCACGACCTGGTCGACGTGTTCGTGGACTTCCTCCAGGACCACCCGGAGACCACCGCGCTGTGGCTGCGACGCTGGTTGGAGCCGCAGCGGCACGCCGAGTTGGACCAGCGCTACGCCGAGCCGCTCTACCGGCTGGTGGCGGAGCTGTTGACCGCCGCCGCGGCGGCCGGCGCGCTGGCCGAGCCGACCCCGCACATCACCGTGCGCAGCCTGGTCTGGGCCACCCACGGACACGTCGTGGCGTTGGCCGGGGGCGCGCCGGCCGCCCGGGAGCGCCGCGAGTTCCGGGCCTTCGTGCACCGCTTCCTGACCGCCCTGTACGGGCCGACCGGCTCTTGACGAGCCGCCGCCGCCCGACGATTATCCATCGGACGTTGGATTACGTGGGGGCGACGATGCGGGCAGGACCCAGGGTTGCGGTGATCGGCGCCGGCGCGGCTGGCCTCGCCGCCGTCAAGGCACTGCGCGACGCCGACGTCGCCGTGGTCTGCTTCGAGGCCACCGACCAGGTCGGCGGCCTCTGGGTGTACGGGGCTCCGGACTCGCCCGCGTACCGGACGCTGCACCTGAACACCAGCCGTGGCCGTACCGAGTTCGCCGACCATCCGATGCCCGCGGACTGGCCCGACTACCCGGACCACACGCGGGTCGCCGGCTACCTGGGCGACTACGCCGACCGGTTCGGGCTGCGCGACGCGATCCGCCTGCGGCACACCGTCGAGCGGGTCACCCGGCGATCCGACGGCGGGTGGACTGTCGTCGCCGCCGGGCCGGAGGGACCGGTCGAGGTCACCGTCGAGGCCGTCGTCGTCGCCAACGGTCACAACCGGGTGCCCCGGCTGCCCGACCCGCCGTACCCCGGCACCAGCACCGCCGAGCAGATCCACAGCCACGACTACCGTGGCCCCGAGCAGTTGGCCGGCCGACGCGTCCTGGTCGTCGGCGGCGGCAACTCGGCGATGGACATCGCGGTCGACGCCTCGTACGTCGCCGAGCGGACCCTGCTGTCGTTGCGCCGGGGCGTCTGGGTGGTGCCCAAGTACCTGCTGGGTCGCCCCTCGGACACCCTCAACGGCGCGCTGGCCTGCCGGCTTCCGTGGCGGCTGCGCCAACGCATCAGCCAGACGATGCTCGCCACCGCCGTCGGCAACCCCGCCCGCTACGGGCTGCCCGCGCCGACGCACGGCTTCCTGCAGGACCATCCGACGCTCTCGGACGGCCTGCTGTCCCGGCTGACCCACGGCGACGTCGAGGCCCGCCCCGGCGTCGCGGCCCTGGACGGCGACCGGGTCGAGTTCACCGACGGTCGCGCCGACCAGGTCGAAATCATCGTCTGGTGCACCGGCTACCGGGTGGAGATCGGGTTCCTGCCGCCCGAGCTGCTGGGCGGCGGGGCCGACACCCTCGCGCTGTACCGGCACGTGTTCCACCCCGAGGCCCCCGGGCTGACGTTCGTGGGGCTGATGCAGTCCACCGGCTCGGCGTTCCCGCTGGTCGAGGCACAGGCCAAGCTGATCGCCGCGCAGCTCGCCGGCCGGTACGCCCTGCCCGACCCGGCGCGGCAGCGGGCCGCCTGCCGGGCCGAGCTGCGGGCGGCGACGGCCCGCTGGGGTCACCGACGCCCGGCGATGCGGGTGGACTTCGACGCGTACCTGGCCGAGCTGACCCGGGAGCTGAACGCCGGAGCCCGGCGGTGACGAGCCTGACCGGTCGGCGGGTCCTCGTCACCGGGGCGAGCGGCACCTTCGGTCGGCACCTCGGTGTGGCGCTGCGCGCCGATGGCGCCCGGGTGGTGGGGCTCGACCTGCACGCCCGCGCCGACGACGATCCGCCGGTGCTCGGCTGTGACCTGACCGACCCGGCGGCAGTCGCCGCCGCCGTGCGAGAGGCCGTCGCACGGCTTGGAGGGCTCGACCTGCTGATCAACAACGCCGGGGTGGGTGGTCCCGCCCCGGCCGAACTGCCGCCCGACGAGGTGGTCCGCCAGCAGTTGGAGGTGAACCTGCTGGCCGCCTGGCGGACCACCGCCGCCGCGCTGCCGGCACTGGTCGCCGCACGGGGGCGGGTGATCTTCGTGGCGAGCCGGATGGCGGTGCTGCCACTGCCCCTCGCCGCCGCGTACGGGGTCAGCAAGCGGGCCCTCGTCGCGTACGCCGACGCGCTGCGCCACGAGGTGGGCACCCACGTCGGGGTGAGTGTCGTCTACCCCAGCATGGTCGCCTCACCGATCCACGACAGCACCGCCGAGGCGGGGCTGTCCCTGCGGGGAGTGTCCCGCCCCGAGCCCGTCGAGGGTGTCGTCGCGGCGATCCTGCGTGCAGCCACCGCCCGGCGGGCGCCCCGGGACGTGGCGACCACCCGACGCGGCCGGCTGGAGCTGGCCGTCGGCCGGCACGCGCCCGCGCTGGCCGACCGGTTGGTACGCCGTACCCTCGCCGCGCGCCTCGCCGCCGGTGACCTGGACGCCGCGCCGCTGGCCGCCGGGATGCTGCGCCGGCACCGTGACCTCGGCTGAGCGGGAATTGTCGACGGCCCGGCCGCGCTGATCCGTTACAGCACGCGTCGCCCGCCGGTGGCGGCGTTACCGTTGCCAGGGGAGGTGCCGCAGGGTGACCGAGGCGTGGGACGCAGCCGTGGAGGCGCAGATCCGGGGGGCCGTGCAACGCGGCGAGTTCGACAACCTGGCCGGCATGGGCAAGCCGATCCCCGGGCGCGGCATGCCGTACGACGAGTCGTGGTGGATCAAGAGTTTCCTGGAGCGCGAGAAGCTGCCCAGTCACCTGCTGCTGCCCACCCCCCTGCAACTGCGTCGCCACATCGAGCAGGTCCCCGACGAGGTCCGCGACCTGCCCACCGAACAGGCCGTGCGGGCCTTCGTGGCGCAGCTCAACGCGCGGATCGTCGCCTGGCTGCGCAACCCCGACGGTCCCCGGGTGGCGATCCGGCCGGTGAACGCCGACGAGGTGGTACATCGCTGGCGCGCCGAACGGACGCGTCCCGAGGCCAGCACCACCACCGAGCCGGGTGCCGCCGTCGCCCCGGCGCGTCGAGCCCGCCGGAGTTGGTGGCTGCGCTGGGGTCGCCGGCGCTGACCTCGGCCCCACCGAACAGATCCGTACGGTCCCGAACACCTCGTTCCGGTTCCGTGCCCGGCGTGCTGTTGACGCTGGCCGGGGCCGCGAGCGCCTTCGCCGTGCCGCTGAACGCCCTGTTCGGCCGGGCGGTGCCGGTGGTGTACCGGGGACGCGCGTTCGGGGTCGCCATCACCGGCCTCAGTGGCCTGCAGGGGACGGCGATGGTCCTCGCGGGTCTGGCCGCCGACCGTTGGCCGGCCACCACGGTGATCGGGTTCAGCGGAGTGTCCGGGGGCGGTGGCGGTCCTCGCTCTCGGTCCACTGTGGCGGCGTGCCGTCGCATCGGCGCCGTTCGGGCACACCGCCGAACAAGGCCGAACGACTCCGAACGTCGAAAGCCCTACCGCCGAGGTGGGCGGTCGTCGACGCTGAGGTCGTCGGGCGAGTACGGGGTCGCCCTGAGGGGAGAGGAGAAGCGCATGCGCAGCGTTCGCAAGCGTGGCATCAGCTGGACCTGACCGAGACGGTGCACGCCGTCGGCAATCCTTTCGGGCACCGACGGCGTTTCCCACGACAGGCGCGGGCGACGCGAAGGGCGACGGTCCCTCGGCCACCGCGTCGCCCGCCCGCCTTCGCGGTGGGTCAGTCCAGCGCGGCGCGCCAACTCCAGGACGTACGCCGTTCCCGCCCCGGCAGCTCGCCCCGACCCGTCATCCACAGCAGCACGTCGGGCGCGTCACCGGGCGGGGCGTCCGGGAAGAGCCGCCGCAGCACCAGCGTGCTCAGCCGTTGCGGCGGCTGCCACGGCACACCGAGGCCGGTGGTGATGTCGTAGGTGTGCAGGACCGTCTCGGCAACCCCCATGGCCGCGAAGCCAGCCGGGTCGCAGGGACCGAAGTGCCAGGCCCGCGCCGTCGGTGCGGCGGCGTCGACGGCGACCGCGAGCAGCCCCGCGCAGGCACGTACCACGTCGAGCACCCGCGCAGGGCTCGCCGTGGGACGGACCCGCAGGTCGTACGGAAGGTAGGCGTCCGTCGCGAGGCCGGTGACCTGGCCGGCGTACGCGAGCAGGTCGTGCGCGACGTGCGCCGTGGTGGTCCAGCAGCTCCACGTCAACGTGCCGGCGGGTACCGACCAGTCGCGGTCGCGGTGCGGGATGAGCACCCCGATCATCTCGTCGGCCGCGTCCCGCACGTCGGCGCTGGTCACCGGGGACAATCGCCGCTCCTTCGCTCAGCACCACGAAAAGTCGATGCGTGCAAGAATCCATCCTCGCGCACGGGGAGGCGAACGGGATGTTGCCAAACCTGGTGGTGGACACGACGGTACTGCCGCCGCCAGAACGGTTCGAGTACTGGTACGCCCTGGTCGCCCAGGAGACGGCGCCCGTGCACATCACCAGCGCACGGCTGGACGACTTCGTCGCGTACGCCCAGGCCATCGACCTCGGCCGGATCCGGTTGGCCTCGCTGCGGTACCCGTCGCTGCACGCCGCCCGGCCCGCCGGACTGGTCCGCCGAACCGAGACGGACATCTACCAGCTCACGCTGCCACTGACGGGTCGCAGCGTCCTGGTCCAGGACCGCACCGAGACCACGCTCGTCGCCGCCAGGCACTTCACCCTGCTGGACACCGCGCGTCCGCACATCGCCCAGCACCTGGCGGACAGCCCAAGCCTGGCCACCACGATCACCGTACAGATCCCCTACGCGGCGCTGCCGTTGCCGCCGGACCGACTCCATCGTCTGCTGGCCACGCCAATGCCGGCCCACCTCGGCGTCGGCGGACTGCTGGTCCAGCATCTACGCGGCATCGCGGCGCACCCCGAGCAGTACGAGCCCAACCAGGCCGAAATGCTGGGCGGCGTGGCGCTGGACCTGCTCACCGCCACGCTCGCCCAACGCCTCGACATCGAGGGCGTCCTGTCGCCGGAGGCACGGCACACCGCCCTACGTGCCCGCATCGTCGACTTCGTCGACCGTCACCTCGACAACGCCGAACTCAGCCCCCGTACCGTCGCCGCCGCCCACCACATCTCGCTGCGGTCGCTGCACCGCCTGTTCGAAGGCGAGGCGACGACGCCCGCCGAACTCATCCGGGCCAAGCGTCTGGAGCGGTGCCGACGGGATCTGTGCAACCCGCTGTACGCGCGGCAGCCGGTCCACCTCATCGCCGCCCGGTGGGGTTTCACGGACAAGGCGCACTTCAGCCGCCTCTTTCGTGCTCGCTACGGTCGTTCACCGCAGGCGTACCGGGCGGCCGTCGCAGCGGGGGAGTGACGACCCACCCGCCGCGCGCGGGAGCGGACCGCTACCGCCGCCGGTGGTCGGTCGGGTCGTCCGCGACGAACTCGCAGACGGCGGCGCGGATCATCTCTCCGTACGGGTCGTCCGGTAGCTGTGCCAGGTGCGCGCGGGCCCGTGCGAGGTACTCCCGGGCCGGATCGGGGTTGCCGAGTCGCCGGTGGCAGTCGGCGAGGTTGAGATACAGCGATGGCAGGAACACCCGTACCTCCAGCGAGGGCAGGTGCCGCTGGGTACGGTCGTCGGTCAGCTCGGACACGGCGGCCAGGGCGCGTTCGTCCCAGCGCAGTTCCGCGTCGAGGGTGTCCTGGAGGTCGGCGAGGTGGTGGGCCAGGGTGCAGCGGTGCAGGGCGTCATCGCCGGGGCCGATCTCGTCCCACAGTGCGGTGAGCAGCTGACGAGCCTCGGCGGCTGCCCCGGTCTGGCCGAGCTGCACCGCCTCGACGATCCGGGTCATGGTCGGGTCGGGTGCGGACGCGGTCGACGGCATCGATTTCGCACTTCAGCGGGGAGAGTCGTTCGGGCTTCTCGGTCCCAACGGCGCCGGCAAGTCCACCACCATGCGGATGATCGCCGCGACGTCGCCGATCAGCGGCGGCAGCCTGCGCGTCCTCGGCATGGACCCGATGACGCAGGGGCCACAGATCCGTGCCCGCCTGGGCGTCGTAACCCAGGATGACCACCTCGACAACGAGCTCACCGTCCGGGAGAACCTGCACATCTACGGGCGGTACTTCGGGCTCGCGCGGGCCGTCATCCGCGAGCGGGCGACCCGGCTGCTGGACTTCGCCCAGCTCCGGGAGAAGGGGGTCGAGGAAGATCGGTACGGGATTTGGCGTTAAGCCTTGTACGTGATCTTCAAGTAACGATCGTTTCTTGAAGATCGATAGCGGCGGGCCGCTGACGGGACTTCTCGTCGTCAAAAACCCCTTCAAAAGCCAGGGTGTTCAACAACGCCCTTCTCGCCGTTTCTTGAGAAGATCAGCCGCGTGACGGGCATCGTGGAACCCTCCGAGTTGTTGGCCGCGGAGCCGGCGACGCAGACCGGCATCCGCATCGGATACGCCCGGGTCTCGACCGGCGGGCAAAAGTTGGAGCGTCAGCTCGACGCGCTGAAGGCTGCTGGCTGCCGGCGGGTCTTCGCGGAGAAGCAGTCCGGCCGGGACACCGACCGACCCGAGTTGGCCGTCTGTCTGGAGTTCATGCAGCCCGGCGACACCCTGGTGGTGCTGGCTCTGGACCGGCTGTCCCGCTCGTTGCAGGATCTGATCACCACGGTCGGCGAGCTGCGCGGCCGCGGGGTCGGATTCACCTCGCTGCACGAGAACCTGGACACCACCACCCCGGGTGGGCGCCTCGTCTTTCACGTCTTCGCTGCCCTCGCGGAGTTCATTCGCGAGCTGATTGTCTCCGGTACCCGCGAGGGCTTGGCCGCCGCGCGGGCCCGGGGTCGGGTCGGCGGCCGGCCCACGGTGATGAACGCCGACCTGATCCGGGCGGCGCGGGACTTGCTGCCCAATCCCGATGCCAGCGTGACCTCGATCGCGAAGCTGCTCGGGGTCAGTCCGGGCACGCTGTACAACCACATCCCGGACCTACGGGAGCTGCGCGCCGCCGGCCGGGCACGCGCGGCGCTGCCCACGGCCCGGACCGGCCGGTGAGCGAGGGTGGCTTTCCAACGTGGGGCTGGATGTGAGTGAAGGTGGAGTCCGGCCGGGGATCTCGGTACGGTCCGGCTTCAGGCATTCGCGCAGGGGGTCGACCTGACCAGCGCTGGAGTTGTTTTCGCTGAGAACTACGGCGAGGCATAGGGGCCGACCCTCCTCAAGGTTGAACCTGCGAGCCCAATTGTCCGTTGATTAATTCAGGCGGTGGTCGACGCTCTGGCGAAGGCCACCGCTTCGGAAGTCCATCCAGCACTCTGGCGGGGAGGCAAGCGGGAAGGATCGCGGAGCGGCGTCCGCGTTGTTCCCGTCGGGGCACACCCCCTCGGATCAGGGTAAGAATCAAGAATGAGGAGAATCAGGTATGCGTCTGAAGTCAGTCGGCCGGCGGTCGCTGGTCGGTGGTCTAGCGGTGGCCGCTACGGCCACTGCGGCGCTCGCGATGACCGCAACGCCTGCGTCCGCTGCGATCGGCAATCACCGAGTCCAACTTTGCGCGCAGGGTAACTACACCGCTGACATCACCTGGTCTACCGGTCTGCACAGCTTCATCGTGCCCCAGGGGCAGTGTCAGACCTTCGACATCGTCGGCACCGGGGCCTACACCATCGGTGGCTTCTACAACGTCAGCGGCGCCCATTTCGGCATTACTACGGTCCTGCCGGGGCCCGAAGGCTTCAACTCGAGCACTCCGGGTAGCGCGTGGGGTGCCAGGGGCACGACTACGGCCCCATACACGGTGCGCTGGCAGTAAGGCTCTCAACGGAAACTTCCGGGCCAAGATCAACTGACGCCGCGTGAGTGCCTGGGTCGATGATGGTCGACCCAGGCACTGCCGTATGCGCAGCCGGCAGTCCTCACATGCCTCGCCGTAGTTCTCAGCGAGAAACAACTCCAGCGCTGGTCCTTCTTGCGGGCCTTGTTCTGGGTCATGGTCGGTATCCCTCCAGCAGGGTCCCCACGCGATCCCGCGGTGGCGTCGACCAAGAGCGGGCAGAAGATCCGAACACGCGAGTCGGTGACCCTTGTCCTCACGCCGGTCCTGGTGTTCGACGCCTGGGAGCATGCCTACTACCTCCAGTACCGCAACGTGCGCCCGGACTACGTCGACCGGGATGTGGAACCTGGTCAACTGGGCCGACGTCACCAGGCCGCCGGGGTGATCGCCGCCAAGCACCGCGGTGACCTCGCCGGCGCCGAGGCGCTGCTCGCGGCGTTTCCCGACGACGCGGCCCGGGTCCGCAGGTTCTGCCTGCTGGCCGAGCCGGCCCTGGCGCTGGTCCGGGCGCAGACGCAGCAGACCATGGACGACCTCGTCCGAGAGCTGAGCCTGCACATGGCCGCGGCAAGCCTTGAGTCGCCGCCGGGCGCGGCGGCCTGACTGCAGATGTGTGTCCGGCTCGACTACCCCGATGCGGGCCGCCAAGCCGGACAGCCCCGCTCAGGGTGAGGCCAGGTCGTCGGCGGACGGGTCGCGCAGTGCCCGCAGCACCGGCTGCGCAACCGGCCGGGGGAAGGCGTAGCGGCCGAGCAGGTTGATGTGCTCGTGGCCGAGAGGGGACAGTCGGGCGACGTCGTTGTCAGTGACCGGCTGCCCGGCGGCGCGCAGCGCCCGCACGGCGGCGTCGATGTAGCGGGTGTTCCACAGCACCACGGCGTTGAGGACCAGGCCGAGCGCGCCGAGTTGGTCTTCCTGGCCTTCCCGGTACGCCTGGCGCAGCTCGCCGCGCTGCCCGTGGAAGATCTTGCGGGCGAGCCGGTGTCGGGACTCCTGGACGTTGAGCTGGCGGGTGACCCGGCGCCGGTAGGTCTCGTCGACCGGGTCGACCATCGCCAGTAGGTGCAGGGTCTTGTCGACGCGGCCGTACTCGGTGAACGCCTGCCCGAGCGGGGTCGGGTTGCCGTCCCGGCTGATCATGCGGATCAGGTCGTAGGCGCGGACCTTGCTGGTCACGAGTGGGCCGGCCACCCGCAGCATGTCCGGCCAGTGGGTGCGGACCCGGTCGAGGTTGACCCGGCCGCGGGCGACCGCGCCCAGCGGCCCGTAGTCGGCGAGCAGCCCAGGCGAGGGGTCAGCCCGCCAGAACTGGGTGCCGCCCATGTCCGCGATGCGGGGCGAGAACCGGTAGCCGAGCAGCCGGAACAGGCCGCGGGTCCGACCAGCGCAGCGACGGATGGGCGAACACGTCCCGGCGGCGCAGCGCGGTACGCAACTGCTCCAGCAGGCACAGCACGTAAGCGTCCCGATCCACCGACCCGGCCGGCAGGCGCCGGTTGGCGAACACCGCCGGCCGCCACAACGCCGGCACCAGCGTCGCCTCCACCTCGCCCGGTAGCAACGGCTTGCGCGACACCCGCCGCCGCAGCAACTCCGGCAGCCGGCGCAACGCGTGCAGCAGCCCGGTCGCGGCCGGCGTCGCGTCCAACGGCAACACCTCGGCCAGCAACTCGACGAACGGGCGGACCACCCCGTAGCGGGCGGCGATGTTCGCCCGCAGCGCCGTCTCGTCACCGTCGTCGTCAGGCAGCATCTCCTCCACCACCGCCGCCGCGGCGGTGACCTGCTCGCGAGGGGCGACCCGCTCGACCGCCGCCCACGCCGCCGCGACCTCAACCTGCCCGTCTGGAGCGCTCGCGAGCAGGTCCAGCAGGGCGGTGTTGACCGCCAGCAGCAGCGCCGAAGCCCGCTCCAGCCTCGGCAGCGTCGCCAGGCGCTGCTCCCGGCTGGCCCGCCGCGCCGGGTTGATCACCCGCGTGGCCATCAACAGGTCGAACAAGCCCAGGGCGTCGTCGACGGCAGCGGCCTCCAGGTTCCGGGCGGTGGCCAGCAACGTGGCAGTCTTGCGCGGCTCGGCCAACTCGGCCAACTGCGGTGCCTTCCCGGCCAGGCCGTAGCGGGCCAGCGCCGCCAGCCGGTTCGTCGGAATCGCCTGCACCTGCGCGGCCCGGGCGCCGATCGCCAGGACGGTCGACGCCCGGTCCAGGGCCTTACTCATCGCGACACCGGACGTGCGGGTCGGGGCACGGCGCAGCAGTTCCAGCCCGGACAGCCGTTGCCCGTCCGGCACCGCGAGCAGGTCCCGCAGCCGGTACGGCAACTCCGCGTCCGCCGACGCCGCCGCCTCCGCCAGGGTGCGGTACATCCGCTCGGCGGCCTGGTCACGCACCTGCGACACCAGCCGGGCCAGGGTGCTCACCCCGGGCAGCAGCACCCGGTGCCGACGCAGCCACGCCGTGGCCTGGGTGAACAGCGCGAGCGCCCCCTCGGCGTGGGTCCACGCCCGGCCATCCATGAAGTCCCGCAATTGCTCCTGCGCCGCCGGGTCGGAGAAGTCCCGGTACCCGTACGCGTCACGGATCTCCCACGCATGCTCGTACGCCGTCTTCTCCCGCTCGGTGTACCGCTTGACCACCGACGGATCCAGCACCCCGAGCTGCACCGCGACGTAATCCACCACCGACCACGGCACATCGACCGGATCGGTCAGGAACGTACCCAGATGGCGCACCGTCCCAAGCTGCACCGCGAACCCGATCCGGTTGTGCTCACCCCGACGCTTCCCGACCAACCCCCGATCGGCGTCATCCAGGAAGAAGAACCGCTCCAGCTCCGCCCGCGACGGCTCACCCGCGAACCGCCCATACCCCGCACCTTGGTCATCAGTCAGGAACTCCACCGGCACGGCCGCACAACCTACTACGGCCCAGAACCGGGTTCCGCACCCCGCCGCTCCCGCTTACCGCCAGATTCCGTTCCGTTCTTCCTTCTGACGCGTATTGCATCCGATGCGAACTGGCGACACTTTGCATGTCGCATTCCCGGTGGGACGGCGGTGCTCTGAGCTGCGAATACGCGGTCAGCGGCGATCCTGGAGTGACTGTATCGGGCGCGCGTCTCGTCGATTTCCGCTGTCCCGCTCCCGATAACTTGACCAGCCCAAACGCGGTGTCGGCCGCATCTGATGCGAGATCCACGCGTTGGATGCGAGTGACGGAGGGTGGTCACGGTGGGGTCAAACGGATCGGCGCCGGGCGCAGCCCGGCTGCAGTTAGTCGATGGGGTGCCGCTGCTGCGCCCGGCCGAGCAGGTGTTCGACGCGATGCTCGACGGGTGGCGCAACCAGCAGTTGGCGCGCAACCTCGCGGCGAGCACGGTCGAGGGCCGGCGGGCCACGGTCCGCGCGTTCGCGACGGCGGCCAACGCGTTCCCGTGGCAGTGGGCGCCGCAGATGCTCGACGAGTGGCTCGGGGATCTGCGCTCGATCCGGCATGTCAAGCGGACCACGATCCGTTCCTATCAGGACGCGGTGCGCTCATTCTGCCAGTACGTCACCGATCCGGCCTATGACTGGGCGACGCAGTGTGAGGCCCGGTTCGGGTCGCATCCGATCCAGGTGGTCCACGAGTGGAACACCGCGGTGCACGTCCAGGAGAACGAGGCCGACGCCGCGAAGCGGGCGTTCACCCTCCGCGAACTGCACACCTTCTTCGCCTACTGCGATGAGCAGGTGGACCGCATCCGCAGCTTCGGCCGCAAGGGCTGGCTGCCGGCGTTCCGCGACGCGACCCTGTTCAAGACTGCGTACGCCTACGGGCTGCGCCGCAACGAGACCCGGATGCTGGATGCGACCGACTTCGGCCGCAACCCGCGCGGGACGGAGTTCGGCGAGTACGGCGTCTGCTACGTCCGGCACGGCAAGGCCAAGAAGGGCTCACCACCGAAACGGCGCAGCGTGCTGACGGTCTTCGGCTGGACGACCGACGTGCTCGACGAGTGGTTCACCGAGGGCAGACCGCTGTTCGGCGTTGACGGCAACCCGGCGGCCTGGCCGTCCGAACGCGGCCACCGGGTCGGCAACCAGCGCCTGAACTCCCGGTTCGTCGCCTACCGCGATGCCCTCGGCCTCGACGCCGGCCTGGACTTCCACTCGTTCCGCCGTTCCTACGTCACCCACCTCATTGAGGCTGGCCACGACGCCCGGTTCGTCCAGGAGCAAGTCGGCCACGAACACGCCTCCACTACCTCGATCTACACCAACTCTCGGCAATTGCATCAGACGGGCGAGTTTTCGCAGGTCGCCTGATCAGTGGCGTGCGGCAATAGGCTCGGCACTCCTGCGAAAATGCCCTGCTGACCTGCTCTGCTCGCGCGATGATCCCGTCTGATGCATGATCCTGCCGTCGAACGGTCGCCGTTTGTGGGCTTGGAGGACGGCTTGGGGCGCGGTGATTTGGCGGGTGCGGCACGCCTGCAGCTCGTCTCCGGGGTGGTGCAGTTGCGTCCCGAGGACGCGATGGTCGAGGCGATGTTCAAGGGCTGGCGGGCTCAGCAGACAGCTCGCGGGTTGCTTGAAGACACGATCGCGCCGCGGGAGCGGCTGGTACGCCGGTTTCTGGAGTTCACCAACGAGTACCCGTGGAACTGGGGGCCGGGCGATGTGGACGAGTGGACGCAGTCGCTGACCAGCGAGCGGCAGTTGGCGCCGTCGACGATCCGCGGCTACCAGACTGACCTGCGGTTGTTCAGCGAGTACCTGACCGACGGCCGGTACGGCTGGGCGGTGGAGTGCGAGAAGGCGTTCGGCACGTTCCCGGTGCCGATCTGCCACGAGTGGAACACGATCGCCCACCTCAACGACTACGAAGGCCGCCCGGAGGCCCGCCCGTTCACACGGCAGAAACTGCAGCGGTTCCTGGACTACGCCGACGAGCAGGTCGACCGGGCGGTCCGGGCGAAACGCAAGGGTGCGCTGGCAGCCTACCGGGACGCGACGTTGTTCAAGGTCGTCTACGCGTGGGGTTTGCGCCGCACTGAGACCTCGAAGCTGGATCTGGCCGACTGGGGCCGCAATCCAGCGGCGCCGGAGTTCGGCCGGTACGGCATGTTGCACGTTCGGTACGGCAAAGCGGTGCGCGGTCAGCCACCGCGGCGGCGCAACGTGCCCTCGGTGATGGGCTGGGCGGTCGACGCGGTCGCCGACTACGTGGACAACATCCGGCCGAGGTTCGGCTGCGCCGAGCATCCGGCGTTGTGGGTGACCGAACGCGGCGGGCGGGTGAACCCGGCGGAGATCAACGCGAGGTTCGTCGCCTACCGCGACGCGCTCGGCCTGCCGAAGATCCTCAGCCCGCACAGTCTGCGGCACTCGTGGGTGACCCATCTGACCGAGGACGGGGTGGACCGCCGGTTCATCCAGGAGGCGGTCGGGCATCGCTGCGACACTTCGACGGCGATCTACACCCACGTGTCCGGAGACTTCATGAACACGGCCCTGCGCAAGGCCCTCACACCGGCGTTCGACTCCCCGAGCGGGCAAGAGAAGGAGCGATAGATGGCGGCCAAGCTCGACTATCGGTGGAATCTGCGGCAGGTGATGGCCAGCCGGGAGATGTTCCAGACGACCGATCTGCTCGAACCGTTGGCCCAGCGCGAGATCCGGCTGTCGTCCAGCCAGGTCTACCGGCTGGTGGTCGATCGACCGGAACGGCTGAGCCTGAAGATCCTGATGGCGCTGTTGGACATCCTCGACTGCTCGATGGAGGACCTGATCGAGCCGGTCGCCGCAGCCCAGTCCGCCCGCCAGCGCAAGGTGGTCGGCGGCAGCGACGGCGGAGTCGGCGAGCTGCGACCGAAACGGGCCCGCATCACCGGCGCTGACCGGTAACCGCAGTGCCCGTCACGACGCCGACGGCGCAGGACCCGCCTGCGGTGCCGCCGGTCCTGGCCGACCCGATCGGCGTCACTGTGGCCCTGGTCGCCGCGACCGAGCCGGGCTTGAACCCGGCGATGATCGCGGACATCGTGGCCAGCGTCGCCGGTGGCCGGGTCAAGCAACGCCGCCTCGCTAAGGCCCTGACGGACCGGCCCGCCATGCTGCGCGATGGCCGCTCGCCCGCCCCGCGGGTCGTGGCGGACCTGCTGATCGCGCTGCGCCGCGCCGGCGCGGCCGCGATCTCGGACCCGGTCTGCGCGGGCTGCGGCAAGCCGCTGCGCAGCCTGCAACGCCGCGGCGAGGACTGGTACTGCGCGCCCTGCGACCGCCGACCGCAACCGTGTGGCGTGTGTGGCCAGTCCCGGCCGGTGGCCTTCCGCGACCGCCACGGCCGTCCGCAGTGTGTTCAGTGCCCGGTCGACGAACGCGATCCGGTCGACACCATCATCACCATCGTGACCGGTCTCGAACCGGGCCTGACCGCGGAATCGGTGGCCAGCGTGGTGCACGCGGCGGCAACCCGACGAGGCCAGCGCCACCAACTGGCCTGGGAGTTACAGGACCGGCCCGATCTCCTCACCGGGGCCGGCGCCGACGCAACCGCCCCCTGCGTGTTGCGGCTGATCGACCTACTCGTCGCCGCGGGCACCCAGACGATCACCGCACCGGCCTGCCCACACTGCCAGCGCCACATCCATCTACACCGACGGATCGACGGGCAGTGGCTCTGCCGCAACTGCGTGGCCAAGACCCGTGCCCGGCCTTGCGCCGAGTGCGGAGCGGTCCGCGAACCCGGCAGCCGCGACGAACACGGCCGGCCGCTGTGTCCGACCTGCCTGCTGCGGCAACCCGCGAACCAGGAAACCTGCACGACCTGCCGACGGCGCCGCCCGGTCAGCGTCCGCACCCCGGACGGACCGCTCTGCCAAGCCTGCCGTCCTTGGCCGACCGGGACCTGCGCGATCTGCGGCCAGACCGGCCCGTGTCTGATCTCCAAGACCACCGGGCAGCCGTGGTGTCGCGCGTGTAAGCAACGGTGGGCCCGCTGCAGCGGCTGCGGACAGGACCGGCCCATCCGGGGCGGCACCATTGACGCGCCGCTCTGCGCGACCTGCACCCGACCCGACCCCGGCTTCTGGCGGTCCTGCCCCGGCTGCGGCGAACCAGGCCGGATCCACGTCGGCGGCAACGCCCGCTGCTCACGATGCACCATCCACCGACGGCTACGTCAGGTACTCGGCGACGACAGCGACACGATCCGGCCCGATTTGCAAGCCCTGCACGACGCGCTCGCGACGACGAACCGGACGGCCACCGTCGAAGGCTGGCTCAACCGCAGCGCCGCCCCCGCCATCCTGCAAGCCCTCGCCGGTCAGCCACTGACCCACGACACGCTCGACGCTCTGCCGCCGGGCAAACCCGTCGAGCACCTGCGCAGCGTACTGGTCGCGATTGGCACCCTGCCCGCCCGCGACGAACTACTGACCCGACTGCACCGGTGGATCACCGACACCATCGCCGCACGGGCCAACCCCGACGAACAGCACCTGCTGCGCCGCTACGCGATCTGGCACGTGCTGCGCCGCCTCCGCGGCAGGCTCAACGGCGCCGACACCACCCATCACCAGTTACTCGCGGCCAAACGCAACATCAACGCCGCCGTCGCCCTGCTCGACCGGCTCGCCAGCTGCGGTCACACCCTCGCCACCGCCCGGCAGGCTGACCTCGACCAATGGCTCGCCGACGACAACGCCCGCCGGGAGGCCGGCAACTTCGTCCGCTGGGCCCGGCGCAACAAACTCACCACGCTCGAGCTCCCCGCCACCCGCTGGGCCGGACCCGCCGCGCCGATCGACACCGAAGCCCGCTGGGAACGCGCCCGCCGACTGCTGCACGACCGCACCATCGACACCGAAATACGCGTCGCCGGCCTACTCGTCCTGCTCTACGCCCAGCAACCCGCCACAATCAGCCGGCTCACCCTCGACCACCTCCAAACCAACCCGGACACCATCCACCTGCGCCTGGGTCGGGAACCGATCGTCCTGCCCGAACCGCTCGCCAGCCTCATCCGCGACCTGGCCAGCACCCGCCGCGGACACGCCGTCATCGGCGCCCCAGGCACCAGCCCATGGCTGTTCCCCGGCGGCCAGCCCGGCCGGCCCATCAGCGCCTTCCAACTCACCAAACGGCTGCGCGACCTCGGCCTCAACCCCGCACAGTCCCGCTCCACCGCACTGTTCGACCTCGCCACCGAACTGCCCGCCGCGATCCTCGCCCGGATGCTCGGCATCCACATCAGCGTCGCCGCCGCCTGGCAACGCGCCAGCGCCGGCGACTGGACCAACTACGCCGCCGACGTCAGCCGCCGGATCAACCAGAAAGGGAGTCCGATGCACAACGAGCAACCCGCGACCCGTCAACCGACCACCCTGACGCCTGAGCGTCTCGCCGAAGTCGACGAGATCATCGACCGCGTCACACGATGGGCCGCACACCGCTCGGACATCATCGGCCTGCTCCTGGCCGGCTCCTACGCACGAAACGCCGCCCGACCCGACTCGGACATCGACCTCGTCCTGCTCACCACCGACCAGGCCAGCTACGCCGACAACACCTGGATACACGACCTCACCATCGGCGGCCTGATCCGAATCCAGTCCTGGGGCGCAGTCACCGAACGACGCTTCCGCACCCCCTCCGGCCTCGAAGTGGAGATCAACATCGGCTCGCCCGACTGGGCCAGCACCGACCCGCTCGATTCCGGCACCCGCCGAGTCGTCACCGATGGCGCGCGCGCACTACACGACCCAACCGGCGCGCTCGGCAACCTGATCCACGCCTGCCAACCCTGACAGCACGGCAACCAGCAGCCATGGCGGGACACCCATTCAGACAGTTCGAATATCCGACGTCGCCAAAGTGCGTCTCCTCGGACTACCGCACCAGCGCCCTGCGCCGGCACCTCGACGCGACGACCGCGGCCGCGCTCGCCACCCAGACCGGGAGGAAGGCATGAAACGCAAGGTCAGCTACGAGTGGCGGCTGCGTGGGGTGATGGCTCAGCACAAGATCTTCACCGCGACCGACATGATGCCGCTGCTGCGCGACCGTGGCATCGACCTGTCCGCATCGCAGATCCACCGGCTCGTCTCCGGCACCCCCGAGCGGCTGTCACTGCAGGTCCTATCCGCGTTCTGCGACATCCTCGGCTGCACCCCCGCCGAGCTGATCACCACCAGCGCGCAGAACGCCGGTGTCCGCAAGACCGCCACCGGCGACCTGCCCGCCCCGCCCACCGGCGGAAGGTTCCGGCCTCGGCCAGCCCTGATCCTGCCCGACGAATGAGCCCCGCCTACACCACCAGAGAGCAGTACGAACGCTGGCACAAGCGCGATTGCGTCCGATGCGGCCGACACGGCAGCTTCGCCGCCCGTTGGCCGGACGGGCACGTCTGCCGGACCTGCCACGACCGGGCTCTGCAGCAGCACGGCCGCTGTCCCGGTTGCGGCGCCGACCGAGTTCGGCCCGGCCTGCGTCCGGACGACGGCGCCGCGATCTGCCCGGACTGCGCTGGGTTCACCATGTCCTACGCGTGCTCGCGCTGCGGTCACGAGGGAAAACTGCACGGCGGCCGCCGCTGCACCCGCTGCACCCTCGCCGACCGGCTCACCGAACTGCTCGACGACGGCACCGGCCGCGTCCATCCACGCCTGGTGCCGCTGGCCGAGCACCTGCTCAGCATGGACAACCCACTGTCCGGCCTGGCCTGGCTGTCCTACGGCCGTCACCCGTCCGCCGCTCTGCTGCGCGGCCTCGCCTCCGGCGAGATCCCGCTGACCCACGACGCGTTCCGCACTCTCCAGCCCTGGCGCGCGGCCGCCCACCTACGCGAGTTGCTCATGGCCTGCGGGCTGCTGCCCGTCGTCGACAAGCAGATCCTGTTGTTCGAGCGCTGGCTGCATGAGCATCTCGCTGGCCTCACCGATGCCGAGCACGCCCAGATCCTGCGCCGCTTCGCGACCTGGAACGTCCTGCCCCGGCTCCGATCCCGCGCCGAGGCCCGACCACTCACCCCGGCCGGGCGCCGTTACGTCGGCGAGCAGATCATCCAGGCCACCGCACTGCTCGACTGGTTCGCCGACCACGGCCGGACCATCGCCGACTGCACCCAAGCCGACATCGACGCCTGGCATGTCCGACACACCACCAGCGCCAACGCCAACCTCCGGCAGTTCCTGCTCTGGGCAGCCAAAACCCGGCTCATCCGCCGGTTCGACCTTCCGTCCACTGCCAGCCCCGGCGGCCCGCCCCTACCGGAACGCGACCGCACGGCGTTGCTCGGCCACGTGCTCACCGACCGCACCGGCTCGCTGCGCAGCCGGGCGGCCGCCGCGATCCTGCTGCTCTACGCCCAACCCGTCAGCCGGATCACCCGGCTCACCATCGACGACATCATTCGCGAAGGCGACCAGATCCTGCTGCGGCTCGGCGACCCGCCATCCCCGATGCCCGAACCGGTCGCCGCCCTGTTGCTCGAGTACCTCGGCCAGCGCACCAACATGCGCACCGCCACCAACCGCGACTCACGGTGGCTCTTCCCCGGCCGCCGCGCCGGCGAACCACTACAGCCCAGCACCCTCTCGACACAGGTCCAGGCCCTCGGCGTCCCGTCGATCGCCGCCCGCGCCGCCGCGATCCGCCAGCACGTCCTCGACCTGCCCGCCCCGATCGTCGCCACCGCACTCGGCTACCACCAGGTCACCACCGCGCGCCTCGCCGCCGAAGCGGGGACAACCTGGTCCACCTACGCGCCCGGCGACCACCGCGGGGAGGAAGGGTCGGTCAGTAACCGGCCGTCACCGGAATGAGCAGCCAACGCGCGAAGCGGCTCTTCTCGTCGAGTTCCGTGAACCAGCGGACCTTCAACCGGAACGCCGTCACACCATCCGTGCTGATCAGTAGCCCCGGATCGACGCCACGCGACGGCGGCCCATGCTCCGCTGGCACCAGACCCGGCCGCGCCTGCTCGAACGGATTCGCGAACTCACCGTCACCATCGGCCGCCGCAGTGAAGACCGCCAGTTCCCCACTGCGAACCTCGATCATCACGCCGTCAAGGTCCTGATCGTCCGGGTACTCCAACGCCGCCGCCAGCACACTCCGGTAGTCCAGTCCTCCAGCCTGCACCAACGCCAGGGCACCGGACCCGCCCCGGAAGACCTCGACCCAGCTGTCATCCCGGACGACGCCGTCCCCGCCGACGAGAGCCGCCATCCGCGAGCCGACTGCAAGCCCGGTCTCCTGCCACGTCAAGTGCACGGTCCGATCAAACTCGTCGTCGGTGTGCCCACGCCAATCACTGCGCCCGGCGCTGTCTATGGCGAGGAACTGCTCACCGTTGGTCCACAACCGCCCGACATGAATCCACTCGTCCCGCATCAAGCCAGTATCTCGACCGACCTGCAGGGCTCCGCTGTCGGGCCGAACCTTCCTTACCGGCCTTCTCAACCACGCAGCGTAGTTGGCTGCCTGGATACCGGCCGGATACGCGACAGTTGAATAGGCGGTCTCACCAGTATCGACCCCCGAGAAGGCCGGCGACCAGGTGGAGACGCTGTCGGGTGGCATGCGGCGGCGGTTGACGATCGCCCGCGCACTGATCAACGAACCCGACATCCTGCTGCTCGACGAACCGACCACCGGCCTCGACCCGCAGGCCCGACACATCCTGTGGGACCGCCTCTTCCAGCTCAAGCAGGAGGGCGTCACGCTCATCCTCACCACCCACTACATGGACGAGGCCGAGCAGCTCTGCGACCGCCTCATCGTCGTCGACCACGGTCGGATCGTCGCGCAGGGCTCCCCACGGGACCTGATCACCAGATACGCCACCCGGGAGGTCCTCGAACTCCGCTTCCGCCTCGACGAACGGGAAACCGCAGCGGAGAAACTCCGGGCATCGGTGTTGGCCACCGGCGGCACCGCCTCCGACGGGCGCGTCGAACTGCTCGCGGACCGGGCGCTCGTCTACTGCGCCGACGGCGAGGCCGCCCTCGCCACCGTGCACGCCCTGTCGCTCACCCCGCTCACCGCCCTGGTCCGCCGCGCGACGTTGGAGGACGTGTTCCTCACGCTCACCGGCCGATCGCTCATCGAGTAGCTGAAGGAACCACTGGTGCTGCACGCATTCGGATACTGGCTCATTCGCTACCGGCGCACCTGGCGCGGCACGATCGTGATCAACGTGCTGAACCCGATGCTGTTCCTCCGGCATCGGCGCCGGCCTGGGCGCCCTCGTCGACGACAACGCGCCAGCCCAGATCGCCGGCGTCTCCTACGCAGCGTTCTTCGCACCGGGCATGCTGGCCGCCGCGGCGATGCAGAACGCGTTCCTCGAGGCGTCCTGGGGAGTCACCCGCGCCGCCGGCTTCGGGGCCTACCGGGGCGCCACGCCGACACCGATCGAGCCGGAGCAGCTCGCCGCCGGGCACCTGCTCTTCATCGCCGTGCGGCTGCTCATCACCAACGGCGCCTTCATCGCGATGATGGCCGCGTTCGGGTTGGTCGAGGGCCGGTGGGCCCTCGGAGCCCTGCTCGGCGCGACGCTGACCGGGCTCGCGTTCGGGGCGCCGGCTGCGGCGTACGCACGCTGCGCCACATCGACACGGTGTTCCGGTTCGTCATCATGCCGCTCTACATGTTCTCCGGCACCTTCTTCGCCGTCTCGCAGCTGCCCGAGTGGATCCGGCCGGTGTCCTACCTGCTGCCGCTGTGGCCCGGGGTGGAGCTGTGCCGCACGGTGAGCCTCGGCACGGCCACGATCGCCGGCAGCTCTGTCCACATCGTCTATCTGCTGGCGCTCACGATCGGCGGCTTCCTGGCCGCCCACGTCACCTACCGCCGCCGGCTGCACCCGTGACGGCCGCCGTCCAGAGCTTCGTGGAGACACCATGACCAGCGTCGTCGTACCCGCCTGGACCCGCCGTCGCGCGCTCGCGCTGATCGAACGCAACTTCATGATCTACCGGCGGTCGAGCACCCCGCTGCTCAACGCGCTCGTCGAACCGCTCCTGTACCTGCTGTCGATCGGGGTCGGCGTCGGGCTGCTCGTCGGCACGGTCCCCGGGGTCGAGGTGCCGTACGCCGCCTACGTGGCTCCCGCGATCCTGGCCACCACCGCGATGAACACGGCGTTCAACCTGACCAGCATCGGGGTCTTCACTCGGGTGAGGGTCGAGAGGACCTACGAGGCGATCCTGCCGACGCCGCTCTCGGTCACCGACATCGCCGTCGGCGAGGTCACCAGCGCGATGATCAACGCGTTGCTGACGTCGATCGGCTTCCTGGCCGTCATGGCGATCGGAGGGCTGGTCACCTCGGCCTGGGTGCTGCTGGCCCTGCCGGCCTCGCTGCTGATCGCGTACGCGTTCGCGGCGGGTGGGTTGGCCGTCACGACGTACCTGCGGGATTTCCCCGACTTCCAGTACATCCAGCTGTTCATGCTGCCGATGTACCTGTTCGCGACGACGTTCTATCCCCTGTCGGTCTATCCGGAGGCGGTCCGGCCCCTCATCCAGGCCCTGCCGCTCACCACAGCATCGAGCTCGTCCGGGAGCCGGCGCTGGGCCACCTCAGCTGGCACCTGCTGATCGCGGCGCTCTACCTCATCGCGTTCGGCTCGATCGCGATGTGGGTGGCCACGCGCCGGATGACCCACGTCATGCTGCGGTGAACGGCATAAAGGCTGGACCTGCGGCCGCTGGGCTTGTACCTTGCAGTCGACCGAGACACCGCCCGAGGAGGTGAGACCCATGAACGCTGGTTCGTTGTGGGTGCTCCCCCTACCGTCACGGTCGGGCGACTGACGCAGGTGTCGCCGGGAGCGCCTTCTCACCACGGCACTCTCGAAAGGCCCATCCTGTGTCCTCCGCACACCTCGATCCTCCCCGGCATCCCGTCGACGTGATCATCGTCGGCTGCGGGCCGACCGGCGCGATGCTCGCCGCCGAACTCCGCCTGCACGACGTGCGGGTCCTCGTCGTCGAGAAGGAGACCGAGCCACCGTCCGCCGTCCGCATCGTCGGCCTGCACATCCGTAGCCTCGAGGTGCTGGCGATGCGCGGCCTGTTGGACCGCATGCTCGCGCACGGCAGGCGACGTCCGGCTGCCGGCTTCTTCGCCGCCATCGACAAACCCGCGCCCTCAGGGCTCGACTCCCCGTACGCCTACCTGCTGGGCATTCGGCAGCCGGTCATCGAACGTCTGCTCGCGGAACACGCGACCGATCTGGGCGCGCAGGTCCGGCGCGGCCGGGCGGTCACCGGTCTCGCGCAGGACGACGGGGGTGTGACCGTCGAACTGTCCGACGGGGAACAGTTGCGCGCCCGATACCTCGTCGGCTGCGACGGTGCCCGCAGCGCGGTGCGCAAGCTCCTCGGCGTCGGCTTCCCCGGCGAGCCGTCGCGGAGCGAGACGCTGATGGGCGAGATGGAGGCCGGCGTCTCACCGGAGGAAATCGCCGCCACTGTCGCCGCGGTCGGCGGAACGCAGCACCGATTCTGGGTCCGACCCGTCGGTGTCGGCCTCTACAGCATCGTCGTTCCCGCCGCGGGCCTCAGCGACCGCGCGGTACCACCCACCATCGAGGACTTCCGGCGACAGCTGCGAGCCGTCGTCGGAACCGACTTCGGCGTGCACTCCCCGCGCTGGGTGTCCCGCTTCGGCGACGCCACCCGGCTGGCCGAACGGTATCGGGTCGGGCGGGTCCTGCTGGCCGGCGACGCGGCACACATCCACCCACCCATCGGTGGGCAGGGCCTCAACCTGGGACTGCAGGACGCGGTCAACCTCGGCTGGAAACTTGCCGCACAGATCCGCGCGTGGGCACCGGACACCCTGCTGGACACCTACCAGGCCGAACGCCGTCCGGTCGCCGCCGACGTGCTGGACAACACCCGCGCCCAGACGCAGCTGCTGTCGGACGAACCGGGCGCGCGGGCCGTACGCCGGCTGCTCACCGAGCTGATGGACTTCGACGAGGTGAACCGCCATCTCCTGGAGAAGATCACCGGCACCGCCATCCGCTACGACGTGGGCGAGGGCCCCGATCTGCTCGGCCGCCGGTTGCCCGACGTCGACCTGCGACAGGGCAACCTCTACGGTCTGCTGCACCGCGGGCGTGGCCTGCTGCTGGACCGCACCGGTCGACTGACCGTCGACGGCTGGTCGCATCGGGTCGACCAGCTCGCGGACGCCAGCGCGGACCTGGACGTTCCGGGTGTGCTGGTGCGGCCCGACGGTCACGTCGCCTGGATCGGCGACGACCAGCGGGCCTTGGACGACCATCTGGCGCGGTGGTTCGGCAGGGCCACCCACTGATGTCGCCGCTCGGTGCCGGTGTTCAGTGGAGTACCGGCACCGAGCGGCCCTCGTCCACCGTGTACGCGCCCGTCGAGAGGTCACCGAGGGCGGGTCAGGGTCAGCGACACGACGCCGCCGGGCAGCACGCGCACGCTGTCCTCGGACGCCGCGAACGTGGCGGGCGTCGTACCGTCCGGGAACAGTCGCTTCCCGCTTCCGACGACGACCGGGTACTGCAGCAGCCGGTAGAGGTCGACGAGTCCGGCCTCGTGCAGCGTCTGCACGAGCTGCCAACTCCCGTGCACGACGCCGTCGAGGCTCACGAAGATGTTGACGCTGAGCAGCACGGTTTCCTCCGTTCTGGTGAATCGGGCTCGGCCGCCATCCGGTGCCCGGCCGACGGAGGTTAGCTGCCGGGATGCGGGTCGGGCTTGCACAGGAACGACATCGCCGGGTTGTTGCCCGTTCCCAGCCCTCGCGCTGTGTGTCCGACGAAGCGGCGCAACGCGTGCGCCAGGTGAGCCTGGTCGAAGTAGCCCAGCGTGTCGACGACCGCCCGCCAGTCGAGGCCGTCGCGCAGCATGGCGGCTGCGGCGTTAGCGCGGTCGATCTGGGTCACGGCGGTCTGCGACAGTCCGGTGATTGCACGGTGGTGCCGCTGGAGGGTGCGCGTGGACCGGTGACGGTCGACCTCCGCGCCCGCCGGGTGTGACGGCACCAACAGTCCCGCGTCGCGCAGGCGTCGGACGACCTGCTCGACGTTCTCGTACGTCGGCGTCTCCCAGTCCGCACCGCCGATGACCACCCGACCCGAGGGTGTCACCGGGAAGGACACGTGGCTGTCGACGATCGAGGTCGCGGGGTGCGGCCGGAGGACGGCGCCGAGCGTGAGCCGGAACGTGTCGCGCCCCCCATGGTGCCCCGTGCAGCGTCTCCTCCTGCTCGTTGACCGCGTTCGCGCCGGGGCCGCTCATGCCGGACATCCGCGACTTGCGGCGGATTAACGGATTGCCGATAACGATAATCCGTTAATCCATGCCCACAAACAGGGCATACCGGATACGCATCATAATGACAGTTAAGATGCGTAAGTGCTCAGGCTGTTGTTTCCCACCGTTGCGGCATGCGTGACCGGTCGCCGGTAGCCACCTGCGGTCAGGTCGCCGACGACCCGAACCGGCGCCGCGATCCTCATGTTCGAGCCCACCGGGACACCGACCGTGGGTGATCGCCACGACAAGATCCCCGGGCACGCCCTCACCGTCGAGGCGAAGCGGGAAGCTGGTCGACGGCAGCGTCCACGACGTGCGGGCAGATCCCTAGCTGTGCCCGTACGTCTGGCGGGCCTCGGCGACCTCGGCGGCCTGGCGCTGTCGCCACCGACGCTGCGCGTCCCGATTGCAGGCGCGGCAGACCCGGCGGTACGTGCCGGTACCGGGGTCGATCTCCCGGTCATGGCCGTTGCGGCAGCGCGGGTTGCGCTCGCGGGTTCGGCAGTTCTCGGCGTGCGTGACCTGGCGCAGGTGGGTCGGTTCGATGCAGTCGGGGACACCGCAGCTGTGGTCGACTTCGAGGTCGGGGTCGTAGTCGCCGACGAAGACGGCGTAGGCGGCGATGTGCGCCCAGGCGCGTCCGGCGACCTTCTGGTGGACACCGCGCTGGGAGCCGTAGCCGGTGATGATGAGGCAGCCCGTCTCGGCTCGTGTGGAGTGGGCGAGCAGGTGCTCCCGCAGGCTGTCGGGGGTGAAGTGGCGGGACAACCCATGAACGCCGGAGAGCATGTGGCGCAGCGTACGAGGTTCCGACGCCGCGGCTACCGGGGGAGGGCGGCGGCCGCGTCGGGCAGGTCCACGTCGGTGTCGTCGGCGACGTCGGCGCAGTCCACCAGTCGTACGGCTGCGGCGTGGGCGCGGAGGTAGTCGCGCGCGCCCCGGTCGCCGGTCGCCGCCTCGGCGACTCCGGGCCAGTGGTCGCGCCCGAGCAGCACCGGGTGTCCGCGCCGCCCGTCGCGGTAGGTGGCCATGGCGAGGGATTCGGCGCTGACGTCGCGGGCGACGCGGCGTACCGCCTCGGGGGTGAGGTCGGGCTGGTCGACGAGGGTGACCACGACGGCGGCGGCAGGGCTGGACGCCAACGCGGCCAGCCCTGCCCGCAGCGACGAGCCCATGCCCGTCGCCCAGTCGTCGTTGACCACCACGTCGGGCAGCCGCGTTCGGGCACGGATCTGGTCGGCCTGCGCGCCCAGCACCACGAGCACCGGCTGGCAACCGGCGGCGGTGAGGATCTCGGCGGCGTGGTCCACGAGGAGGCGGCCACGATACGGCAGAAGGGCCTTGGGTTGGCCGAGCCGACGGCCGGCGCCGGCCGCCAGGAGCAGACCCGCCGTGACCATGAACCGAGCGTAGTCCGGACGACCGGTGGGCGCCCCGCATCCCGGGACGCCCCAACCACGGGTCAGCGCGCCAGCCACTCCCGGTAGGAGGTGGGCGCGAGTACGCGACGCTGGGCAGCAGGAACAGCGCCGCGCCCGCCGCGAGCGCCCCTCGGCGCAGCCACGTCGAGCCGCGCGACGCCCAAGCGGCGGTCACCACCGCGCCACCGGCGGCGAGGACCAGCAGCAGGGGAGCGTCGTAGTAGCCCTTGCCGCCGGCCACCAGGACCACGCTGATGATGACGAACTGGAGGGTGAACGCGTCGAGGCGGCCGCTGTAGGAGCTGTCGCCGTCCGGGATCGACGCGGCCACGCCGAGCTGCGGGAAACCGTGCGCGGCCTGCCAGAGCAGGTTCGGCGCGGTCAGTACCAGGGCGATCCCGGCGGCGGCGAGCACCCATCTGTCCCGCGGCAGCCGACGCGGTCCCGCGATCACCACACCGGCGATCAGGCCCACGGCCAGCATCGCGGGCAGCAGGACCGCGCCCCCGGCCAGCAGCGCCGACGGCGTCCGCAGGACCACCAGGTTGCCCGGCGCGATCTCGTCGAGCAGTCGGGCCAGCGCCGGGACCAACGGCCCCTGGTCGACGTAACCCCAGTCGAGGTGCCGGCCGCAGAGCAGGAAGTACGGCTCGTCGCGGTGATAGCCGTACCGCCCGGCGAGCAGGAGCAGCGTCACGCTGGTCGCGGCTGCCACCAACCACGGCCCCCGCGTACGTGGACCGGGCTGCGGCAGCTCGACCGATGTGGACGACCGGGCCGGCGCGCGCGGTCGGTCGGTGTCGATGGCGGGCTCGCTCACCGAGCCGTCATCGCCCGCGACGCCGCCGCGTGGGGGCCCCGAACGCCTCCGGGTGCACACGCTCTGACCAGGTGCGAAGATCAGTTTTGCGACTCGACCGAGAGGACGACATGCGATACCGCACTCTGGGCGCCACCGGCACGGTGGTGTCGACCCTGTGTCTCGGCACGATGACCTTCGGGGCGGAGACCGACGAGGAGGGCAGCTTCGCCCAGCTCGACCGGTTCGTCGAGGCCGGCGGCACCTTCCTCGACACCGCGGACGTCTACTCCACAGGCGTCTCCGAGGAGATCGTCGGTCGCTGGTTGCGGGCACGGCCCGACATGCGCGACCGCCTCGTCATCGCCACCAAGGGCAGGTTCCCGATGGGCCCCGGGGCGAACGACGCCGGCCTGTCGCGGGTGCACCTCACCCGTGCCCTGGACGCGAGCCTGCGACGTCTCGGCGTCGAGGCCGTCGACCTGTACCAGGCGCACGCGTGGGACCCGCTGACCCCACTGCCCGAGACGCTGCGGTTCTTCGACGACGCCGTACGCGCCGGCAAGATCCGCTACGCGGGGGTCAGCAACTTCACCGGCTGGCAGTTGCAGAAGGCCGCCCTGCTCACCCAGCACCTCAACCTCACCCCGATCGTCTCGCTGCAACCGCAGTACAACCTGCTGGCCCGGGAGATCGAGTTCGAGCTGGTGCCGGTCTGCGAGAACGAGGGCATCGGGATCCTGCCGTGGTCGCCGCTGGGTGGAGGCTGGCTGAGCGGCAAGTACCGGCGCGACTCCACGCCCACCGGCGCCACCCGGCTCGGCGAGAACCCGCAGCGCGGGGTCGAGGCGTACGCGGGTCGCAACGCGCAGGAACGCACCTGGCGGGTGCTCGACGCGGTCGGCCAGATCGCGCGAGACCGGGACGTGTCCATGTCGGCGGTGTCGCTGGCCTGGCTGGCGGCCCGACCGGCGGTCACCTCGGTGATCCTCGGCGCGCGGACCACCGAACAGCTCGACGACAACCTGACCGCAGCCGACCTCGTCCTCGACGCGGAGCAGATGCGGCTGCTGGACGAGGCGAGCGCGCCGCCGATCGGTGACTACCCGTACGGCGGCGCGGGCGTGCGCCAGCGCGGTCGTGACCTGCCGAGCGGCTCATGACTGCCTTCCCCGAGCCGACCGCACCGGCTGGCAGCCGCACCGAGGTCTTCCTGCGCTACCTGGACTACTTCCGGGAGTCGACGGTGGCCAAGGTGTCGGCGCTGGACGAGTCGGAGCTGCGCAGCAGCCGGCTGCCGTCCGGGTGGACCCCTCTGGAGCTGCTCACACACCTGCGCCACGTCGAGTTGCGCTGGATCGAGTGGGGCTTCGAGGGCCGGAACGTCGCCGAGCCGTGGGGTGATCGTCGGGACGACCGCTGGTACGTCGCCCCGGACGAGACCCGCGACGATCTGGTCGCGGCGCTGCGGGCGCAGGGCGCGCACACCACTGCCGTCGTGACGGCGCACGACCTGACCGAGGTCGGTGCGCCGGGCCCGCGCTGGAACGGCGCGGACCCGGCGCAGCTGGAACGGGTGCTGTTCCACCTCGTGCAGGAGTACGCCCGCCACCTGGGCCACCTCGACGTGGTCGCCGAGCTGGCCGGCGGCCCGACCGGCGAGTGAGACCGACTGCTCGATAATGGGCCGATGCCGCTGCTCGTCACCCCAGCCCTGCCCGCTGGGCGTCTCGCCGCCCAGGAGCAACCCCACCTTCCGGTACGCCCCGGGCTGGCGCTGCGGCCGTGGCGTGACGACGACGCCCCGGTCGTACGCGCCGCCTTCGACTGTCCGGCGATCCGGCGGTGGCACGTGCTCCGGCTCGACGACGACGACGCCGAGGCCAGGGCGTGGACGGCACAGTGGACCGGCCGGTGGCTTGCCGAGACGGCCGTGAGCTGGGCGATCGTCGAGGACGACGACCGGCCGGTCGGCCAGACGGGGTTGCGGGACGTGCTGCTGACCGAGGGGTCGGCCTGGTCAGCGGGCCTGCGCCCAGCCGACGAAACGCGGGGTCAGGTCGGGTAGCGCCACGTCGGGGTTGAGCCTGGCGAGATCGGCCTCGGCCTCCTTCTGGACCGCCGCCAGGTGCGTCACCAGACCCGGGCGGTCCTCGCGGTACTCGCCGAGCAGGCGCAGCTTCGCGGTCGAGCACGGCCAGAGGATGCCGCAGGCCGGGCAGCGCCACGACGGGCGCAACGGTGAGTGTGTCGGCCTCCTGGCCGTTCCTTCGGTGTGGGCCACGCGTACCTCCTGGGTCGGCTGCTGGAGGCGGGGGCCGCTTCCGGTCGCGGCAGCGGCCCCCGCTGCGAACGCGTCCGCCGGGTTCGGGTCCCTGCCGGCCGCGCCGTCGATACCCCACTTTCCCGGGAGTCGCTGGACAAGCACACAGCGTTACGTGTTCTCTTTGGCGCAGCCCCTTTGCTCCGAGGAAGGAACGGTATGAATCACGCCTTTGTCGCAGCGCTCGCCGAGGCGGGCCACACGGCCGAGAGTCTCGCCGACCGGATCGGCGTGCACCCGAAGACCGTTGCCCGGTGGGCGAACCCGGGTCACGTCCCCCAGAGTCGACACCGCTCGACAGTCGCCGAGCTGCTGGCGCGCGACGCCGAGGCACTGTGGCCGGACGCTCTTCGTCGTCGCGAACCGGTGTGGTTCCGACCCTGGGTCGACATCGAACGCGAGGCGGTGACGCTGCGGTCGTTCGAGTTGGCGTGGGTGCCGGGGCTGCTCCAGACCGAGGCGTACGCGCGGGCCACCCTGGGCGGCGGGGTGCTGACCGCGGCTGCGATCGACGAGTTCACCGAGGCGCGGCTGAACCGGCAGTCGATTATCGACCGCGAGACCGAGGGACCACTGCTCATCGCCCTGCTCGACGAGGGCGTGCTGCGCCGCCGTGTCGGCGACGACCGGGCGCTGATGGCGGCGCAGCTCACGCGTCTGCTCGGCTACGTCGAGACGGACACCGTCCAGCTTCAGATCGTCCCGGCGGACGCGCCCAGCTACCCCGGGCTCGACGGGCCGTTCACCATCGCCGACCTGCCGGACGGCTCGCGCCTCGCGCACGTCGACAGTGCCGCGCAGGCGCAGATCCTCGACGCGCCATCGGAGCTTGTTAGCCTGGAACGGCGGTGGGAGCGGATTCGCGGCGAGGCGCTGCCCCGGGGACGTTCCCTGGACCTTCTCAGAGAAGCGGCGGGATCATGGACATGACCGGGGCGCGGTGGCGCACGAGCACGAGAAGCGGCGGCAACGGCGGCAACTGCGTCGAGGTCGCCGACAACCTGCCGGGCGTGGTGCTCGTGCGTGACTCGAAGGACCGCGACGGCGCGACGCTCACCTTCCGCCCGGACGCCTGGCGTAGCTTCGTCGCCATGGCCCGCGAGGCCGGCTGACCGTCCACAGCGGGCCGGCCGGCGCAGGCCTGCGGTCCCCTCCGACCTCGCCGCAGCCCTGGCTGTCGTCCCGGCGTCGATTCCCTGCCGCCGAGAAGTTCGTGCGCCGACGGTGACGTTCGGTCACCCCGAGGGGACCGCCGGCGCCCTTCGCCACCTCGCCGTGCAACCGGCGACGTGGTGGGGCGTACCCCGGAAGTTACCTCGTGGACGAGCGCCTGCTCACCCGTGAGGAGGGCGTCTACCGGCGGGCCGCCGCCGAAAATCCGTTGACCGGGCACTGACGATCGACGGGTGACCACGACCGTTCGACCCGCCTGGGTGACCGCCGCCGTCCGTCCCGACCATCCGGACGCGACACTCCTGCTCCGCGAGTACATGACCGAGATGGTGGTGCGGTATTACCGTCGACCGGCCCGACCGGGCGAGGTCGACGCCGCTCTGGCGGAGATGCCCAGCGACGACCTGGCGTACCCCGGTGGTGTGCTCCTGCTCGCCCACCGCGGCGCGGACCTGGCCGGCTGTGCCGGACTGCGGTGGCACGCCGACTGGGCCGAGCTGACCCGCGTCTTCGTCCGCCCCGCGCACCGGGGCACCGGTGGAGGTGCCGCGCTGCTGGCCGCCGTCGAGCGACGGGCGCGGGCGGCCGGCGTGGACCGCATCCGTCTGGACACCCGCTCCGACCTGGTCGAGGCCCGCGCGCTGTACGCCCGGCACGGGTACGCGGAGATCCCCGCCTACTCGCACGGCCCGTACGCCGAGCACTGGTTCGAGAAGAAGTTGACGCCCGGCTCGGAAGGCGCTGGATAAGAAGAGGAAGTTGAGTCAGTCGGGCTCAACTCATCACCTTCGGCCAGGAGATCCGAGGAGGCACAGCGATGTTGATGCGTACCGACCCGTTCCGCGAGGTGGACCGGCTCGCCGAGCAGTTCTTCGGTACGGCGGCCCGTCCCGCGATGATGCACCTGGACGCCTACCGCGACGGGGACAACCTCTACGCGGCGTTCGACCTGCCCGGCGTCGACCCCGACACCATCGACTGCACGGTCGAGCTCACCGTGCGGGCCGAGCGGGCCAAGCCCCGGCGGGTGACCATCAGCGCCAACGGCGACGCACGCCGGCAGATCAACGCCTGAGCCACCGCCCCGACGGCCGGCGCCCACACCGGGGTGCCGGCCGTCGGCGCGCCTGCGTGGCAATCCCATCCGCTGCTGAGAACCTTTTTCACATGGTGTTCTCCGACGCGCCCGTGCTCGCCCGCCCCACCGCCCGCCCGGCCCTGCCGAGCGCGCCGATGGACGTCACCGAGGCGTGGCTTCGCAACCGCCGGTTGTCCGAGCACACCCGCGACGCCTACCGGCGCGACGTCGCCGCCTTCCTCGGCTGGTGCGCCGGCCACGACCTGGACCCGCTGCGGGCCACGTTCCTGCACGTCAACGAGTACGCCCGCACGCTGGAGTCCACACTCGTCGCCCGCAGCGGCCGGCCGTTGACCCCGGCGACCGTCGCACGCCGGCTCTCCGCCCTGTCGAGCTGGTACGACTTCCTCGTCAAGCTCGGCGGCGTGCCGGCCAACCCGGTCTCCGGCGCGGACCGACCCCGCGTCGACCGGGACCACTCCGCCACCATCGGGCTGACCCCCGAGGAGGTGGACGCGCTGCTCACCGCGGCCGATGCCGAGACCGGCCCGACGGCGGCCCGCAACCGCGCGGCGATCGCGCTGCTGGCCGACCTGGGCCTGCGGGTCGGGGAGCTGGTCTCGTTGGACCTGACCGATCTCGGCACCGAACGCGGGCACCGCAGCGTGCGCTTCGTCGGCAAGGGCGGCAAGCAGCGTCGCCGCGCGCTGACCCCGGGCACCGCGTACGCCGTGGACGCGTACCTGGCCCAGCGGGCCGCCACCACCGGCGTACCGGTGACACACCTGACCGGGCCGCTGTTGGTCACCGCCAGCGGCGCCCGGCTCGACAGGCACTCGGTGTTCCGGATGGTCCGCCGACTCGCCCGGGCCGCCGGTATCCCGGCCTGGGCGCGACTGTCCCCGCACTCGTTGCGGCACGCGTTCGCCACCACCGCCCGCTCCGAGGGTGTTCCCCTCGAGGACGTGCAGGACGCCATGGGCCACGCCGACCCACGCACCACCCGCCGCTACGACCGCGACCGGCACAACCTCGACCGAGACCCGGCGTACGCGGTGTGGGCCGCGCGGTCGCGCCGACGCGGCTGAACCCGTGGTGTGGTCGGCCGATGACGGACGCCGACCTCGCGGGTTTCCAGGCGGCGAAGTCGACACCATCATCACGAACACCTGTAGAGCCACCCGCCAATGCGGTCGTGTGGTCGTTTCAAGCAGGGCCATCAAGAGGCTGTCACCTCTGGTCAAGGGGCGATTCGCGTCCTGGTGAGTCCTGACCGAAGCGGAGAATAAAGTATCTAGCAACTATCGCTATATTGGTGAGCCGTAACGTTCCTGACGTCGCTCGGCGGAATGCCACGGTAATCGCAAACGTAAAGCCGCAGCGCATCAATCACGCCCATGTCGCTCACCGGTTGCACGAAGCTGGCGAGCAATAAGGAGGGGTATCAGTGAGTAATCGAAGGTTCCGCAACGTCGCGGTCGGGGTCGTCTCCGCCGCAGTTGGAGCGTTGACGCTTGCGCCCGGCGTCGCGCACGCGGACCCGTACCCGTGCAAGGGCAACCAAGTGTGCATCTACGAGAACCCGAACTTCAGCGGGAGCGTCGCCAACCTCCCTGAGTTGCAGGCCGGCGGCTCGGGGCAGGTCGACTTCGGGAACCGCTTCTTCCAGAATGGCAATCCCCTGGACGACCGGGCGTCGTCGGTCAAGAATTTCAGTGGCCGCACGCTTGTCCTCTCTGTGGATCACTTCGGCAGCGGAGCGACGGACACCGTCGAGATTGCACCCGGCGCCAAGGTGAATCTGAGGGACCGGCAGCGGCCATTCGGCAACTTTGACAACGTGGCGTCGTCGGCCTGGCTGCAGTAGGCATCTCCCGGCCTGGCAGAAACCATTACTGTGGGGCAAGGGGACTCAATTCCCTCTGGTGGATTGCGGCGGAAGCTCGGGTCGATGACCCGGGCTTCCGCCGTTTTCCGACGTCAATGACCTCGCCGCCTCTCCTGCCTGTCATTCAGCAGAGCAGGTCCAGGTGGTGGTGGGCGTCCTCGGCGATGTCCTCGTGCCGCAGCCACCGTCGCGCCCACAGCCGGGCGGCCAGTTCCGCCTGCTCGTCGCCCCACGCGGCGTGCTCGACGAGCAGGGCGGCGGTCAGCGCGTACGCCAGGCGCAGCGCCAGGCCCCGTGCGCCCGCGAGCACGCCAGCCGCGCCCGGGTCGGCCGTCACCGCCGCGATGGTGTCGCCCAACTGCGCGGCGGCGGCGGCCAGGGTGTCGGCCAGCGCCGGCGACAGCGGCCGGGCCAGGTCGACGGCGGCGGCCAGTCGGCTCAGCAGTGGCGTCCCGGCGTCCTCCCGGCTCAGCGCCCGCAGCACGTCCAGGGCCAGCACGTTTGTGGTGCCCTCCCAGATCGGCAGCACCTGCGCGTCGCGCAGCAGCCGGGGCACGCCGGTGTCCTCCACGTAGCCGGCGCCGCCGAAGCTCTCCACGTACTCGCTCGCGGAGCTGACGGCGAGCCGCCCGGTGGCCAGCTTCGCCAGCGGCGCCACGATGCGCAGTTCCGCCACGGCCTGTGGGTCGGCGCCGACCTCGACTCGCCCGAGCAGCGCGAATGCGTGCCCCGCGAGTGCGAACGCGCCCGCCGCGTCGACCGCGAGGGTGCCCAGCGTGGCCCGGTGCAACGGCGAGGACGCCAACGCGCCACCGGCCACGTGCCGCGCGTCGGCGTACGCGCGGGCGTAGGCGAGTCCCCGCCGCATTCCGCCGGCCGCGGCGGCGGCGTTGTGCACCCGGGTCACCACGACCAGGGTCATCGCCCGGACCAGGCCGGGCACGGTCGGGTCGCCCAGCGGCACCGCGTACGCGTCGCGCAACCCGATCTCGGCGGTCGGCAGCGCGCGGGTGCCGAGCTTGTCCTTGAGCCGGTGCACGACGACGCCGGGGGCCGGCGCGTCCGGCGTCGCGCCGGTGGCCAGCGGCGAGTCTGCCGCGTAGCGGGGAACGAGGAACGGCGCGAGCAGCCGGCTGCCCCGTCCGGCGCCCTCGGGGCGGGCCAGAGCCACCGCCATCGCCGCGTCGGCGGCGGAGCAGAACCACTTCTCGCCGGTGAGCCGCCACGAACCGTCCGCCGCCGGTCGACCGATCGTGCTGGACCGGCTCAGGTCGGAGCCGCCCTGCGACTCGGTCATCCACTGCCCGCTGGTGATGGCCGTGTCCGGGTCCGTGGAGACCAGCCGGGGCAGCCACGCGTCGCGGACACCAGCGTCCACGTCGGGCAGGCTGAGCAGCGCCGCAGCCCCGTCGGTCATCGCCACCGGGCAGGAGAACGTCGCCGACTCCGGTCCGTACAGGTGCAGCAGCGCGTGCTGTACGACCCGCGCGGCCGCGCCCCAGGTGCCCCGCGCGTCGGGCAGGTAGGGCAGCGCCACCACGGCGTGTCGGGCGGCGGCGGCCCGCTGCGCCTGCCAGCCGGAGGACACCTCGATCCGGTCGACGCGAGCGCCCCACGGGTCGTAGCGCACCAGCGTCGGCGGGTGCGCTTCGGCGTCGGCGTGCGCCGCGCGCAGCGGCCCGGTCACGTCGGCGGCCAGTTCGGCCAGGCGCCCTTTCGCGGCGGCGTGTCCGTCCGCGCCGAGGTGACGCTCCAGCCAGGACCGCAGCAGGGTGTCCCCGGCGTACGGGTCGGCGGGGGGTGGTACCGGCTGTACGAAGCGGCTCATCGATCGGCTCCCTGGCACTACGGGGGTGTGCGCCGACCGTAGACGATGTGTCACCGCCTGGAACAGGGTGCCGGGCGCGCCCAGTTTCCGGCTTGTCCTGCCTCACCGCGACGGCGTTCTCTACGGTCGGTAGTCGTGGGTGCCGGCCAGTCGTGGAACCGACCGGCCCGGCGGGGCCGCCCGATGCGTGCCGGGCTGGCCTTCGCCGGGTTCGGTATGGCGCTGTGCTGCGTCGGGGTGGCCGGGCTGGGAGCGTGGAACCTGCAGACGGTACGGCAGGCGGCCGGTCCGATCCGGGAGACCGCCGACGGGTTCCTCAACGAGGTGGCCCTCGGTGACAGCGATCAGGCGTACGAGCGGCTGTGCGCCGACGCGCGTACGCGGTGGAGCGCGATCGGTTTCACCAGTTGGGTGCGTACCCCGCCGATGGTGACCGACTACGAGATCACCGACGTGTCGGTGTCCACCAAGGGTGGGCGTCCGCGCGGCACGGTGACCGTGAAGGTGACCCGCGCCGGCGGCATCAGCGAGGAACGCCGCCTGCCGGTGGTCCGCGAGGGCGGGGACTGGCGGGTGTGCGGTGACCCCTTCTGAGCCGCCGGCCGGCCACCGCGTTGAGGGCGGTTGACCTGCTCTTCAGCAACAGCGACCACGCACTGGACGACGCTCTGACGTACGTGCGCGACAACTCCGCCGGCCTACCCGCCGATACCAGAGGACGCTGGGTGGACTCCATCGCCCAACTCGCCCAGGAACCCACGCACTCCGACAAACGAGACGCCCTGGAACAACTAGCACACCAGGTCCTCAACTGCTGACCGATCGGGCCGGGGAACTACGGGCCGACCGGCTGTCGGATCGGCGGGCGTCTCAGTCGCGGGGGCCGAGGTCACCGCTGCGGTAGTGCCGCCGGCAGAGCACCTGGTAGCGCACGTCGGCGGTCTCGACGGTGTCGCCGATGACGACCTGCGCGCCCTCGCGGACCACCCGACCGTCGACGACCCGCGCGTTGAGCAGCCCTTCCCGGCCGCACCAGCACAGCACCTCGACCTGGATGCGGGCCACCTCGTCGGCCAGCTCGAACAGTCGTTGCGCGGCCGGGAACAGGCAGGACCGGAAGTCGGTGGCGAGGCCGAACGCGAACACGTCCACGTCGTAGGTGTCCACCAGCTCGGCCATCTGCTCGACGTGCTCCACCGTGTAGAAGCACGCCTCGTCGCAGATCAGGTAGTCGACGCGTACCCCGTCGGCCCAGCGGCCGCGCACGAGCGCCCGCAGGTCCAGGTCGTCGGTGACCTCGATGGCCTCGTGGGCCAGGCCGATGCGCGTGGTGACCTGCGGGCCCAGCGACCGGTCGATGCGGGTGGTGACCAGCCCTCGGCGGCCCTGGCGGGCGTGGTTGTAGTTCATCTGCAACGCCATCGTGGACTTGCCGCAGTCCATCGGCCCCCAGAAGAACTTGAGCGCCGCGGCGTGCACCGGCCGCCCGTCGAGCCCACGCGCGGCCGCGCAGCCGGCGGGAGCGTGCGGCTGGCCGGGAAACGGGTGGGCCAGACAGGTCGGGGTGGCAGCGGCGTCGTCGGTCACGGTCTGGCAGCCTAGCCGATCGACTGGCCCGGATCTGTCAGGTGCGTCGCACGTGCTCAGAGCACCCGTGGTGGCGTGTTGCCGGCCGCGATGATGGCCCGGCGCATCGGCACCGCCAACAGCAGCAGGAAACCGACCACGAAGAAGCCCACCAGGGAGACCAGGCCCACGCGGTAGGAGGCGGTGAGTTGGAACACGATGCCGAACGCGAGCGGGCCGAGCCAGCTCGTGCCCCTGTCGCTGATCTCGTAGAAGCCGTAGTACTCGCCCTCCTTGCCGGCGGGGATGAGCTGGCTGAACAGGGACCGGCTCAGCGCCTGGCTGCCACCCAGGACCAGGCCGATGCAGGCGCCGAGCGCCATGAACGGCAGCGGCGCCTCGGCGGGCAGCCAGAACACGCCGAGGATCACACCGGCCCAGAGCACCAGGCTGATCAGCACGGTCTTGCGCGCCCCGATGCGCCGGGCCAGCGCGCCGAGCAGCAACGCGCCTCCGAAGGCGAGGAACTGCACCAGCAGGATCGTGACGATCAGGGTGCTCTGCTCCAGCCGCAACTCCTCGGTGCCGTACTGGCTGGCCATCGTGATGACGGTCTGGATGCCGTCGTTGAAGACGAGGAACGCGAGCAGGAAGAACAACGTCAGCGGGTACGCCCTGATCCCGCGCACGGTGCGGCCGAGCTGCCGGAACCCGTCGGTGAGCACGTTGCCCCGCGCGGCCACGGCCTCCGCGCTGGGACGGTCGCGCAGCCAGCGCAGCGGCACCAGGGTGAACACCGCCCACCACACACCGGCGGACACGATCGACCAGCGGGCCAGGTCCAGGGTGCGCTGCGGGTTGCCGTCCTCGCTGAGCAGGGAGACCGTGGCCAGGTTCACCGCCAGCAGCAGGCCACCGCCGAGGTAGCCCAGCGCCCAGCCACGACTGGAGATGCCGTCCCGTTCGTCGGGGCCGCCGAGCTGCGGCAGGAACGAGTTGTAGACCACGATCGCGGCGCCGAAGGAGATGTTGGCGACCAGGAACAACGCGCCGCCGAGCAGGTACCGGTCGCCGGTGACGAAGGCCATCGCGATGGTCGCGCCCGCGCCGGTGAACGCGGCCCCGCCGAGCAGGCGCTTCTTGTTCGCGGACCGGTCGGCGATCGCCCCGATGACCGGCAACGCGAACACGGTCAGGAACACCGACAGCGAGATCAGGTACGGGTAGTAGGACCCGGCCGCGACCCGGATGCCCAGCGGGTGCACGTACCCGTCGCAGGTGTCCGCGCCCAGTTCGCAGCCGGCGGCCGTCTCCGCGACGGTGGTCAGGAACGGGCCGAGGAAAACGGTGATCACCGTGGACTGGAAGGCGGAGTTCGCCCAGTCGTAGATGTACCAGCCGCGGCGCTCGCGGCGGGTGCTCGCCGGAGGCGGAGGGGTGTCGTCCACCGTGGGGGTCACGGTCTCGGCCATCGGGGGTTCCTTCGGTGCTGGTCAGGCGGCCCAGTGGCCGCGGCTGCGGTAGACGTCGCGCAGCACGCCGACGTGATCGGTCATGATGCCATCCACACCACGATCCAGTAAGTCGTGCATCTGGCCCGGTTCGTCGATCGTCCAGACGTGCACCTGAAGGCCGAGCCGGTGGCAGTAGTCGACGAACCGGCGGTCCACCACCGGCACCCGCCCGTAACGCGGGGGGACCTGCGCGGCGACCACCGACGGGGGCAGCCGCAACGGCCGGCCGTGCAGGGAAGCCAGCCGCAGACGGGCGACGGCGCGCATGCCGAGGCTGGTGGCGACACGTCCCCCGGTGAGGGCCCGTAGTCGGGCCAGTCGGGCGTCGCTGAACGAGGCGAGCAGCACCCGGTCGGCCGCGCCGACCCGGGTCAGGGTGGCGACCGTCGGCGCGACGCCGCCGTCGGCCTTCACGTCGATGTTGAAGCGGACCTGCGGCCAGGCGTCCAGGACCTCGTCGAGCCGGGGTACGACGGCAGCGCCGCCGACGCGTACCGACGCGAGGTCGGCCCAGCTCAGGTCGGCGATGCGCCCCGCCGCACCGGTGACCCGCGCGAGCGTCGGGTCATGGAAGATCACCGGGACGCCGTCGGCGGTGGCGTGCACATCGGTCTCCACGTACCGGTAACCGAGCCCGATGGCCCGGGCGAACGCCGCGGTGGTGTTCTCGTCGCCCTCGGCGGCGCCGCCGCGGTGGGCGAACGCCAGCGGCGCGGGCGCGTCGAGGTAGGCGGATCGGTTGAGCACGCGACGCAGTATGCACGCGGCCGGTGGAGCGCAGGTGGCCTACGGGCGACATCCGTCGCCGCTGGCGTCGGTCAGGCCAGCCAGCCGCCGGTCAAGCGGGCCACCGCGGCACCGTCGAGGTCGGTGAGTTTGACGCCGACGAACTGCCGGGCCCCGTCGGAGGTCTGCACCCGCACCGGCGGTGTCGGGTCCAGCAGCGTGGCCACCACGACCGCCGCGGCGTCGGCCGAGGACTGCGCGGCGGCGAATGCCTGGCCGGTGCGGGCCAGGTACGCGCGCAGAGCCGGCCCGTACACCCCGGCGGCGGCGCTGGCGGCGTCGGAATCGATGCCGATGGTGGCGACGAACTCGCTGGCCACCGCGCCCGGCTCGACGAGGGTGACCCGCACCCCGGTGGTCGCGGCGAGCGGGGCGAGCGATTCCAGGTATCCCTCGACGGCGAACTTCGCCGCGCAGTACGCCTCGTTGAACGGCTGCCCGACGATTCCGCCGACGCTGGATACGGCGATCAGGCGGCCCCGGCTGGCCCGCAGGTGAGGCAGGGCGGCGCGGCTGACGTGCAGCACACCGAAGAAATTGACTTCCATGACGGCCCGGGCATCGTCGACGCTGTCGATTTCCAGGGTGCCGACATGCCCGGCGCCGGCGTTGTTGACGAGCGCGTCGAGCCGACCGTACGTGTCGACCACCTCATCCACGCAGGCGCTCACTGATTCGGGGTCGGTGACGTCGAGACGGCGTACGTCGATCAGGTCGGCGACCTTGGCGGCGTCGGCGGCGGCGCGCAGCCGCTCGGCGCGGCCGACGTCGCGCATGGTGGCGACCGTCCGCCAGCCGGCGCGGGCGCAGCCGAGCGCGGTCTCCAGACCGATGCCGGTGGACGTCCCGGTGATCAGCACCGTCTGCTCGCTCATGATCTCCTGCCTTCGTGAACCCGTCCCCGCCGGCCGCCCGGTCCGCACCAACCCCGCGGTGAACGTCTTCGAATGGTACGGCCGGTACTGGTGCTCGGCGTCGGAAGGCCCGCCGACCACCCGGCCGCCGAGGCGGTGCTCGTTCGCTAGCTGGACCGGCGGTGGGCGCGGCTGGTGTCGACGGGGCGGCCCGGGTCGACGTGGCGGGGGCGGTCGGGTTCGTCGGGGCGTAGGGGGGCGAGGGTGTCGGTGAGGGCGTCGACGACCCGGTTGGTGGCCCGGCGGGCCGCTCCGGGGGTGTTGGCGTTCGACTCGCCCAGGTCGACGGGCTCGCCGAAGTGCACCCGGATCACCGGGCGACGCCACAGCGCGCGGGCGATGCCGCGCAGCATTCCCTTCGGCGCCCGGTAGGGCAGCACCTCGTGCGCGCCCCACTGGGCGACCGGGACGACGGGAGCGCCGCAGGCCAGCGCGAGCCGGGCGACACCGGTCTTGCCGCGTTCGGGCCACATGCCGGGGTCCAGGCCGATGCGCCCCTCGGGGTAGATGAGGATCACCGAGCCCGCCGCGACGGCGTCGGCCGCGTCGTCGAGGGCCTGGTGTACGCCGCTGGTGCCCCGGTCGACCCGGATGTGCCCGACGTGTCGCATGGCGGCCCCGAGCACGGGAGCGCGGAACAGTCCGGCGGTCGCCATGATCCGCGGGACGATGCCACGGGTCCGGCAGGCGGCGATCATGACGACGGGGTCGAACGGGCTGATGTGGTTGGCGGCCAGTACGAGCGGGCCTCGGCGCAGGTGCGCGGGGACGTCGCCGCTGACCTCGAGGCGGGCGAGCAGGCCGACCAGGGCGCGGGCCACAGCGAGGGCGGCGCGCCAGAGCAGTGGTGGCTGCCAGGGGGAGTACGCGGTGTTCATCAGCGCGCCATCGTCGCACGGCGCAACGGACCGGCGGGGGCGGGTCGGCCGGATGCCCGGGGGTGATCAGGGTCATTGGTCCCGGGCCGGTTCGGGCCGCCCGGCCCTGCCCAATCTTTTACGACGAGCAGTAGTATTTACTACGTCTCGTAGTACGCATAGCTGGGGGGTAACAGGTGGACGCGTTGGACGTCGCCCGGTGGCAGTTCGGTGTCACGACCGTCTACCACTTTCTCTTCGTACCGCTCACCATCGGCCTGTCCGTGCTGGTGGCGATCCTGCAGACGATGTGGCACCGCACCGGCAACGAGCGCTACCTCAAGCTCACCAAGTTCTACGGCAAGCTGTTCCTGATCAACTTCGCCATGGGCGTGGTCACCGGCATCGTGCAGGAGTTCCAGTTCGGCATGAACTGGAGCGACTACTCACGCTTCGTCGGCGACATCTTCGGCGCGCCCCTGGCCATCGAGGCACTCGTCGCGTTCTTCCTCGAATCCACCTTCATCGGCCTGTGGATCTTCGGCTGGGACCGGCTGCCCAAGCGCGCACACCTGGCCAGCATCTGGGCCGCCGCGATCGGCACCAACCTGTCCGCGTACTTCATCCTCGCGGCGAACTCCTTCATGCAGAACCCCGTCGGCTACCGGATCAACCCGGACAGCGGACGCGCCGAACTGACCGACTTCCCGGCCGTGCTGACCAACAAGGTCGCCCTGATCACCTTCCCGCACACCCTGGCCGGCTCGTTCCTGGTCGCCGGCTCGCTGATCGTCGCGGTCGGTCTGTGGCACGTCATCCGCAACCGCGACTCGGCCGACACCGGCGCGTACCGCTTCGCCACGAAGTTCGGCTCCTGGGTCGTCCTGGTCGCCTCCGCAGCCGTGCTGTTCACCGGCGACATCCAGGGCAAGATCATGACGGACGTGCAGCCGATGAAGATGGCCGCCGCCGAGGGGCTCTACACCACCGAGAGCCCCGCCTCGTTCTCCGTACTCACCATCGGCAGCCTCGACGGCAGCCGCGAGGTGTTCGCCCTCAAGATCCCGTACCTGCTGTCGTACCTGGGCACCGGCGACCCGCACGGCACCGTGCACGGCATCAACGACCTGCAGGCCCAGTACGCCACCCAGTACGGCGCGGGCAGCTACACCCCGATCATCCCGGTCACCTACTGGAGCTTCCGCTTCATGGTCGGCTTCGGGTTGGCGGCGGGCGCGATCGCGCTGCTGGTGCTCTGGACCCAGCGCAGGGGCCGTACCCCGAGCAGCAGGTGGCTGCTGCGCGCCGGGCTGGCCATGCCGGTGCTGCCGCTGCTGGCGAACTCCTTCGGCTGGATCTTCACCGAGATGGGCCGCCAGCCGTGGATCGTCTTCGGCGAGATGCTCACCCGCAACGGGGTGTCCCGCAGTGTCTCGCTGACCGAGGTGCTCACCTCGTTCACCGCGTTCACGCTGATCTACGCCACCCTCGCCGTGATCGAGGTGAAGCTGCTGCTGCGCTACGCCAGGGCCGGCGTACCCGACGTCAGCGAACAACCCCCCGCCGACGACACCGACGACGCCGAGCGCCCGCTCGCCTTCGCCTACTGATCCCGGAGCCCATCGTGGACCTGACCACCATCTGGTTTCTCCTCGTCGCCGTGCTGTTCACCGGCTACTTCATCCTGGAGGGCTTCGACTTCGGCGTCGGCATGCTGCTGCCCGTGCTCGGCCGCGACGACCGGGAACGCCGCGTCCTGATCAACACGATCGGCCCGGTCTGGGACGGCAACGAGGTGTGGCTGATCACCGCTGGCGGCGCGATGTTCGCCGCGTTTCCCGAGTGGTACGCCACCCTGTTCTCCGGCTTCTACCTGCCGTTGCTGCTGATCCTGCTGGCCCTGATCGCCCGCGGGGTGGCCTTCGAGTACCGGCACAAGCGCCCCGAGGAGTCCTGGAAGCGCCGCTGGGACGCCGCCATCGTGGTCGGCTCGCTGCTGCCGGCGATCCTGTGGGGCGTCGCCTTCGCCAACATCCTGCGCGGTGTGCCGCTGGACGCCGACCACGAGTACGTCGGCGGCCTCGTCGACCTGCTCAACCCGTACGCCCTGCTCGGTGGCGCGACCACCCTGGCGCTGTTCCTCACCCACGGCGCGGTGTTCCTGGCCCTGAAGACCACCGGCGACATCCGCGAGCGCGCCGGTGCCCTGGCGGTGCGCCTGGGCGTCGGGGCCGCCGTCCTCACGGTGGGCTTCCTGACCTGGACGTTGAGCATCCGCTCCAGCGCGGCCGCCGTCGTGCTCGCCGTCGGCGCGGCCCTCGCGCTGCTCGGCGCGCTGGCCGCCGCCCGGGTACGACGAGAGGGCTGGGCGTTCGCCGGTACGGCCGCGGCGATCGGACTGGCCGTGGCGACCCTGTTCGCGGCGCTGTTCCCGAACGTGCTGCCGTCCACCCTCGACGCGGCGGGCACGCTCACGGCCACCAACGCCGCCTCCACCCCGTACACCCTGAAGATCATGACGTGGGTGGCGGTGATCTTCACTCCGGTGGTGCTGGCGTACCAGGGCTGGACGTACTGGGTGTTCCGCAAGCGCATCGGCGTGGCCAACATCCCGCAACACTGACCCCCACCGATTTTTGTCACCCACCACAACTCCGTGATCGGCGGGGTTCGTCCGGCGGATATATCTGCTGTCGGGTGTGGGGGCGCCCCGCTACGGTGTGCCGATGCGCGTTCGTGAACTCACCGTCGACGACCTCGACGCCTCCTGGGAGCTGGGCCGGCTCGCGTTCGGCTCCACCTCGGAGCGCCCCGCCAGCACGAGCGTCGAGGTGCCCGGCATGACGCGCTACGGCGCGTTCGACGACGGCGGCCGGCTCGTCGGCAAGGCCGTCGACCTGCACCACGACCAGTGGTGGTCCGGGCGGGCTGTCGCGGCGGCCGACGTCGCCGGGGTGGCGGTCGCCCCCGAGGCGCGGGGCCGGGGCGTGGCCCGAGCCCTGCTCACCGCCCTGCTGGCCGGCGCCCACGAGCGCGGCGCGGCGGTCAGCGCCCTGTATCCGACCGTCGCCGCCCCCTACCGCGCCTGCGGCTGGGAGACCGGCGGCGTGCTGCGCACCGTCAACCTCGCCACCGCCGCGCTTCCCCGGCACCGGCCCGCGTCGCACCTGACCGTCCGGGCCGGCACGCCCGCCGACCTGGACGCCGTCGCCGACCTGTACGAGCGGGTCGCCCGGCACCGCAACGGCATGCTCACGCGTCGGGGTGAGCTGTTCGACTTCTTCGCCGCCGACGCGAAGCTCCCCGGCGACGGGCTCACCCTCGTCGAGGCCGACGGCGATCTGGTCGGCTACGCCACCTGGCAGCGTGGTCGGGGTTACGGGGCCGACTCGGTCCTCACCGTCGACGAGGCCCTGGCCACCACCGCCGAGGCGGCCCGGGAACTCGCCGGGGTGCTCGGTAGTTGGGCCAGCGTCGCCCCGACGGTGCGGCTGTGCCCACTCGACGGTGACGCCGTCAGCACCGTCCTGCCGCTGGAGGCGGCCCGCGACCACGAGCGGGACCTGTGGATGCACCGGCCGGTGGACGTCGTCCGGGCGGTAAGCGCACGCGGATGGCCCGTGCACACCCGGGGCGTCGTCGACTTCCATCTCACCGACCCGCTCGCCGACTGGAACACCGGCACCTGGCGGTTGGCCGTGGCCGACGGGACCGCCGAGCTGACCCGCGTCGACGGCGAGGCCGACCTGCGGCTGGACGTCCGCGGCTTCGCTCTGCTCTATGCCGGGGCCGCGCCGGCCCACGCGGTCGCGCAGGCCGGGCTGCTGCACCACGCTCCGGCCGTCGACCCGGCCGTGCTCGACCTGCTGGCCGCTGGAAGACCGGCGCAGCTGCTCGACTACTTCTGACCGGCACTCTCCGGTGCCGGTCGGATTCGCGCCCCGCACGTGGGAACCCGCCGGCGGCAGCGGACAGATACAGGTGTGACAGCCGAAATGCGGGCCCGGATCCGGACCGGGGACTCCGAGGCGTTGGGTGAGCTCTTCGACGAGCACGCCGACGCGGTTCATCGACATGCGCTCTGGAGCGGAGGCGACCCGGCGCACGCCGAGGATGTGGTGTCGCTGACGTTCCTCGAGGCGTGGCGGGTCCGTGAGTCCCTGCGCCCGGACGGCGACAGCCTGCGCCCGTGGCTGCTCGGTATCGCGACAAATGTGCTGCGCAATCGCCGCCGGGCGGCGCGCCGGCACCGGGAGGCGTTACGGCGGCTGCCGGTACGTGACACCGTGCCGGACTTCGCCGACGAGGTGGTCGACCGGATGCACGACGCCGATCAGGTGACCGCGGCGATGGCCGCCCTTCGGGAGTTGCGCCGCGCGGAGCGGGAGGTGTTCCTGCTGTGCGTGTGGTCGCAGCTGGACTACGCGGCCGCGGCCGAGGCGCTGGGGCGTACCCGTCGGGACCGTGCGCTCCCGGTTGTCGCGGGCCCGGGGCCGGCTGCGGACGCTGGCGCAGCAGGAGTTGACCGGCACCCGGATGATCCCCGTCGAGCAGGGAGAGTATCGATGAGAGAGCCCCTCGCCCCGTCCGTACCGGCTCTGCCGTCGGCGCGCCGACAGGCACTGCGGCGCCATCTGCTGACCGAGGCGCGGCGACCGGCGCGGTCGCCCCGACGGGTGCTGGTGCTCGTGCCGGCCGCGGGTGTGCTGGCCGTCGCGGGGGTGATCGCGCAGCCGTGGACGCCGGATGCTGCGCCACTGGTCGTCCCCGTCGAGCAGGGGGAACGTGCCGGGGCGACGCTGCTGCTGAACCGGATGGCCGTGGCCGCCGCCGACAGGCCCGTGCCGCCGCCCGGCGAGGGCAGCTACGTCTACATCAGAAGCGAGGGCGCCTTCGCCGAGTTCGGTGACGGTCCGGCGCGGCTGCAACCGGTGCACGAGCGGGAGATCTGGATCCCCCGGGACGAGCGGGGGGACGGCCTGCTGCGGCAGCCGTTCTTCGACGCGCCGATCATCGGTGTGATCCCGCGACGCGAGACCCTCCCGGACGTGACGCCGAACGCGGTCCTCGTCGACCTGCCCGACGACCCGGACGCCCTGCTGGCGAAGCTGTATCGGGAGCGGGCGCAGCGGGGCCGGGGCAACAGCCGCGACGGCGCGGCGTTCACCGCGATCGGCGACATCCTGCGCGAGTCGTTGGTGTCACCGCGCACGAGCGCCGCGCTCTACCGGGCCGCGGCGAAGATCCCCGGTGTCGAGGTGGTGCACGGGGTCACCGACGCGGCCGGGCGGCGGGGGATAGCCGTCGCGCACACCGAGCGGAACCGCCGCGACGAGTGGATCTTCGATGAGCGGACGTTCGACTATCTGGGTGAGCGCAGTTACCTCGTGGCGGACACCGCCGACGGGCCGGCCGGGACGGTGCTGGGCACGACAGCGGTGCTGCAGCGGGCCGTGGTGGCGCAGCTCGGGCAGCGCCCGTAACGGCAGGCTGCCGGCACCCACAGAGGCGGAGCCGGCCGCCCGGTGACGGCGTCGTGCTCAGACCGGGATCGCCGCCAGTTGGGCGTTCGCGCGTTCGGTGACGAGGGTGAGGACCTGCGCCGCGGTGCGGGACTCCTCGGCGGGGATGTCCGCGTACAGCCGGGCCGTGATACCCCCGACGGCCTCGGTGACGTGGACCTGGGCGGCGTGGCCGGCGTCGGTGAGCCGCACCTGCGGCTCGGCGCTGTCGTCGAGCCGCGCCAGGTCGGCGTCGACGAGGCCGACGATCGCCTCGTGCACGACCGATTCGGCGATCCTGCGGGCGGCCGCGATGCGTCGCACGAGCTGCGTGCGCGCGACGGGGCCGGCGGCGAGGGCGTTGAGCGCGAGGACCTGGTCGAAGTCGACGCCCAGGGGCGCGACGGCACCCGCGAAGCCCACCGGATGGCCGACACCGTCGCCCGCGTGCAGGACGACCTGCTCGCACCCCTGACGAGCGCCGAACGCGACCAGTTGACCCGCCTGCTCACCCGCCTGGTGGAACACCACGCCGGCCGGTGAGCACCGTCAGCTCGCCTCGCGCAGCTCCGCCAACCGGGCCTCGATCTCGGCCAGCTCCGCGCGCAGCTTCTCCGCCTGCTGCTCGGCCTCGGCCCGCTCGGCGCCCAGGATCTGCTCCACCGCCTCCTGCACACCGGGCACGTCCACCAGCGCCACCATCTTCAACGCCTCGGCCGGCTTCACCACGTACGGCTTCGCCAGGGCCTTGCTGCCCTGCTGCGCGGCGACGGTCCACTCGCCGTCGGCGTACGCCAGCGTCACCGTGAGTCCCGCGGGGCTCTTGGGCTTCGCGGCCTTGACCGCCCGCCGCGCCGGCGGCTTCTCAATCGGCTCCACCTTCGGCTCCTCCTGTCGCGGCGCGGGCACCCGCGGCGTGTCCAACACGAACTCCGGCGCGGCCGGCACGGGCGTCGCCTCCGGCTCCGGCTCCGGTTTCGGCTCCGCCACCCGACGACCGGCGCCCTTGGGCGCCACCGCCAGATCGGCGGGGGAGAACGGCAACTCGTCGCGGCCGAACCGCACCACCACGAACTCGTCGGACACCTCCGGATCGGTCAACTCGACGACCTGACCGACCTGACCGGCGATCTGCCCCGCCGCCGCGGTGAACACCACCCTCGGCTTACGGCCAGCGGCCAACGCCTCCCGGATGCTCTGCACCTCGTCAGTGGACAAACCCTGGCCGGCATCCATCACAACCCTCTTCCGTACACCTGTTTGATTACTGTCTTGATACCAGCTCGCTGCGACACCCACCGCACGGGGCTCAGCCACCCAGCGCCCGCAACGCCCGATCCGCGTGGTCGTTCATGCTGACCTCGCTGTGGATCACCTCGATGACCCGCCGGTCGGTCCCGATGACGAACGTCATCCGCTTCGTGCTCAACGCCCCCAACGGCACCCGCCGCCGGACCCCGAACGCCTTCGCGACGGTGCCGTCCAGATCCGACAGCAGCGGATAGTCGAAGCCGTGCAGCTTCGAGAACTCCGCCTGCTTGGCCACGTCGTCGCGGCTGATACCCACCCGCGACGCGCCCAGCGCCGTGAACTCCGCCGCCAGGTCCCGGAAGTGGCAGCTCTCCGCCGTACACCCGCGGGTCATCGCCCCGGGATAGAAGAACAGCACCACCGGCCCCGACGCCAGGAACTCCGACAGCCGCCGCGGCGTGCCCGTCTCATCCGGCAGCTCGAAGTCGTCCACGACATCGCCCACACCCACACCCGCCACCGCGCACCTCCGTTGTCCGATCGAACGCGCGGTGAGCGTAAGCGATCACACCCGCAGCGCCGACACTCGTCGACCACCCCCGGCGGGCGCGCCGCCGGGGGTGACCCTCCACTCGACGACCACCCGCGTCGGTCGCGGTAGCGTCCTCCCAACCCACCCGACAGCACCGGAGACACCGTGGCACCCGTCACCGTCATCACCGGCGGCGGCCGCGGGATCGGCGCGGCCACCGCCCGCCGTCTCGCCGCCACCGGCCACCACATCGCCCTGTGCTACCGCCGCGACGACACCGCCGCAGCAGCGGTCCTGGCCGACCTGCACGCCACCGGCGTCCAGGCCATCGCCGTACGCGCCGACACCACCGACCCCGACCAGGTCACCGCCCTGTTCGACGCCGCCGCGCAGCTCGGCCCCCTCACCGGCCTGGTCAACAACGCCGGCGTCACCAGCCTCATCGGCCCGTTCACCGACCTGCGCGTCGAGGACCTGCGCCGCGTCGTCGACGTCAACCTCATCGGGTACGTCCTCTGCGCCCAACAGGCCGCCCGCCGTCTCACCGACGGCGGCGCCATCGTCAACGTCTCCTCGGCCGCCGCGACCCTCGGCAGCCCGGGGGAGTACGTCCACTACGCCGCCGTGAAGGCCGCCACCGACACCCTCACCGTGGGCCTGTCCAAGGAACTCGCCCCGCGCGGCATCCGCGTCAACGGCGTCGCCCCCGGCCTCGTACGCACCGACATCCACACCGACTCCGGCGTACCCGACCGCGCCGACCGCGCCGCCGGCCGTATCCCCATGGGCCGCGCCGGCGAACCCGACGAGATCGCCGCCGCCATCGCCTGGCTCCTCAGCCCGGACGCCTCCTACGCCACCGGCACCGTGCTGCGGGTCTCCGGCGGCCTGTGAGCCGAGGCGCGCGACACGCGCCCCGGCTCACCGCTCTCAGTGCGTGAACAGCTTCGCCGCCGTGATCACCGTCTGCACGACCCCGTAGCCGAGCAGCACCGCCACCACCAGCCAGGAAATCCACAACCGGGCCTGCTGCCCGTCACGGCTGTCGTCACTCATCGCGTCCCACTTCCCGCCGTCGCCTCGTTCTCGTCCACGTCCGGCTCCGCCGGCTCGTGGTAGCGCTGCGGCACGGGCCGCACCAGCAGGTTCGCCACGAAGCCCACCGCCAGGACACCCACCATCGTGAACAGCGCCGGCCGGTACGCCGCCGCCGTCAACGTGCCCGGCTTGCCCTGCGCGTCGAGGAACCCGTTCACGATCAGCGGCCCCGCGACACCCGCCGCCGACCAGGCCGTCAACAACCGGCCGTGGATCGCACCCACCTGGTACGTGCCGAACAGGTCCCGCAGGTACGCCGGCACCGTCGCGAACCCGCCACCGTAGAACGACAGGATCACGCAGGCGAACAGCACGAACAACGCCGTCGCCGTGTGCCCGAACAGGGCCAGCAGCGCGTACATCGCCATGCCCACGCCGAGATACACCAGGTAGATCGGCTTACGCCCGATGACGTCCGACGTCGACGACCACACGAACCGGCCCGCCATGTTGAACAACGACAGCAGACCGACGAACCCGCCGGCCGCCGCCACCGACACCGCCGACGTCCCGTTGTCCCGGAAGAAGTCCTGGATCATCGGGCTGGCCTGCTCCAGGATGCCGATGCCTGCCGTCACGTTGCAGAACAGCACCACCCACAACAGCCAGAACGACCGGGTCTTCACCGCGTTCGCCGCCGACACGTTCGCCGTGGTGACCAGCGGCTTCGCCGCCACCGACGCCGGATCGAAGCCCGCCGGACGCCAATCCTCGGCCGGCACCCGCACGTTCGCCACACCGAACATCATGATCACGAAGTAGCCCAAGCCCAGCGTCACGAACAACCACACCAGCGCGCTACCCGACGCCGTCGAACCCGCGTTCGACGGGTCGTAGCCCGGGTCGTAGAACGACAGCAACTGCCGCGACAGGGGAGAGGCCACCATCGCCCCACCGCCGAACCCCATGATCGCCAACCCCGTCGCCAGACCCGGCCGGTCCGGGAACCACTTGATCAGCGTGGAGACGGGGGAGATGTACCCGATACCCAGACCGATGCCGCCCAGCAGGCCGTAGCCCACGTACAGCAGCCACAACTGCTTCGTGGCGATGCCCAGCGACCCCACCAGGAAACCCGCCGCCCAGAAGCAGGCCGACACGAACATCGCCTTACGCGGCCCGTTCGCCTCCACCCACGTCCCGGCCACCGCGGCCGACAACCCCAGCATCACGATCGCGATGCTGAAGATCACCCCGATCGCGGTCTGACCCGTGTCGAAGTGGGCGATCAACGAATTCTTGTAGACGCTCGTGGCGTAGACCTGGCCGATACAGAGGTGGATGGCCAACGCCGCCGGGGGGATGAGCCACCGGCTGTAGCCGGGCGGCGCGACGGTGTGCCGACGATCGAGTGCGGAAAGCATGCGCTGCTTCCTCTCCGAGGCGGACGAAACGTGGTCACAACGTGCCCACCCCGCACCCAAGGAGCAAACCTCACCGTCGCCGGACGGTCCCTCCCATGAGCTGAGCGGTCACTCAGCCCATGCCGCGACTACCTCAGGTCCGGCGTGTGCCAGCCACCCGCCAAAGCATCCGCCTCCGCCGGACCCCAACTACCCCTGTCGTACGACCGCACCGGCGCCGCCAGATCCAGGATCGGCTCCACGATCCGCCACTCCTGCCGAATCGTCTCCGCACGCGCGAACCGCAGATGCTGACCGTCCATCGCATCGTCCAACAACCGCTCGTACGCCTCCTGCCGACGACCCAACGCCGCACCGAAATCCACCGACAGGTCCACCGGACGACTCGCCACCTGCGCGCCCGGGCTCTTCGCCTGGATCGACATCGTGATGCCGTCACCACGACCCAACCGGAACCGCAACAGGTTCGCCGGCGCCACCGCCCCACCCTCGGCAGGAATCAACGACCGCTGCGGCCGCTTGAACTCGACCACCACCTCCGTCGCCGTCCCCGGCAACGACTTACCCGTGCGCAGATAGAACGGCACACCCGCCCACCGGGCAGAATCCACCGTCAACCGCGTCGCCACGAACGTCTCCGTGTTCGAATCCGCCGCGACACCCGGCTCGTCCCGATAACCCGCGTACTGCCCGCGCACCGTGGACTCCGGCGACAACGGCACGACCTGCCGCAGCACCGCCGCCTCCGCCTCACGGAACGCGTCCACGTTGTCACCCGACGGCGCGTCCATCGCGATCAACGCCACGACCTGCAAGATGTGGTTCTGCAACACGTCCCGCGTCGCACCCACCGTGTCGTAGAAACCCGCCCGACCCTGCGTACCGAAACCCTCGGCGAGCGTCACCTGCACGTTGTCGACGTGCTCACGGTTCCACAACGGCTCGAACAGCCGGTTGGCGAACCGGAACACGTACAACCCCTCCACCGCCTCCTTGCCCAGGTAGTGGTCGATCCGGAACACCCGACTCGCCTCGAAGGCCGCCCCCAACGTCCGATCCAACTCCTGCGACGACGCCAGGTCACGCCCGAACGGCTTCTCCACGATCACCCGACCACGATCGGCCAACCCGACCGCCGCCAAACCCCGCACCACCGAACCGAACACCATCGGCGGAATCGCCAGATAGAAGATCGGCCGCTGCGCGTCGCGCAGACGCTCCGCCAGCCGCTCGTACGTGACCGGATCCGCGTAGTCCCCGGAGATCATCGACAGGTTGGCCGCCAACGCGTCGAACGCCTCGTCGTCCACCTCGTCGGAAGCCTCCGCCACCGACTTACGGGCGGTCGCCATCAACTGCTGGTCATCCCAGGGGGAGCGGGCCACCCCGATCACCGGAACGTCGAGACGCCCCCGCCGCGTCAACTCGTACAGCGCCGGAAACAGCTTCTTCGAGACGAGATCACCTGTCACGCCGAACAGCACTACCGCGTCTGAGCGCACGCGCATGACACTTCCATCCGATCATGTCGACCTGATCTTCCGAACGGACAACGGCGCACCCCGCCAGCGGAATTCCCAGCGAGCGGCCCACGTGAGGTCGGCGACAACGGAAGATGACCCCACAGCGCACCGCGAACCCACAACCAGCCCTGCTGCGCGCCCACACCCAGGCCTGGCTCCGCCGAACCCCACAACCCGAGGCCGGTACGCGACAATGACCGCCATGGCTGACCTGGACGACACCAAGGCCGCAATGCACCACTACCTGCGCAGGAACCGCGACGACCTCATCTGGAAACTCGACGGCATCAGCGAACGCGCGGCCAGAACGCCCCGCACCGCGACCGGCAACAACATGCTCGGCGTCGTCAAACACTGCCTCAACGTCGAGGCCGCCTACTTCGGACCCACCTTCGGCCGCGAGTTCCCCACACCGCAGGAACTGGTCCCGCTCACCGCGTTCGACGACGACCCGCAGGCGGACTGGTACGCGTACGAGAACGAGACCAAGGACGGCCTCATCGACCTGTACCGCCGCGTCGGCGCGTTCGCGGACGAGACGATCGACCAACTACCCCTCGACGCGCCGGGACAGGTGTCCTGGTGGCAACCCGGCCGCCAGGACGTGACACTGGCCCGGATCGTCATGCACGTCACCGGCGACGTCGCCCGGCACGCCGGTCACCTGGACATCATGCGCGAGCAGCACGACGGGGCCGTCGGGTGGCGACAGGACGGCATCAGCATCCCCGACGAGTACGACTGGCCGGCATACATCGACAAGCTTCGCAAACTGGCCGACCAGTTCGACTGACCGAGCCGGGGGAGAAGGCGGCGAAAACGACGTTGCCCTGCCGCCGCGTCTCCGCGCCGGCAGGGCAGCCACACCACCGGAATCAGTTCTCGGCGCCCAGGCCCTTCAACATCTCGGCGAAGTCAGTGGTCTGCGCGGGCGGAGGGGTCTCGATGGTGACCGCCTTGCCGTAGTCGGTGTAGTCGACCACGATGTCGCCCATCGCGCCCATGACCGTGGCCGCCCGACGCGGCCGGTACTGCTCGTCGACCCAGAGGTCGACCTTGATCTCCTTGACGCCCGCAGCCGTGAACTGCTTCTCGACACCGGCCCGCAGCTTGGCGTCGACCTGACCCAGCTGCGTCGCCACCGGAGTGGTGACGGTGTAGTGGACCGTACGAGCCCCGTTCACCGTCTCCTCATCGACGACCGTCACGCCCTCGGACGCGAGCAGGGTCTTGACCTGCCTGGTCGGGTCGATGTCGTCGAACTGCTTGCTGAAGTCCATCCCGGCCTGCTGGCCGACGCTGGCGATGTCCATCTTCAACCAGCGCTTACCGCCGATGCTCGAGCGGTCCTTCGCCGGCACCTCGACGTAGAACGCGGTCCCGATCAACCGGACGGTGGTCGGGCCGTCCGTCGGGTCCGCCATCGTCATCTCGGCCTTGACCGGGTCACCCAGGTCCAGGACGCCCTGCATGGAGATCTTCTGGCCGCCGGTCGTGCCCGTCATTGTCAGCGTCACCGAGTCGCTCTTGTCGGTCGCCTCAATGGTCTTCTGCAACGACCCCTTGAGGTCGCTGGCCAGCAGTTCGAGGACGCTGGTCCGCTTCGGCGCGTCGGACGAGCCCGACGATCCGGTCGCCACGCCGCAGGCGGATGCGGCGAGCGCCGTCAGCGCCGAGACCGCGACGACGGCCGTCTTCTTCCACAGAGACACGTGATTGCTTCTTTCCTGCAAAGGCTGCGGGGAATCTCCCCAGTAGATCGACGACACGCTAGCCCACCGGGGCGATCCCCGAGTGCCACTCAAACTTCGATAATGCACATTATGTAAAGTAGAGCGAGAGGATACCCCCGATCGGGGCCGTACCCGGAGGCCCGAGCAGGGACCAGCGCGAGATCTTGGACAGTTTCCGTCAGCTGCTGACGGAAACTGTCCAAGATCTCGCCGGTGCGGCACCTGACGGCGTCTGGGCGCGGCGTTGGTGGGCGACCCGGCGACCCGGCCGCCGCCGCAGACGCTTCGCGCGCCGCCGTCTCGCGCCCGCACCGGCACCGTCGCCTCGACGACCCGGCATCGTTGCACTGTGGGCATCCGGTCGCCGGCGTCGCGTCCGGCCGGTCGGCGACGCCCCGCTGTGGTGCGCCCTCCCCTCGCCGACCTCTTCCGGGCAACGCGAAAATGCTGCATAATATCCCTTATGCATGATAAACAGGACGAATCGCTCAAGGCGCTGATCGAGGAGTTCCTGAACGCTCGAGCCACCCGTAAGCCCTCCCCCCACACCCTGGCGGCCTACCGACGTGATCTGCACGCCGTGGCCGCCCTGGTTGCCGACGGTGACGCCACTCCCCTCCCCCTCGACGAGCTGACGATCACCGACCTGTCCCCCCGTGTGCTGCGGGCGGCGTTCGCGCGGTTCGCCGCTCCCCGGGCTCCCGCGTCGGTGCACCGCGCCTGGTCGACCTGGAACAGCTTCTTCACGTTCCTGGTCACCGACGGAGTGGTGGCGGGCAACCCGATGCCGGCGGTCGACCGGCCCCGGGCCGTCCTGCCCGAGCCGAAGCCGCTGCGCGGCGCGGACACTCCCGAGGTGCTGCTGGCGTCGGTGGCGCGTGACGACGGCCGGCAGCGGGACCCGTGGCCGGAGCGGGACGTGGCGGTGCTGGCGGTGGCGCTGTGCGCCGGGTTGCGCCTGTCGGAGCTGCTCGCGTTGCGGGTCGGGTCGCTGGGTGGGCGTCCGGGTGAGCGGCGTGTGGAGGTGTCCGGCAAGGGTGGGCGGCCTCGGGTGGTGCCGATCGAGGCGGATCTGGACCGGGTGTTGACGGACTATCTGGCCAGTCGGGCGCGGCGTTTCGGTTCGCGGTCGGTACGCCCCGACTCGGCGTTGCTGGTGGACCGGCGGGGCGAGCCGCTGCGCCGTGGTGGTCTGCAGTATCTGGTCGAGTCGTGTTACCGGCGGGCGGGCATCGGTGACCGGGTGCCGAAGGGGGCGCGGTTGCACGCGTTGCGGCACACGTTCGCGACGCGGTTGGCGGAGGACGGTGCGGGGGCCGCGGAGATCATGCGGTTGTTGGGGCACGCGTCGTTGGCGTCGTCGCAGACGTACATCGAGGTGACGGCCGGGCAGCAGCGTGCGGCGATCCGCGCGAGTCGTACCCATCGGGTGTTGGCGGCTCTGGTGCCGGCGGACGGTGACGCGGCGCGCTGATGCTGGCCTCAGCCGAGGTCGACGAGCAGGGGGCGGTGGTCGGAGATGGTGGAGGCCGGTGCGGTGACGGCGCGTACGGGTGGGAGCTGGTCGAGGTCGTGTCGGTCGGCGAGGATGTGGTCGAGCTGGACGCGGGGTTGCCCGGACGGGTAGGTGGGGCGTCGGCCCAGGGGTTGCCAGCGGGACACGAGGCGGGCTGGGCCGGCGGGGAGGTTGAGGTCGCCGAGCAGGATGCGGGGGGCGGGTAGCGCGCGGAGGGCGCGCACGGTCTGGCGGAGTTGGCGGGCGTTCCATCCGGGCACGAAGGACAGGTGGGTCGCGGCGACGGTGAGGGGGCCGTGGGGGGTGTCCAGGATGGCGGCGAGGACGACGCGGGGTTCGTCGTCGAGGAGGATGAGGCCGCCGCCGGGGCCGGGGACGTAGACGGGTGCGCGTACGGGTGCGGGTTTGAGTCGGGTGATGTGCCAGCTGCGGACGGGGTGGCGGCTGATGAGGCCGATGCCGTAGCAGGGTTCGCCGTGGCCGTCGTCGTCGTGTCGCAGGGGGCGGAACCGTTCGCCGGGGGTGCCGACGACGGCGGCGGCGAAGCGGTGGTGTGGGGCGTCGAGGGCGTGGGCGGCGATGGCGGTGAGGTCGAGGTTGCCGCTGCGGTTCTGGTCGCGGTCGACCTCTTGGAGGGCGAGGACGTCGGCGTCGAGGGCGCGTACGGCGGCGGCGATTCGGTCGGGGTCGACGAGGCCGTCGGTGAGGGATCGTCCGTGCAGCAGGTTGAAGGTGGCCAGGCGCACTCCTGCACCTTACGTGTCCGTGGCAGGGTTGCCGTGTGGTCAAGGTGTTGCTGTGTTCGATGGTCGTGTTCGTTGCGGTTGGCGCGTTGGGGGTGTGGTTGCGGCGTGCGCGGGGGCGGTGATCGGTGAGTCGTGCCACTTGGGGAGCCGGTCGGGTGGTTCGGGTGGGGAGAATTGCCGGCCGTGGACGCTGTGTCGTTGAGTACCCTGCTGGCCGCCGCGGCGATGGCCGGTTGGGTGGATGCCGTGGTCGGTGGTGGTGGGTTGTTGCTGTTGCCGGCGTTGTTGGTGGCCGCTCCGGGGCTGCCGGTGGCTACCGCGTTGGGGACGAACAAGGTGGCGGCGATCTTCGGTACGGCGACGGCGGCGGCGACGTACGCGCGGCGCACGACTGTGGACTGGCGGGTGGCGGGGCCGGCGGCGGGTGTCGCGGTGGTGAGCGCGGGGGTGGGCGCGGCGTTGGCCGGGGCGGTGCCGGCGTCGGCGTACCGGCCGGTGGTGTTGGTGGTCCTGGTGGCGGTGGCGGTGTTCGTGTTGGTGCGGCCGCGGTTGGGGGTGGTGGCCGTGCCGGCGCGGCGGACGCCGGTGCGGGTCGCGGCGGCGATCGGTGTGGCCGGTGTCGGTATCGCCCTGTACGACGGGTTGATCGGTCCGGGTACGGGGACGTTCCTGGTGGTGGCGTTCACGACGTTGGTGGGTGCGGATTTCGTGCACGGGTCGGCGATGGCGAAGGTGGTCAACGCGGGTACGAATCTGGGCGCGTTGGTGGTGTTCGGGGTGACCGGGCACGTGTGGTGGTTGCTGGGCGCGGGGATGGCGGTGTGCAACATCGCTGGCGCGGTGGTGGGTGCGCGGATGGCGTTGCGGCGGGGGTCGGGGTTCGTGCGGGTGGTGCTGTTGGTGGTGGTGCTGGCGTTGGTCGCGAAGCTGGGCCACGACCAGTGGGTGGCTCGGTAGGGGCGCGGGGTTCAGCTGCGGCGGCTGGGTGAGTCGAAGCGGCCGGCGCGGATCTCGCGCAGGGCTCGGCGGCGGGTGTCGCCGCGCAGGGTGTCGACGTAGAGGGTGCCGTGCAGGTGGTCGGTCTCGTGTTGCAGGGCGCGGGCGAGGAAGCCGGTGCCGGTGATGGTCAGCGGTTCGCCGTGTTGGTCGACGCCGTGGGCGGTGGCGTGCAGGGCCCGGACGGTCGGGAAGTAGAGCCCGGGGATGGACAGGCAGCCCTCTTCGTCGTCCTGGAGTTCGTCGGACAGTTCGAGGGTGGGGTTGATGAGGTGGCCGCGGTGCCCGTCGGCGTCGTAGACGAAGACCTGGGCGCTGACGCCGATCTGTGGTGCGGCGACGCCGGCGCGGCCGGGTGCGCCCAGCAGGGTGTCCATGAGGTCGGTGACCAGGGCGCGTAGCTCGGCGTCGAAGGTGGTGACCGGCTCGCATTCGGTGCGCAGGACGGGGTCGCCGATGATCCGGATGGGCCGCATGGTCATGGGGGTCAGCGTATCGCCGCCGGTGGTGGTGTCAGCGGCCGGTCAGGGTGGCGCGGACGGGGGTGGTCTTGGCGGCGGCTTCGGCGACCTCGGCGGTGGGGTCGCTGTCCCAGGTGATGCCGCCTCCGGCCCAGGTGTGCAGGGCGTCGCCGTCGGCGGCGGCGGTGCGGATGGTGAGGCCGAGGTCGACGTGGCCGGGGGTGACCCAGCCGAGGGCGCCCATGCTGGCGCCGCGGCCGACGGGTTCTGCGGCGGCGATGTGGGTGAGGGCGGCGAGTTTCGGTGCGCCGGTGACGGAGCCGCCGGGGCAGGTGGCGCGGAGCAGGTCGGCGAGGCCGAGGCCGTCGGCGGCGTGCGCGCGGATGGTGGATTCGGCCTGCCAGAGGTCGCACCAGCGGCGGACGGCGAACAGTTCGTCGACGGTGACGGTGCCGGTGCGGGCGATGCGGGCGAGGTCGTTGCGTTCCAGGTCGACGATCATGATGTGTTCGGCGCGTTCCTTGGCGCTGGCGAGGAGTTCGGCGTGGCCGGTGGCGGTGGCGGGGCGGGTGCCCTTGATGGGTCGGGTGGTCAGTTGCCCGTGGTGGGCCTCGATGAGGGTTTCCGGGGAGGCGCAGCCGATGGCCCAGCCCTCGCCGGTGAGGACGCCGCCGTAGCGGGCGCCGGGTAGGGCGCCGAGGCGGCGGAGGGCGGGTAGGGGGTCGCCGGTGTAGGGGGCGGCGGCGTGTCCGACGAGGTTGGTCTGGTAGATGTCGCCGCGGCCGATGGCGGCGCGGACGGCGTCGACGGCGGCGGCGTGCTGTTCGGGGGTCCAGCTTTCGGTCCACGGGCCGAGCCACCAGGGTGCGTCGTGGGGGGCGGCGGGTGCTCGGGTGGGTCCGTGGTCGTAGATGACGACGGCGAGGTCGGGCAGGGTGGGCGCGGGTTCGGGTGCGGTGGTGGGTACGCCGGCCAGGTGCGCGCCGGCGGCGGCGGACAGGTACAGGGCGGCGCCGCAGGCGCGTGGGGTGTGCGCTGCGGGTCGGTTCAGGTCGCGCAGGTCCAGGCCGTGGGCGGCGAGGAACTCTTCGGCGAGGAGGGCGGGGTCGCCGCCGTCGGCGCGGCGCCAGTGCAGGCGGGTGCGTTCGACGAGGGTGTCGCGGCATGCGGGCGGTGCCGCGGGCACATCAACCAGCACCTGTGGGAGCGTTTCCACGCCGTATGGTCCGATCTTCCTCATCCGTTCAGTGGATTTCCCGTACGACAGGCCGGCACCTGCTCGATGCTGGACACTTTCGCTTGGTACTGTGCGTCACTGGTCATGTGAAACATGACACAGTGCCCCCACAGTCCGGAGAACCCGATGTGCCAGCACCAACCGACCTGCCCCTTAGCTGAAGCCACCGACCGGGAAGCCGCCCGGGTCCTCGCCTGCTTCCCTGAGCAGGGCTGGAGCCTGCTCTGCAACGGCGTCATCGTCTTCGAGGACACCGGCGAGCTGTTGCCCGACGGCAGCAGCATCGCACCGCACCGCGGTCCCGCCCGCCACGCCCTCGTAGCCTGAACGATCACCCAGCGTCACCAACCAGCCGCCGTCGACCAGGCTAGTGCAGGTCGCAGCGGTGGCCGGGGCGGCCCGTACCGCCCGCCCCGGCACGCCCGTCGTCAGTCTTCGAACGCCTCCGGCGACGGGCACGAGCAGACCAGGTTCCGGTCGCCGTACGCGCCGTCGATACGCCGCACCGGCGGCCAGTACTTTCCGGCCCGGTCGGCTCCGGCCGGGTACGCGCCCACCGACCGCGGGTACGGGTGCGGCCACTCGTCGCCGCTGACCATCGCCGCGGTGTGTGGCGCGTTCGCCAGGGGGTTGTCCCCCGCCGGCCACTGCCCCGAGGCGACCTGCTCGATCTCCGCCCGGATGGCGATCATCGCGTCGCAGAACCGGTCCAGCTCGGCCAGGTCCTCGCTCTCGGTCGGCTCGACCATCAGCGTCCCGGCGACGGGGAACGACATCGTCGGCGCGTGGAAGCCGTAGTCGATGAGTCGCTTCGCGACGTCGTCGACGCTCACGCCGGTCGCCTTCGTCAACTGCCGCAGGTCGAGGATGCACTCGTGCGCCACCAGGCCCTTGTTGCCGGCGTACAGGACCGGGAAGTGTCCCCGCAGCCGGGCCGCCACGTAGTTCGCGGCGAGGACGGCCACGCCCGTGGCCCGGGTCAGGCCCTCGGCGCCCATCATCCGCAGGTACGCCCACGGGATCGGCAGGATGCCCGCCGACCCGTACTTGGCCGCCGAGATCGCCGGGGTGGCGTCGACGTGCGCGCCGAGCGGGTCGCCGGGCAGGAACGGCGCCAGGTGCGCGCGTACCGCCACCGGGCCGACGCCGGGGCCGCCGCCGCCGTGCGGGATGCAGAACGTCTTGTGCAGGTTCAGGTGCGACACGTCCGCGCCGAACCGGCCGGGCTTGGCGAACCCGACCAGGGCGTTGAGGTTCGCCCCGTCGACGTACACCTGGCCGCCGGCGTCGTGGACCTTCGCGCACAGCGACGCGATGCCCGTCTCGTACACGCCGTGCGTCGACGGGTACGTCACCATGATCGCGGCGAGCGCGTCGCGGTGCTTGTCGATCTTCGCGTCGAGGTCGACGAGGTCGACGTTGCCGTCGTCGTCGCAGGCCACCACGACGACCCGCATGCCGGCCATCACCGCGCTGGCCGCGTTCGTGCCGTGCGCGGACGACGGGATCAGGCACACGTCGCGGTGGGTCTCACCGCGCGACGCGTGGTATGAGCGGATGGCCAGCAACCCGGCCAGCTCACCCTGGGAACCGGCGTTGGGCTGCACGCTGACCGCGTCGTAGCCGGTCACCTCGGCCAGCCACGACTCCAACTGGCCGATCATCTCCCGGTAGCCGACGGTCTGGTCGTCCGGCGCGAACGGGTGGATGTTCGCGAAATCCGCCCAGCTCACCGGCTCCATCTCGGTGGTCGCGTTCAGCTTCATCGTGCACGAGCCGAGGGGGATCATGCCCCGGTCCAGGGCGTAGTCGAAGTCCGACAGGCGCCGCAGGTAGCGCAGCATCGCCGTCTCGGAGTGGTGGCTGCGGAACACCGGGTGGGTCAGGAAGTCGGTGCCGCGCGTCAGGTCGGCCGGCAGGGCCGCGTCGGCGTCGCCGTCGAACCTGGGCACCCCGAACGCCGCCCACACCTCGCGCAGGTGCGCGTCGGTGGTCGTCTCGTCGCAGGACATCCCCACCCGGTCGGCGTCGACCAGGCGCAGGTTCACCCCCCGCTCGGCCGCCGCCGCGACGACCCGCGCCGCGCCGCCGGGCACGCGCGCGGTGACGGTGTCGAAGAACGCGACGTCCGCGACGTCCACGCCGCCGGCGCGCAACCCGGCCGCGAGCCGCGCCGCCATGGCATGGGTACGCGTCGCGATGTCCCGCAGCCCGTCCGGGCCGTGGTAGACGGCGTACATGCCGGCCATCACCGCGAGGAGCACCTGGGCGGTGCAGATGTTGCTGGTGGCCTTCTCCCGCCGGATGTGCTGCTCACGGGTCTGCAACGCCAGCCGGTACGCCGGGTTGCCGTCCGCGTCGCGGGACACCCCGACGAGGCGTCCGGGCAGCATCCGCTCCAGGCCCGCGCGGACCGCCAGGTAGCCGGCGTGCGGTCCACCGAAGCCCATGGGTACGCCGAACCGCTGGGTGGTGCCGGCGGCGATGTCGGCGCCGATCTCCCCCGGCGCCCGCAGCAGCGTCAACGCCAGCAGGTCCGCCGCGACGGTGACCAGGGCGCCGACGGCGTGCGCCGCCTCCACCAGACCGGCGTGGTCACGGACCGCCCCGGACGCCCCCGGGTACTGCAGGTGCAGACCGAAGAACTCCGCCGGCAACTCGTCGCGCTCGACGTCCAGGACCCGCACGTCGATGCCGAGCGGCACCGCCCGACTGGTGATCACCGCGATGGTCTGCGGCAGGGCGTCGGCGTCGACGACGTACACGCCGCTCCTGCTCCTGGACGCCCGCCGGGCGAGGGTCATGGCCTCCGCCGCGGCGGTGCCCTCGTCGAGCATCGAGGCGTTCGCGGTCGCCAGGCCGGTCAGGTCGGTGACCATCGTCTGGAAGTTCAGCAGCGCCTCCAGGCGGCCCTGGCTGATCTCCGGCTGGTACGGCGTGTACGCCGTGTACCAGGCCGGGTCCTCCAGGACGTTGCGGCGGATCACCGCCGGGGTGTGCGTACCGTGGTAGCCCAGGCCGATCATGGACACCGCGACGGTGTTGCGGGCCGCCAGGGCGCGCAGCTCGGCGATGGCCTCGGCCTCGGTGGCCGCCTCCGGCAGGTCGAGGGTGCCGTGCCAGCGGATCACCTCGGGGATCGCGGCGTCCATCAGCTCGTCGATCGAGTCGTGCCCGACGACTTCCAGCATGCGGCGCTCGTCGTCCGGTCCGGGACCGATGTGACGGGTGGCGAACTGCTCTACGGACATCAGGGGCGCTCCCGGGCGAGGTCGACGTGTCGGCCTCCCCCTCTGTCACACCCCGCAGGGGCGCTCCACAGTGCCTGCCCACGAGGTCCTTTTGCCTGAGAGGTTCCGGGGAGGATTTGCCCCTTCGGCGCCGCCTGAACTGTCGGGCGGTCTCTCCCACGTGGGTGCTACCGGCATGGTCAACGCTACCAGCGCCGGTGTTTCCGGCAGATGCCCTACCCCGCGTCGGCTGTCACACCGGCACCGCCGAGGCGCCGGTGACCCGCTCGACGAGCGCCGGCAGCACCTGCCCCAGCGGCGCGTCGACGCGCACCGTGGCGTACCCGTCACCCCGGGTCGGGCCCTGGTTGACGATCGCTACCGGAATGCCCTGCTTCGCGGCCCGGATCACGAACCGCCGGCCCGACATGACCGTCAACGACGACCCGAGCACCACGACCGCCCGGGCCTGCTCCACCAGCGCGAAACACCGCGCCACCCGTTGCCGCGGCACCGTCTCGCCGAAGAACACCACGTCCGGTTTCAGCATCCCCGTCCCGCAGATCCCGCAGTCCACCGGCCGGAACCCCGCCGCCTGCTCGTCAGGGAGATCAACATCACCGTCCGGGTTGACGGCGGCGACCCGGGCCACGAAGTCCGGGTTGGCCTCACGCAGCCGCCGGTCCACCTCCTCGCGGGAGGTCAGGTTGCCGCAGTCCAGGCAGATCACCTCGTCGAGGCGCCCGTGCAACTCGACCACCCGGTCGCTGCCCGCCGCCCCGTGCAGCCCGTCGACGTTCTGCGTGATCACCGCCTCGACCAGGCCGGCGTCCTGCAACCGCGCCACCGCCCGGTGCCCGTCGTTCGGCGTCGCCCGCGCGATCAACCGCCACCCCAGGTGGCTACGCGCCCAGTACCGCCGCCGCGCCACCGCGTCCCGGGTGAACGCCTGGAAGGTCATCGGGGTGTGCCGACGGGCCACCCCGGAAGGCCCCCGATAGTCCGGGATACCCGACTCGGTGGACAGGCCCGCCCCGCTGAGCACCACCACCTGACCGCCGGACACCAGCGAGGCCAGCTCCTGCACACTCTTCGTCACTCCTCCATGCTGCCTCAACGCACCCCCCGACGCCCCCCGTGGTCACCTGACCGGCGGTGAGCTGACCGGGCGGGTGTGCAGCGCGGGGCGACGGCCGATGCGTCTTTCTGGTGAGAAGCACTGACGGGAGCGGGCGTGTCGTTCGAGGATTTCGTGGCGGGGTACGGCCGGTCGCTGGTGCGCCTGGCGTTCGTCCTGAGCGGCGACCGGCACATGGCGGAGGATCTTGCACAGACCGTGCTGGCCGACGCGTACCGGCACTGGAAGCGGGTGCGCGCGGCGGTCCGCCGGGTCCACCGCAGGCGCTGGACCCTGACGGCGGCCGCGACCACGACCGCGGTGATCGTCGCGGCGGGCCGGTGGACGCCGTACAGGCCCGCCGCGACGCCGCAGGCACAGCCGCCGGACACCACCTCGGTCGCACCGGCCGCCTCGGCGTCGACGGCCGACCTGCCGGCCGGGGTCAAGCCGGGTGATCCGCTCGCCTTCGGCGCGGCGCAGTGCGTCAAGGCGTACTCACCGCGGACGCTCGCCGAGCAGGCCTTCGCCTTCGACGGCACCGTGACCGGCATCGGGCCGGCCCGAACCGGGCGCAGCAACCATCCGCCCCTGGACCTGCGCTCGGTGACCTTCCAGGTGCACACCTGGTTCACAGGTGGCTCCGGGGGCACCGCCGCAGTGGACATGTCGCCGCCCACCGCGGGGGCCGGCACCGGCGATGCCACGTCCGAGCACGTGCCCGCCTATCAGATCGGCACCCGGTTGCTCGTGTCCGGCACGTCCCGCTGGGGTGGCGTGCCGCTCGCCGACCCGATGGCGTGGGGCTGCGGTTTCACCCGGTACCACAGCCCCACGACGGCGGCCGAATGGGCCACCGCGACGAAATGAACGCGACGACGACGGACGGCCGCCCGTTCGGTAGGGGTGAGCGCCCGGCGACCACGACGGGCCCGCCGGTAGGTTGACCACATGCGTGTTGTCATCGCCGGAGGCCACGGCAAGATCGCCCTGCTGCTCGAGCGGCACCTCAGCGAGCGCGGCGACATCGCCGTCGGCCTGATCCGCAACCCCGACCACGTCGACGACCTGCGCGCCGCCGGCGCCACCGCGGTCGTCTGCGACCTGGAACACGCCGACGTCGACGAGGTCGCCGCGCACCTGCACGACACCGACGCGGTCATCTTCGCCGCCGGCGCCGGACCCGGCAGCGGCGCCGCCCGCAAGGACACCGTCGACCGGGCCGCCGCCGCGCTGCTCGCCGACGCCGCCACCCGCGCCGGTGTCCACCGCTACCTGCTGGTCTCCTCGATGGGCGTGGACGCGCCCCCCTCGGCCGGCACCGACGACGTGTGGGCCGCGTACCTGCGCGCCAAACGCGCCGCCGAGGACGACCTGCGCGCCCGCGACCTGGCCTGGACGGTGCTACGCCCCGGCCGCCTCACCGACCACGAAGCCACCGGACACGTCACCCTCACCCGACACGCCGGTCGAGGCGCCATCAGCCGCGCCGACGTCGCCCTGGTCCTCGCCGCGCTCCTGCACGAACCCCGCACCGCCGGCGCGACCCTGGAACTCGTCGAGGGCCCCACACCCATCGCCGACGCGGTCCGCGCCCACACCACCTGAGCCGCCGGCCGGGTGGGGCCCCACCCGAACGCGGGGCCGCACCCGAGGCCGGTCACCGCTGGTGGTGACGCGGCAACGCCGACTGTCCCGCCACACCACCGACGAAAGGCGCCCCCGGCGTCTCCTTCGCGATCCGGTCCATGGTGCGCGCCAACTGCTCACTGCCGTCGTCGAGATGCCGCGCCGCCGCCTGCATGTGCGACACCATCATCTCGCCGAAGATCCGCAACGCCTCCCGGGTCGCCACCGTCTCGTCGAAGCTCGACCCGGCCGAACTGCGGTACTCCGCCACCGCCCGCTCGGCCTCCTGCTTCGCCTCCTCCGCCGCCGCCCGCATGTAACTCTCGTACTGCACCCGGGCGTACTCCGCGACCCGCCGCGCGTAGTCGTGCGCCTGCGCGATGATCTGCTCGGCCTCCCGCTGCGCCGCCGAGAGCAGATTCACCTCCTTGGCCGCCGGCACCTTCGCCGCCGCCGGAGTGCTCGGGATCACCCCGTGGCGGTGCAACTCCACCCGGTCGGTCAGCCGCTCGTTCTCCGCCCGCAGATGCGCGATCTGCGTCGCCAACAGATCCAACTCGTCGGCGATCTGCACCCGGAACCGATCCACGTCCGCGTGGTCGTAGCCGCGCCGCGTGAACGGCGCCGTACCGAACTCCCACCGCCGAACCCGGTCGGACGTCATCCGTACCTGCACACCGCCGGACACCTGAATCCCGTCGTACCGGCTGATCGGGGTCGCGCTCACCGCTCACGCCTCTCGTTCGCGACTGCGGGGCTCGCAAGCTCACTCCTCGCGCTCACCGGTCACCCCCCTCACTCGACTGCTGGACAGCAGTACGCCACGCCGGGCCGTACCACTGCTTGCCCAGACCCTCGTGATGCACCTGACCCTCGTGGTAACCCGCCCGCGCCAACGTCTGCGCCGCGTGCGACACCATCTCGTCCGACCCGCACACGTACACGTGCCGCGAACGCCAGTCAGCATCGGCCAACGCCCGGTCCACCGCGTGCACGAACTCACCCGGCCGGTTCACGTCCGCGCCCACCACGTACGTCACCGTCAACCACGGAAACGACGACGCCATCTTGTCGATCGCGTCGCTGTCGTAGAACTCGCTGCGCGAGCGCGCACCCACATACAGGTCCACCCGACGACGGGAACCCTCCGCGGCGACCTGCTCCACCAACGCCTTCATCGGCGCCCAGCCCGTACCCGACGTCAACAGCAACAGGTCACTGGAACCCGCCGACCACAACGCCAGCCGCTCCCCCACCGGCGCGGCCAGATTCACGCGGTCACCGACCGCCGAGCCGTACACCAGCCGCGACGACACCGCGCCACCCGGCGCGGCCCGCACATGCAACTCCAACGTGCCGTCCGCGCGCGGCGCGTTCGCCGGCGAGTAGTACCGCCACGACCGCACCGACGGATGCGACACTCCCACCGACTGCCCCGGAGTGAACGACAACAGGTACTGCGGACGCACCGTCAACACCGCCACGTCGAACGCCCGCCGCTCATGGGCCACGATCTCCGCCACCCACCACGGCGGGTTCACCGCCTCGGCGGCCTGCGCGGCCTCCGTCATCACCTGCGCGACCAACCCGTACGCGCCCGCCCAGTCCTGGGCCAGCTCGTCGGTCCACTGCTCGGCCAGGAAATGCTGCAACGTCGCCAACAGCGCCTCACCGACCGCCGGGTAATGCTCCGCGCGTACCGCGAACTTACGGTGATCCGCGCCGAGGTCCTGCAGGAACCCCACCAGCCGGTCGACCTGGTCCACATGCGACACGATGTGCCCCAACGCGGTGACGAGACGATCCCGCTGCCCCGCCATGTTCGTCGGGAACATCTGCCGCGTCTCGGGATGCCCCAGGAACAACGTCGAATAGAAGTAGAGCGGCACCTCGTCGCCGTGCGCGGCGACGAGGGACCAACTCTGCTTGAGTCGGGCCGCTTCCACGCTCAGACGCCCGGACGCTCTCCGGTGGACACCACCTGGTCCTGCACCTGCCCCAGCACTGTCCGCACGTCGTCCAGGACGTCGGCGGGCACACCCAACTCGGTCAGCGTCGCGACCAGGTGCGCACCCACCATCGCGTAGTGCTCCGCCGGGATGCCCAGCGGCTGGTGCGCCTCGGCCAATCCGCGACCCGCGTACTCGTTCGGGCCACCCAGCACCACCGTCAACATCAGCGCCAGGTGCCGCCGCTGGGTCGGCATGTCCACAGTGGCGAAATAGCCAGCCAACTCGGGATCGGCGAGAACCTTGTCGTAGAACAGCTCGACGGCCGCCTTCACCGAACTCGCACCGCCGATGCGGTCGTAGTGCGAGGCGGGAGCGGTCTCTTCCGTAACCGTCACGGTCGTTCCTTCCGGGGTGAAAGGTCGCGCGCGGTGACGCGCAGGGGCTACGGCCACCGACGCGACACCCTCATGCCACGGACACCACGGCGGGGACCGTGACGGACCATAGCGTGCCCGCGACCTCCGGTCAGGGCCCCCCTATCCGGTTCCCGACAACTGGTGGACACGCACCGTCATCACCGTCAACCCGAAAGATCCACCCACGGCAACCGGAGCGACACGCACCGTATCCACTGTGGATTCACCAGCCGGGGAACAGCCACCCGACGTCAAACACCCTGACCCACAGTCACCGAACGGCCGCGTCCAAAAAAATCACCCGCGCCAACGGACCGCGCACCGACAGACGCGCAGCGCTACTCAGCCCGCGCGCCGCCGCGCCCGCCGCGCCGCCAACTCGTCGCCCATCGGATCCAACGCGGACCCCACCACCGGCTCCGCCGGGACGCTCGCCGCCGGCTCCGCCGGCAGATGCGACAACGACCCCTGGATCTCCTTGAAAGCCCCACCGATAGCGATCCCGAACACGCCCTGCCCACCCTGCAACAGGTCGACCACCTCCTCCGGGGACCGGCACTCGTACACCGTCGTCCCGTCAGAGATCAGCGTGATCCCCGCCAGATCCTCCACACCACGCGACCGCAACGCCTCGATCGCCTTACGGATGTTCTGCAGGGACACCCCCGCATCCAACAACCGCTTCACGACCTTCAACACCACCAGATCGCGGAACGAGTACAACCGCTGCGTCCCCGAACCCGACGCGTCCCGGACGCTCGGCACGACCAACGTCGTCCGCGCCCAGTAATCCAACTGCCGATAGCTGATGCCCACCGCGTGGCACGCCGTCACACCTCGGTAGCCCACCGAGCCATCACCCTCAGGCGTCACACCCGGCTCGTTCACCTGCGTACCCGGATCGGGATCCTGCGGCTCGTGCATGCGGACAACCTCCCCGTCAGTGCGGCGCCGCATCGTTTCTCCGACGCGCACCCCTCGACACGGCAACCCTAACGCCACCTTCAGGGGTTACCGCGGAGGAACCGACGCGACACGCCGCGCAGCCACCGAGAAAGATCACCACCACGCGCCGGCGTCACCCACCGTGACGCCAACGGGCAACCGGAACGGCTCAGCCCGCGAAGTCCTCCGGACGGACCTGCTCCAGGAACTCGCGGAACTTCTCCACCTCGTCCTCCTGCTCGTCGGGGATAACGATCCCCGCCTCGCTGAGGACCTGCTCCGCACAACGAATGGGCGCACCAACACGCAACGCCAACGCGATCGAATCGCTCGGCCGCGCCGACACCCGCACCCCGTCACCGATCAACAAGTCGGCGTAGAACACGTTCTCCTTGAGCTCGGTGATCTCCACCGCCTGCAACGGCGCCTGCAACGCCGCCAACACATCCCGCAAAAGATCATGCGTCAACGGACGGGCCGGCTTGACCCCCTGCTGCTCATAAGCGATGGCCGTGGCCTCGACCGCACCGATCCAGATCGGCAGATAGCGGTCGCCCTCGACCTCCCTGAGCAGGACGATCGGCTGGTTGCTGGGCAGCTCCACCCGAACTCCGACCACGCTCAGCTCGCGCACCGCCGCCTCCGTGTCGTCGTCAACCTACGCACCGCGCCCTTCCCTGCACGGTACACGGACCGCAACACGGCCGTCCCATGCGCTACAGCACCACGCCCGCGCCAGAAAGGGGTTACCCCGGCAAGCCTACGGCACGCTTCCCCGAAGAGATCTTTCCGCTCCGCCGCCGCCTGCCGGGCACTCTCACCGACCCAACGTCGACCGCAGTCCCACCCGCACCAACGCCGCGTGCAACTGCTCCGACAACGCCACCAACTCCCGCGCCGTCTCCGCCGCCCGAGCCCGCGCCGCCGGATCACTCTGCCGCGCCAACGGCGCCACCAACTGCGCGAACAACCCGACCTCACGATCGGCCGCAGTCCGATAACCCCGCAGATGCCGCGGCTCCAACCCGTACGCCGCCAGACCCGCCACCGCAGACGCGATGATCAACGCATCCGCGTCATACCACCCCGGCGGATCCGACACCAGCACACCGAGCCGCTCCAACTCCACGAGCGTCGACTCGTCGATCCCACTACGGGCCACCAAATCAGTCCGGCCGAGCCGCACCTGCGACGACTCGGCCGGCTCCGCCGACTCCCGACCCGGCACCGCACCATCGGGCCCCACCGCCACCAACGCCGGCCGCGACCGCTCCGGCTGCTCACCGGACGAATCCCACTCGGCCAACTGCTCACGGATAACCCGCAACGGCAGGTACCTGTCCCGCTGCGCGGTCAACACAAACCGCAACCGCGCCACATCGTCCCAGCTGTACTTCCGGTAACCCGCCGCCGTCCGCTGCGGCTCAACCAGCCCCTCGGCCTCGAGGAACCGCAGCTTCGAAATCGTCGTGTCCGGGAAATCCACCCGCAACTGACCCAGCACCTCACCGATGCTCATCAGCGGCTGGGACCGCGCCGCCCCGGGTGGCATGGAGGCCGCAGGCTCGTTCACCCCCGGCCGGCCTCCTCCTCCGGGCGCGGACCGGCGATGAACACCACCCGGAACTTACCGATCTGAACCTCGTCACCATTGCTCAACGTGGCCGCCTCGACGCGCTCACGATTCACATACGTGCCATTCAGGCTGCCCACATCCCGCACCGTGAACGTCCCACCATCACGATGGAACTCCGCGTGCCGACGCGACACCGTCACGTCGTCAAGGAAGATGTCACTGTCCGGATGCCGGCCACTGGTCGTCACATCGTGGTCCAACAGGAACCGGGCACCCGCATTCGGACCGCGACGAACCACCAGCAGCGCCATACCCGGCGGCAACGAACCGGACATCCGGCTCGGCACCACATCGGTGTCCGGCCCCTCCAGCACTTCGTCGAGCGAACCGAGATTGAGCGTCGAAGTGACGTCGAGCGGGGGGAACTCGTCGTCTGGCCGCGTCATGGGACCACCTCACGGATCTGTTCGGTCGGCGTCGGGTAATGGCGGGTCTGGCCGCCGGGCACTCCAACACCCGGCGGCTGGCTCCCCGTGCCCGGGAAGGCAATTCCGCAACGCACAACTAATGGGTTCTTCTCGGTCGACTGGGCGAGCCTAGCCAGCGCCGAAATGCAGGGCAACCGGACGCGCGCAGACATCCCGCACGCCGGATCAAGCACACTCAGCCTTCGGTGATCTTCTGATACGCGCCGGCCGTGAGCAACCCGTCCGTCGCCGTCGGATCATTCGGCGTGATCTCCACCAACCAACCCGCACCATACGGATCCGTGTTGATCAGCTCGGGAGTGTCAACCAGCGCCTCGTTCCGCGCCGCCACCGTACCCGCGACCGGCGCGTAGATCTCCGACACACTCTTGGTCGACTCGATCTCACCCAACGAGTCACCGGCCGCCACGACCGCACCCGCCTCCGGCAACTGCACGTACACGATGTCACCCAACGCGTCCTGCGCGAAGTGCGTGATGCCGACCCGGATCGAACCGGTGCCGTCACCCGCCACCCACTCATGCTCGGCGGTGTATCGCAGATCCTCGGGAATCACCAGACGCGTCCTCATCCATCGTGCCCCGGACCACCCGGGCCCGGCGCGGCCGCGCCGGCCAGGAGACCGGACGGGCGTGTTTCCTACTTGGTCGGCGCGTGCAGCGCCGAAACCTCGGCAACCTCACGCTCCCCAAACGTCACGTTACCGCCGTCACCCCGGACCGACGCCACCACCCCACCAGGAATGTTCAACGCCGTACGCATCGTCGCCGGATCACCGATCACCGTGATCGTGTAGGGCCCCGTCAACCGACGCCCCTCCACTATCAACGCCCCGTTCTCCCCATCCAGGAAGTACGTCGACGCGATCACCCGCACCGTCGCCCGGTCCGCACCGGAGATCTGCATCGCCTCCGCGCCCGCGCCCCGCAACTCCTGCACCGCGTCCAACACCCGGTTCGCCGTGATCGGCTTGGCCCCACTGGAGAACTGCACCGTCAACCCCGGCCCCACCGCCGGCAACGTCCCCGCCAGAATCCCCAGCTCGTCGGCCCGACGCGTCGCCTCGTCCAACGCCGCCTGCCGACCCTGCTCACCCGAGGCCAACTGCCGCTGACTGTCCTCCAACGCCCGGATGTCCTGCTGAAGCCGACTCTCGCGCGCATCCAGATCCGACAGGATCCGCACCAGGTCCTCCTGACGCGTCGCACCCAACGTCGGATCCGTCGACGTCGTCTTCAACTGCACGACCAGCGTGAAACCCAGCAACGCCAACAACACCGCGATCATCAGCCCGGCCGCGCTCCACCGCGAACGACCCGCCGGCGCGGGCGACGTCACCGTCGCCTCGTCCGACGGCGCCACCGGCTCACCCACACGCGACACCGCCCGCAGGTCCACCGTCGCCCCGTCATCGACCGGCGGCACGTCCCGCTCCGCACCGTCCGGGTCCGGCTCCGCGCCCCCGGGCTCCGGCTCCCGCGCCGGACCGTGCGGCGCCAACGGACTCAACTCGTCCGGATCGGGCGCGTCCGGCCGCGGATCCGGCTCACCCGCCGGCCCACCAGGCCGCCCCGGTGTCCCCGGCCAACCCGTACCCGTCTCCGCCTGCTCGTCGCTCATCGCTGTCAAACCTACGCCCGGAACAGGTGCCGACGGATCGCCGCCACATTTCCGAAGATGCGCACACCCAGAACGACCACCACACCGGTGGACAACTGCCCACCCACACCCAACTGGTCACCCAGATACACGATCAGACCAGCCACCAGCACGTTCGAGATGAACGACACCACGAACTGCTTGTCGTCGAAGATGCGGTCCAACTTCGCCCGCACCCCACCGAACACCGCGTCCAACGCGGCGACCACCGCGATCGGCAGGTACGGCTGCAACGCCGCCGGCACCGTGGGATCGAGCCACACCCCGAGCACCACACCGGCGAGCAACGCCAGCACCGCGATCATCCGCCACCTCCGGAAGGACTAGCGGTCCCCGGCGAACCCGACGACCCAGGACTGCCAGACCGGCCAACCGCCCCCGAAGGGCTCGAACTGACCGACGGCTTGGCGTAGCGTAGCTGCGGCTCCGGAGCCGCCGGCAGGGTGAGGTCCTCCGCCTCCCGCACACCGAACGACAAACCGGTCTTCTGCGCGACCTCCCGCATCAGCGCCGCGTTCCGGCTGTCCTCGAACTTGCGCCGCATCGACCCCGGACCCGTCGCCGACACCTCGTACGGACCCGTCACCGGCCGGAAATCCACCAGGATCGCCTCGCCCGCCGAACGGATCGTCGACGTCGACGTCAACCGCTGACCGTTGATCGCGATCGCCTCCGCGCCAGCGCTCCACAACGCGTTCGCCACACCCTGCAGGTCGCTGTACAGCACCCGCGGCGGCCCCGCTCCCGCACCGGTCACCGCGTCCGCGTTCCCCGGAGCGTCCGCCAGGCGCACCACCACACCGTCGCCCCGCACCCGACCCAGCCCGGTGCTCGCCTCCAGGTCCCGAAGGCGCGCCGCGGCCGACCCACTCAGCGCGGCGTCCCGCTGCCGGCTGACGTCCTCGCGCAGCTGATCCGCCCGCGCCGACAACCGGTCCGTCTGGCTCTCCCGGTCCTTGATCTGCGCCACCAACCCCGAGCGGGCCTGAGCGCGCCCCGGCTCGTCCGCCATCGTCTGGCGATACGCCACCGCGAACAGGAAACCCAGCACCACCACCACGACCAGGCCGACGGACCGCGCCGCCCAGCCCCGGGGCGCGTCCGTCGACGTCGTCCGCTGCCGCGCGGCGGCCGCGTCCGCGTACACCGGGTCCAGGGGGTTGCGGAACAACTCGGTGAGAAAGTCCGGGGCGTACACCCGATCCGGGCGGGGCCGTCGCGGCGGGGTCGCGCTCACGCCGGCGCTCCCCGACCGCGCGCCGCGCGCACCAACCGCGACGCCTGCACCACGTACATCGCGCCGGCCACCCAGTAGAGCACCAACCCCCACCAGGCCAGCCCCCAGCCGATCGCGGCCGTCGCCGTCGCCGCCGCGCTCCACTCGGTAGCCAACAGCAGCACCGGGAACGCCGCGAGCAGCAGGAACGTGGCGGTCTTGCCCACGTAGTGCACCGGCGGCGGCCCATACCCGAAGCGGCGCAACACCGCCAGCGAACCGAGCAGCAGCGCCTCCCGGGCCAGCAGGGCCGCCGTGAACTGCCACGGCACGACCTCCCGGGCGGTGAAGGCGAGCAGTGTGGCGAGGATGTAGAGCCGGTCGGCCAGGGGGTCGAGCAGCTCACCGAGGCGGCTCACCTGACGCAGTCGGCGGGCGATCCAACCGTCGACCCAGTCGGTGGTGCCGCCGATGGCCAGCACCACCACCGCCGCCACGTCCGCGCGGGCCACCAGGAACAGATAGAGGAACAGGGGTACGCCCAGCAGCCGCCCGAAGCTGATCAGGTTGGGCAGGGTGAGCACCTGGTCACCGATGTCCCGCGGGTGCTCTGCCTGAGCCGGCCGAGGCGACACCGAACCTCCTCCACGGCACGCCCCGACGCCTGGCCGAGATCGGGCGCGGCGGAGGTCGTACGCACTGTCGGGCCGGCAACCACCGGCTCCCCTGCGGCCCCGGGACGGGACCTCTGCCCTGATACGGCCCGCGATCTCGAAGATCGCGGGCCGGGTAAGTGCGCTGCCACTATATCGGGCTCTCGTTCGTGTACCGGTCGCCGTGCGGCCTCGGCGCGGTCGTGCCGCTCTGTGGTGTGGATCACCACCGCTAGAGCGTCCTAGGATATTAGTGGACAGTCAGGCCGTCTGGACCGCTGGTTGGTCGGTCTGCTGCTCCGGCACCGTCTGCGTAGCCGCACGCCCGAACGCCAGCAACGCCGCCAGCAACTCGTGCTGTGCCCGGGGCGCCATCCTGTCCAGCACGGCCTGCACCGCACGCTCTCGCCGCTCCGCCAACTCCCGTAGCAGGGTCAGCGCCGCGGGGGTGGGCACCAGCCGCACCTCCCGCCGGTCGCGCGGATCGGCGACCCGGCGCAACAGACCTGTCGCTTCCAGCCGGTCGCACAGCCGGCTGGCCGAGGAGGGCACCACGTCGAGCAACTCCGCCAACCCGTTGACGTTGGTCTCCGGCCGACCACTGATCAGCATCAGCACCCGCAACTGGGTCGGTGGAACCTGATGCCGCTCCGCCGCCGAGTCGAGCACGGCGATCAGCGTCTCTGCGGCCACGTTGATCGCCGCGGCGAGATCCGCCGGTCGCTCCACCCGATGTCCCCTACCGTCGTCGCGCTGGTGCCCGCCCGGGACGGTGGCGGCGACCCTCATCCGCCATCCCGCCCACGCGGACCATGCCAGTCGAGGCACACGACGACGGCGTCGTCGCGCAAATCGGAATCCGCGTGGTAGGCGTGTAGTTCGCGCATCACCGTACCAACCGCCTCGGTCGCCGGCTGCAACCGCGTGGCCCGCATGGACCGGGCCATCATCCGCTGCCCGTACGGCTCCCGCCCCGCCGGCTCGGCCGCCCACACCCCGTCGCTGACCACGAAGACCCGATCCCCTGGCGCGAGCTGGAACTCCTGAAGCTCGTAGCGGGTCTCGGCGAACATGCCCAGCGGCAACTGCTGGTCCAACGTCATCGGCTCGACCGTCGCGCCGCGCATGCGCAGCAGATGCGGCGAACCGGCGTCGACCGCCCGTACCCGCCCGGTGGCGATGTCCAGCTCCAGCAGCAGCGTGGCCACGTACCGACGACCGCGATGCTGGTAGTAGACCGTGTCCGAGGCCAGTTCCGCCTGCTCCGTGAGCCCGCCGTCCGAGCGGCGTGCGTTGCGCATCGCGTTGACCGTGACCGCCGTCAGCAGCGACGCGGCCAGACCGTTGCCCTCGCCGTTGAGCACCGTCAGCGTGAGCCGGTCACCGTCCAACGACCAGTCGAAGTGGTCGCCGCCGACGGTGTACGCCGGCTCCAACTGCCCGGCCAGGTTGAAGGAACGGTGCGCGACGCTGCGCCCGGGCAGCAGGTCCCACTGCATCTCGGCGGCCATGCTGAGTCGCTCGCGGCGTCGGGCGCGCCGGTAGCGGTCGGTCTCCCGGTCCGCGGCGCGCATCGCCACCGCCAGGTCACCGGCGATGTCGGTGGCGCGGCCGGTGACCGCCGGGCCGGGCACGGTCGGCAACTCGATGAGCAGCACTCCGAGTCGCTCCCCCCACACCGTCAGGGGCAGGTAGAGCCGGCAGGCCCCGCCGTCGAGAGCGTCGCGCACCGGCTGCTGGCTGGAGAAGCAGCGCTGCGCCACGGTGTGCCGGTCCAGGGCCCCGGCCGCCGGCAGGTCCGGATCCCGCACGGGCCAGAGCCCGCTGATCCGGTAGTCGGCGACGAACACGTCGGTGCGCAACGCGCCCAACGCCGCCCGGATAGCCCGGTCCGCCGCCTCCGCCAACTGGTCGGGCGCGGCTTCGCGCAGCGCGCGCGACACCCCGTCCGGCGCGTCCACCATGCTTGGTCGTCCCTCCAAAAACTTGCTACAGGGCAAGCATCATACGGACGCGCCCGGACAACCTGTCGTCGCGGGTCAATCGGCGTCCCGGGTCGCAGGGTGCCGTGGAACGCGTCCGGCACGCCGGCGCTTCGTCCGGTTCGCCCATCGACGACGCTCCTTGCGCTCGGGTCGTCGCCAGCGTACCGACCGGGGCCCGCGAGTCGGTATCGCTCCGCCGCGCCGCCACGCCCGCGATACTGGCCCGGCGGGAGGTGCGGCGGTGAACTCGGCGGACAGCGCGGCGGTGGTGGTCGGCGTGGACGGCTCGGAGCCGTCCCTGCGCGCCGTGCGCCTGGCCGCCGTCGAGGCGGTTCGCCGGCACCGGCCGCTGCGGGTGGTACACGGTTTCATCTGGCCGCTGCTGCACGTGCCCGTCGCCCCAGGACCTGACGCACCGCCGGGCGCCGGCCTGCGCCAGCGGGCCACCGAGCTGGTCGCGCGAGCGGTGGCCGAGGCCGAGGCGACCACGCCCGGGTTGCCGACCTCCGGGGAGATCATCGACGGCGAGGCCGCAGCGGTGCTGGTGGGTGAGTCCCCCACCGCCGCGCTCGTCGTGCTCGGCGACCGTGGGCTGGGCGGCTTCTCGGCGCTCGTCGTCGGCTCGGTGGCGGTGCAGGTCAGCGCGTACGCCGATTGCCCGGTGCTGGTGGCCCGCGGCACGCAACGGCCCGACGGGCCGGTCGTGGTCGGGATCGACGGCTCGCCGGCGTCGCTGCTCGCCGCCGACTTCGCGGCCGAGACCGCGGTGACGCGCGGCGTGCCGCTGCGCGCGGTGCACGCCTACCGGCACCCCGGCAGCAGCGGTCCGGGCGACATGCAACCCCTGGTGTACGACGAGGCGCAGCTGCACGGGGAGCAGGAGAAGCTGCTCACCGGCTGGCTGGACGAGCTGCCCGCACGCCATCCGGGATTGCGCCTGACGTGCCGGGCGACGCGCGAGCGTGCCGGCGCGGCGCTGGCCGAGGCGTCCCGTGACGCCCAACTGCTGGTCGTCGGCGGGCAGGGGCGCGGCGAGGTGACCGGGTTGCTGCTGGGGTCGGTGAGCCAGTCGGTGCTGCACCACGCACGGTGCCCGGTCGCCGTGGTCCGCGGCCCCCGCTGACGGCCCCGGGGTTGGGCTGCCCCCCAACGGGTAGACGGCCGCGGTACGCCAACGGCGACGAAGGAGGCAGCAGATGCCAGGACCACGGCCGGGCAGCAACGCGTACGACAAGCAGCGGGCGCGGTTGCGCAACGCGATCGACGACTCCGGACGCCGGGTACCCGACGGCAAGGCCAACCAGGTCGCCAACCGGATCCTCCAGGAGGATCGCGGCCAACGGGGCGTCGTCCGCGGTGAGCGCACCTACGGGCCCAAGAGCGAACGCGAACCAGGCGACCCGAAGTGAGGAGCGTCGACCTGGCCGACGGTGCCATCGCGGGCGCTGTTGGCAGCACCGCGCTGAACGTGGTCGGCTACCTGGACATCGCCCTTCGGGCGCGACCGGCGAGCAGCACGCCGGAGGAGACCGTCGACCGGCTGGCCCACATCGCGCACGTGAATCTGGGGTCGGGGCCCCGGGCGGCCACCCGCCGCTCGGGGCTCGGGCCCCTGATCGGGTACGGGCTGGGCATCGCCGCCGGCATGGCGTTCGCGGCCTACGCGGGCGGGCGGCGGCAGCCGATTCCGCTGGCGACCGGCGTGCTCGGGGCCGGCGTCATGGCGATGACCGACGGGTCCATCACGGCGCTCGGCATCAGCGATCCCCGTACCTGGCGACGCTCGGACTGGATCTCCGACATCATCCCCCACCTGGCGTACGGACTCACGGCCGCCGCGACCTGGAACAGGTTGCGGCGGCCGTGAGCACGATCGTCAGGCGCGGGTGTCGCTGTCGTCCTCGGCGACCGGCTCACCCGCCGGGCCGTACGGCGACACCTGCCCCTTGGGCACCGGCCGACCGACGTCCCCGCGCGACGAGCCACTGTTGAGCGGGTGCCCGGTCGGTCCGGGCCCCTTGCTGTCCTGGCTGGTCGCTCCCTTGGCGTTACGCCGGAACTCCTCCTGCTGCGGGTTGACCACGAGCGTCTCCCTCCCGGTACGGCAGGCGGCATCGACCGCCTCCACCGGCCGCATACCCGCCGCGCCCGAGCGCATTCTCCGTCGCGGCAGGCGTCGGGAGGGCTAGCCGGACGCCGAGCGGGTACCCCTTGCGGTGTGGGTGACGATCGAGCCGTCGTGCGGGTCCTGCTGGACCGGCGCGGCCACACGTACGCCGAGGAGGCCGGCATCAGCCTGGCCGACCGCCCCGGTCCGCTGTACCAACTGCTGGTGCTGGCCACCCTGCTGAGCACCCGCATCCGCGCGTGCGTGGCGGTCGACGCCGCGCGCGAGCTGTTCACCGCCGGCTACCGCACACCGCAGGCGATGGAGGCGGCGAGCTGGCAGCAGCGCGTCGACGCGCTGGGCCGTGGTCACTACCGCCGCTACGACGAGCGCACCGCCACCATGCTCGGCACCGGCGCCCGGCTGTGTCTGGACCGCTGGCACGGCGACCTGCGGCGGCTGCACCGCGACGCCCAAGGCGACCCGGCCGGGCTACGCCGACGGCTCACCGAGTTTCCCGGCATCGGGCCCACCGGCGCGGACATCTACCTGCGCGAGGCACAGACCGTCTGGTCGGATCTGCGCCCGTACGCGGACCGACGGGCCCTCGCCGGCGCGAAGCGGCTGGGTCTGCCGGGCTCACCGGACCGGCTGGCCTCGCTGGTCGACGAGCCGGACTTCGGCCGGCTCGCCTCGGCGCTGGTCCGGGTGGCGCTCGGCGAGGAGTCAGCCGGTGAGGTCACCCGCGTCGCCGCCGGGTGAGCCCAGTCACTTGACGGTCTTGTCGCCCGGTCGGGTCAGGTGCCACACCAGCAGCGCGGCGAGCAACGCCAGGACGATGACCCCGCCGGAGATGCCACGGCCCTCCTCGGGGCTGCGGCCGGTGCTGCCGAAATAGATCACCGCGAGGCCGGCGAGGACGGTGACGAACGTACGCAACCCTCGGTCCTTCACGTACCGCACGGTAGGTGCGCGGCAGCCGCCCGGGGCCGTTTCGCGCGTTCTGTCCCTCGTTCAGGCGATACGCTCATCGCTCGGTGACGAAGCCGCGCAGCCGCACACGCCGCACGGCGCGGTCGGCGACCTGCACCACCTCCATGGTCAACCCGGGCAACCGCACCGTCTCGCCCGGCGCCCCCGGCAGGTGCCCCAACCGGGCCAGCACCAGCCCGGCCACCGTCGTGTACTCCCGGGACAGGGGGAAACTCAGCCGCACGCCCACATCGGGCAGGTCGTGCAGCGGGAAGTCGCCCGGCACCAGCAGCGACCCGTCCGGCTCCCGGACCACACCGCGCACGTCACGGTCGGTCTCGTCATACAACTCCCCCACCACCTCAGCCAACAGATCCTCCAACGTGACGATGCCGTCGATGCCGCCGTGCTCGTCGACGACGAGGGCCAACTGCTGGTGCTCCTGCCGCAACTGCCGCAACGCGTCGGCGACCGGCAGGGTGACCGGCAGCAGCAGCGGTGGCCGGGCCTGCTCCCCCACCGTGCCGCCCTCGGCCCGCACCAGGTCACGGATGTGCACCACGCCGATCACCTCGTCCAGCCCACCCGGGCCGACAACCGGCGCGCGCGACCGGCCGGCTACACCGAGCAGGCGTACGCCCTGGTCGGCAGGCAGACCGGTCGGCAGCGTCGTCACCTCCCGGCGGGCCACCAGGATCTCCCGCAGCGTCCGACCGGCGATGTCGAACGCGCCGGTCAGGATCTCCCGCTGCTGCGTCGACAGACCCCGCTGACTGGCCAGCATCTCCCGCAGCTCCTCCTTTGTCGTCTCCTCACGGCTGGCCCTCGGGTTCCCGCCGGCCAGGCGGACCACCACGTCGGTCGCCCAGCTGAGCAGCCACACCGCCGGGCGGGACACCCGGGCGAGCAGGTCCAGCGGCCCGGCGCTCAGCAGCGCCCACCGCTCGGCCCGCTGCATGGCCAGCCGCTTCGGCGCCAACTCGCCGATCACCAGCGTGACGAAGGTCAGTGCCACCGTCACCAGCAGCACCGAGGCCGGGCGGGCCGCCCCGCCGAGGAAACCCAGCGGACCGACCAGCGGCTGGGCGAGCGACACGGCCGCCGCCGCCGAGGCGAGGAACCCGGCCAGGGTGATGCCGAGCTGGATGGTGCCCAGATAGCGGTTCGGGTCCCGGGAGAGCCGGACCAGCCGCTCGCCGGCCCGGCCCCGCCGACCCAACCGCCGCAACTGCCCCTCGCGCAGTGTCACCAGCGCCATCTCGCTGCCCGAGAGCGCGGCGTTGACCAGCACCAGGACGGCCACCAGCGCCAACTGCCCCAGCTGACCACCCACCACACACCCCCGTCGACCACCTCAGGCCACTCAACCGCAGCGCGCCCCGCTCCCGGGTGCGTTTGGTCGACAGGCGTTCAGTCGACCTCCAGGTCGTCCAGCGAGATGGAGTGCGTCATCAACCACCGGGCCAACGCCGTCATGCCGAACAGCCACAGCGGCACCGACTCGGTGGGCCCGTTCGTCGCGTAGATGGCGAACCGCAGGTCCGGGGCGCGGTACGCCTCGATCCGCCACTGGTGCTGCCGGTCCCGCCAGACCGCCGAAGGGTCCATGGCGTCACCGTAGGTGACCGGGACCGGTCCGGGGGCCGAGACCGCGCCACTCCAGGCGACCGTTGCGCCCTGCTGGCCCTACCGCGGCTGCTCCAACACGGGATGCGCATCATGAACCTCACCCATGGTCATCTGCCACGTCGACCGTCGCTCGGCTACGCAGCGTCTGGCTAGGGCCCGGCCCGCAACACCCCTCACGGACCTTTGCTCATATGACCCTACGTAACTGTTTCCTCTGTTGAAGCAGAGCAAAGGAGGCGCAGGTCGTCGGGTTGGGACCCACCGCCAGCACGCAGGGTAACGGTGGCACGGGCCGTGCGGCGTCACGAACAGTGGCAGCGCAGGTGAGCCCGAAGCCCGATCGGCACCACGATGAGCGCGGCGACCAGGGCCGCACCCGCAGCACGCGCGCGTCCGGCCCGGCTCAGGTGACGACGACCCGGGCGTCGTCGGGCAGCCGGCGGGTGACACCGCGCCGGTCGAGCAACTCCAGCAGCGGCACCGCCACCCGACGCGTCGTGTCCAGCGCCTGCCGGGCCGCCGACAGGGTGAACGGCTGGGGAAGCCCGGCCAGCACGGTGACCGCCGCGTCGAGCGCGTCGGGCAGCAGCACCACGCTGTCGGCCAGCCGCAGCAGAGCGCCGGCGCGCACCGCCGCCCCGATCTCCCGGGGGCCCAGGCCCAGATCGACGAGGTGGTGCGCCTCCGGGGCCCGAAACGGGCTGTCGGCGTACTCGGCGCGGACCCGCTGCACGGCGCGCGCCACCGGCTCCGGCAGGGCGTCGACGGCGGCCGTGCCGATCCGGCCGGCATGCACCCGCAGCGGCGGACGTACCAGCGCCTCGACCAGCGCCCGGTCGGGCAGGGCGAGACGTTGGCGCAGCGCGTCCACCGGCATGCCCGCCTCCAACGGGTGCTCCCGCGCGTAGCGGGTGACCTCCTCGGTCACCTGGTCGCCGAGCCGCCGCCAGTGCCCCGGGTCGGCCAGCCAGTCGCCGGCCACCGGAGTGGCCTGCACCGGCACGCCCATGCGCCGCAGCGCGCCGACCCGGACCAGCCGACGGCGGCGCAGCTCACCGGCCAGGTCGGGACGACCGTCCAACTCGGCGAGAACCGCCGCGCGGGCGGCCGCCGCGCCTCGACGGGACAACGGCGGCGGCGCGACGTCGAGGACCCGTACGCCGCCGGCCACGTGGTGACGGCCGGGATCGCGCAGCAGCGCCCGGTCGCCGACCAGCAACGGCAGCGGGCGGGCCAGTCGGAGACGGACGGTGTCCACGCCGAGCGGCCGGACCCGCACCGGCACGGCCGCCGATCCGACGTGCAGGGTGAGGGTGGCCGGCAGGTCCGCCGCGGGGTCACCGGCGAGCCGTACGTCGACGAGGTCGGTGCGGTGGAACCGCCCCGGCGTGAGCAGCGCGTCACCACGGCCGAGCCGGTCCCGGGGCGTACCCCGGAGGTTGACCGCCACCCGGGCCACGGCCGACGCCTCCGGTCGGGCCTCGCCCAGACAGTGCAGGCCGCGGACCCGGACCGGCTCGTCGGCCCCGGCCAGCTCCAGGACGTCGCCGACACGCAACCGGCCGGCGCCCAGGGTTCCGGTGACGACGGTGCCGCTGCCGCGCACGGTGAAGCTGCGGTCCACCCAGAGGCGCACCGGGGCGTCCACGACGGGGTCGGGCAGCCGCGCGACGAGCCGGTCCAGCGCGGCCCGCAACTGGGGCAGCCCGGCGCCGGTCAACCCGCTGACCGCCACGGTCTCCACCGCGCCGAGGCTGCTCGCCGCGATCTCGGCCCGGGCACGCTCCGCCGCGGGCGTCGGGTCGGCCAGGTCCGCGCGGGTCACCACCAGCAGGCCGTACCCGACGCCGAGCGCGTCGAGCGCGGCCAGGTGCTCGGCGGACTGCGGCATCCATCCCTCGTCGGCGGCGACCACGATCAGCGCGGCCGGCACCGGGCCGACCCCCGCGAGCATGTTCGGCACGAACTTCTCGTGCCCGGGTACGTCGACGAACGCGATCGTCGCCCCGGACGGCAGCGTCGTCCAGGCGAACCCCAGGTCGATGGTCATGCCCCGGCGGCGTTCCTCGGCCCACCGGTCGGGTTCCATCCCGGTCAACGCCCGGACCAGCGTCGACTTGCCGTGGTCGACGTGCCCGGCGGTGGCGACGACGAACACCTCAGTCGTCCCCGGGTACGCGCAGCACGGCCGCCAGGACCGCGTCGTCGGCGTCGACGGGCACGCAGCGCAGGTCGAGCAGCAGCCGCCCCCGCACGACCCGGCCGAGCACCGGCTGCTCGCCCGTGCGCAGCGGCTCGGCGTACCGCTCGGGCAGGCTCAGCGCCCACGAGTCCAGCTCGACGCCGGGGGCGCCGCCGCCGCCGACCACGGCGACCGCCGGGACGACGTCCGCCTTGCGTCCGTCCGCGCCGAGCCGGTCACGCAGCAGCTCCACCCGGCGGCGCAGGACGGCCGGGTCGGCGTGCAGCGCGGCCCGCGTCGGTGTGTCCGGGCGGTGCAAGGTGGCGGCCAGCGCGGCGAGGGTGAGCTTGTCCACGCGCAGCGCCCGGGCCAGCGGGTGGCGGCGCAGCCGTTCGACGAGCGCGGCGTCGCCGAGCAGCAACCCGGCCTGGGGGCCCCCGAGCAGCTTGTCGCCGCTCGCGGTGACCAGGGCCGCGCCGGCGCGCAGGGTGCTGGCGGCGTCCGGCTCGTCGGGCAGCAACGGCTCTGACGCGAGCAGCCCGGAGCCGATGTCGGCGACCACCGGGACGGCGAGCGTGGCCAGGTGACGCACCGGTGTGCCCGAGGTGAAGCCGGTGATCTGGAAGTTCGACGGGTGCACCTTCAGCACGAAGCCGGTCTGCGGGCCGACGGCCGCGGCGTAGTCGTCGAGGGTGGTGCGGTTGGTGGTGCCGACCTCGCGCAGGCGTGCGCCGGTGCTCTCCAACAGATCGGGCAGGCGGAATCCGTCGCCGATCTCGACCAGTTCGCCCCGGCTGACCACGATCTCCCGGCCGGCGGCCAGCGCCGTGGCCGCGAGCACCAGCGCGGCGGCGCCGTTGTTGACCACGTGCACGGCGGCGGCGTCCGGCACGGCGGCGGCGAGCGCGTCGAGCGCGTCCCGGCCCCGGCGCGCGCGTCGCCCCGTGTGCAGGTCCAGCTCGACGTCGGTGTGCCCGGCGGCGGCGACGACCGCGTCCACGGCGGCGGGTGACAGCGCCGCCCGACCCAGATTGGTGTGCAGCACGACGCCGGTGGCGTTGAGCACCGTCCGGGGACCGGACGCGGGCAACCCGGCGACGGCGGCGTCGAGGACCTCGTCGGGCGCGATCTCACCGCGGCGGGCCCGCTCCTGCGCCCGCGCCACGGCGGCCTTGACCCGGTCCCGGCCGAGGGTGGCGATGGCCGCCGCCAGCCGCGGATCGGCGAGCAGCGCGTCGGTGCGGGGCACCCGACGCCTCGGGTCCTCGCCGCCGTCACGCATCACGTCACTCCTGCCGCCGTTGGCGGAGACGGACGGGAATCGAACCCGCCTGGCCCGGGTCCCGGACCACACCGGTTTTGAAGACCGGGAGGGGCACCAGCCGCCTGAACGCCTCCGTCGCACATTCGATCACAACGCCGGTGCGACCGCTCAGTCAGTGGCCGGATCCACCACGCTCCGCCGGCCGTTCACCCGCTCGCGCTGTGGCACGACCGTGTAGCGGGGATCGCGCGCCGATGCGACGCCCCCGTAGAAGATGCCGAACCGTGTGGCGACCGACGCGCCCAGCAGCGCAGCCCCGGACACCGCCCCGACCGCGCGACTGCGCCGGCCGAGCAGCGCACCGGCCACTCCGGCGACGGTCAGCAGCCGGCCGACACGCAGCAGCCGACCCGGCCGACCCGACCGGTAGGGCTCGCTGAGCAACCCGAGGCGGGTCTCCACCCGGTGCGCGCCGTACAACTCCAGGGCCGCACCGGCCACCGCCATCCGCCGGGCCGGGCCGGCCTGCGCCGGCGGCGCGGCGAGCAGACCCACGCCGGCGCCGCTGGCCAGCGCACTGCCCGCGAAGATGACCGGCAGTTCGGGGTACGCCTCGTGCCACGACGGCACCGCCGTGTCGGCGAGCAGGACCCCGGTGTACGTCGCCAGGGCCGGCGCGGTGGCGGCGGCGACCAGCCCGGCGGCGTGCCCGGCCGGCGGCAGTGCCCGGCCGACCACCCCGAGCAGCCCGTGCCGGGGCAGCCAGCCGGCGGTCTCGGCCATCGCTGCCAGGCCGGCGGCCGGTCCGAACGCGGTGAGGATCCAGGTGCCCACCGACATCGGTGAGGTCAGCTTGGCGACCCGGAACATGTGGTGGAACCGCTCCGGCCGGCCCAGGTCCCTGATCAGGAAGACCGCGCTGGCGCTGACGGCGCCCAACGCGGTGACCCGGCCGGCGCGGCGCAGCACCGGCCGACGGGTGAGCTGGCCTCCCGCGGCCAGCAACGACGAGCCGGCGGCCAGCCCACCGGTGAACAGGTACGCGGCGATGTCCCACTTCCACACGGGTGCCTTGAGGATGGGCCGGCCGTAGTACGAGGTGAACTCGGCCTCGGGGACCCGCAACTCCTCGCCGCCACCGCGACGGCCGCGGCGGGTGCGGCGAGCGGCGTTCTCCGGGGGCTGCGACGTCCGGTCCCCGTGGGCGCGGCGGTTCGGTGGCACGTCCACGTCGGCGCGCTCGTCCGCCTGCCGCTGGGTCGGCAGGTCCGGCCGTGGGGTGGCGAGGCGCTCGCGGAACCGACGGAAGCGGTCCCCCACCACAGGGCGCTCCGGATTCACGAGGATCTCCCGACGAAGGCGGCGACGGTGGCCGCCGCCATCGTCAGCGCGGCGATGCCGGCGCGTTTCCACATCTTCGGCAGGTCGCGGGTGGTCACGACCGGGTCCGGTGGCAGCCCGTACACCTCGGGTTCGTCCAGCAGCAGGAAGAACGCCCCGTCACCGCCCACGCCGTCGTTCGGGTCGTGGCCGTACAACCGCGCCTCGGGGACCCCCCGCTCGTGCAACGTCGCCACCCGTTCGGCGGCCCGCTCCCGCAGCTCCTCCACAGGCCCGTACTGGATCGACTCCGTCGGACACGCCTGCGCACACGCCGGCGTCATCCCCGCACCCAACCGGTCATAACAGAGCGTGCACTTCCACGCCCGACCATCACCTTTACGCTGATCGATCACCCCGTACGGACACGCCGAAATGCAGTACCCACACCCGTTACAGATGTCCTCCTGCACCACCACCGTCCCGAACTCCGTCCGGAACAACGAACCCGTCGGACACACATCCAGACAAGCCGCATGCGTGCAGTGCTTACACACATCCGACATCATCAACCACCGAAAATCCGTACGCTCCCCGACACCCGTACCCCGCCCCGGCGGCTGCGCCCCCGGCATCCCCAGGAACTGCGGCCCCGCGCCCGGCTCGGCCGGACTGTCACGGTCGGCGTCGACCGGCGCGCCGAGGACGTCCGCCGGCGCGGGGCCATGCCCGGCCGCGCGGGGCTGCTCGACGAACGCCACGTGCCGCCACGAGTTCGCGGTCAACGCGCCCGTGTTGTCGTACGACATGCCCAGCAGGTCCAGCCCGCTCTCCGGAACGTCGTTCCACTCCTTGCACGCCACCTCACACGCCTTGCACCCGATACACACGCTCGTGTCGGTGAAGAACCCCATCCGGGGTGGCGCGTTCTCATACCCGGCCTCGGGTGCCGGGTCCAACGGTCCGTAGAGGCTGTTCGGGTCAGGAATCACCGCTGCCCTCCCCGTCCTGCTCGGTGGTGACGGCCGGCGCGTGTCCACCCGGGACGATCCCGGCACGTCGTTGGTAGTCGGCCACCAGGTCGAGCAGCGCCGGCCCGGTGGGACGACGGCCGGGCCGCACGTCGCAGGTGCCGACCTTGCTCTCCTGGATCAGGACGTTGGGGTCCAGGGTGATGCCGAACAGGTCGTTGGCCGAGTCGCCGGTGACCAGACCCTCGAAACCGAAGTGGTACGGCAGCCACACCTGGTGGATGACCCGTCCCTCCACCCGCAGCGGCCGGAGCCGGTCGGTCACCAGCACCTTCGCCTCGATCACCGCCCGACCGCTGACCAGGTGCGCCCACCCGAGGTGCGCCAACCCGGCCTCGGCGGCCAACTCGGGTGACACCTCGACGAACATCTCCGGCTGCAACTCCGCCAGCGTGCGGACCGTCCGGCTCATCCCACCCGCGGTGTGGTGCTCGGTGAGCCGACTGACCGTGAACACGTACGGGAAGACCTGGCTGTGCTCCTGCGGCGGACTCGGGTTGACCGAGTTCACCGGGTGCGCGTACGACTTGCGCGTCGGGTTGGCCTGCTGGCGATAGAGCGGGTTGCGCACCGGCGACTCGACCGGTTCGTAGTGGGTGGGCAGCGGCCCGTCCAGGACGCCGCTGGGCGCGTACAGCCAGCCCTTGCCGTCACCCTGCATGACGAACGGGTCGTCACCGGCGATCCCCTCCGGACCGGACGCGCCGACGGGCGGCCGGTACGACGGCGGTTTGGTCTTCTCGAAGTCCGGCACGTCGTAGCCGGTCCACTCGGCCCTGTCCGGGTCCCACCAGACGTACCTCTTGCGTTCGCTCCACGGGTTGCCGTCCGGGTCGGCCGAGGCACGGTTGTAGAGGATGCGGCGGTTCGCCGGCCACGCCCAACCCCACTCGGCGGCCACCCAGTCCTGCTCGTGTCGGGACTTGCGCCGGGCCGCCTGGTTGACGCCGTCGGCGTACACCCCGGTGTAGATCCAGCAGCCGACGGCGGTGGAGCCGTCGTCGCGGGCCTCGGCGAAGCTGGCCAGCGGCCGGCCGGTCGTCACGTCGTACCCGTTGATCTCACGCAGCACCGACTCGGCGCTCGGCTCCGCGTTCGGACCGTGGGTGGGGTAGTCCCAGGTGAGGTCGAGCAGCGCCCGGTCGCGCGGCAACGGCGAACCGGCCAGCTTCTCGCGCAGCTTACGGCCGAGGTGGTAGAAGAACCACAGCTCGGAGCGGGCGTCGCCCGGCGGCTCGACGGCCTTCTCCCGCCACTGCAACAACCGCTGCGTCTGCGTGAACGTGCCCTCCTTCTCGACGTGCGACGCCGCCGGCAGGAAGAACACCTCGGTCCGGCACTCCTCGGGCACGATCTCGCCGGTGGCCACCTCGGGGCCGTTCTTCCAGAACGTCGCACTCTCAATCATGAACAGGTCCCGGACCACGAGCCAGTCGAGGTTCGCCATGCCGAGACGTTGGGCACGGCCGTGCGCCGAACCCACCGCAGGGTTCTGCCCGAGCAGGAAGTAGCCCTTCGTCTTCCCGTCGATCATGTTGAGGACCTGCTGGTAGGTGCCGTGGTCACCGGTCATCCGAGGCAGGTAGCCGTAGCCGAAGTCGTTCTCCGGCGTCGCGGCATCACCCCAGTACGCCTTGAGCAGGCTGGCCGCGAACGACCGCGCGTTGCCCCAGAAGCCCTTCTGCCCCGGGTGCCGGATGCTGTCCACCCACTCGTCGAAGGTGGCGTGGTCGGCGTGGTGGGGCATCGGCAGGTAGCCGGGCAGCAGGTTGAACAGGGTCGGGATGTCGGTCGACCCCTGAATGCTCGCGTGTCCGCGCAGCGCCATGACCCCGCCCCCGGGACGGCCCATGTTGCCCAGGAGCAGCTGGATGATGGCCCCGGCGCGGATGTACTGCACGCCGACGCTGTGCTGCGTCCAGCCCACCGAGTAGACCAGCATGCCGGTGCGTTCCCGGCCGGAGTTCGCGGTCCAGGCCCGGGCCAACTCCAGGAACTTGTCCTGCGGGATGCCGCAGACCCGCTCGACCATCTCGGGGGTGTAGCGGGCGTAGTGCCGCTTGAGGATCTGGTAGACGCAGCGCGGATGCCGCAACGTCTCATCGCGCTGCGTCTGCCCGCCCACACCCGCGCCGTGCGACTCGTGCTCCAGGCCGGCGGCGGTGTCCCGCTCCTTCGCGGTGTGTCCGCTGCCCGAGGAGTCCTCGTGCCCCTCGTACTGCCAGCTGTCCTGCACGTAGCTGCCGGTCTCGGGATCGAAGCCGGAGAAGAATCCGTCGCCGTCCTCGGTGTCCTCGAACTGGTCGCTGACGATGGTGGCGGCGTTGGTGTACGCGAGGACGTACTCCCGGAAGTCCAACTCGTTGTCGAGGATGTACCGGATCACCCCACCCAGCAGCGCGATGTCCGTCCCCGCCCGGATCGGCAGGTACACGTCGGCCACCGCACTGGTCCGCGTGAACCGCGGGTCCACATGGAACACCTTCGCCCCACGGCGCTTGGCCTCCATCACCCACTGGAACCCGACCGGATGCGCCTCGGCCATGTTCGAACCCTCGATCACGATGACGTCGGAGTTCGACAGGTCCTGCTGGAACTGGGTGGCGCCGCCGCGACCAAAGCTGGCCCCCAGACCGGGGACGGTGGCGGAGTGTCAAATACGCGCCTGGTTCTCGATCTGCAACGCCCCCATCGCGGTGAACAACTTCTTGATGAGGTAGTTCTCCTCGTTGTCCAGCGTCGCCCCACCAAGACTGGAGATACCCAGCGTGCGGTTCAGCGGCCGGCCCCGCTCGTCCACGTCCTCCCAGGTCTCCTCGCGTGCCGCGAGGATCCGGTCGGCGATCATGTCGAGTGCCGTGTCGAGGTCGAGGTCCTCCCAGTCGGTCCCGTACGGCCGGCGGTAGCGGACGGTGGTCTGCCGCAACGGACTCGTCACCAGGCTCTTACTCGCCGCACCCTTCGGACACAACCGACCCCGCGAAATCGGCGAGTCCGGATCACCCTCGATCTGCGTGACCCGCCCGTCCGCGACGAACACCCGCTGACCACAACCCACCGCACAGTACGGACACACCGACCGCGCCACAGAGTCAGCGGTCTCCGTACGAGCCGTCAGCGACAGGGATCGGGCCGACTTGGCCGCGGCGCCCCGCCCCAACGGGTCGGTGCCGGTGAGCTGGCGGTACACCGGCCAACCCTCGATGAACGTCCGCAGACCCATCCCCGACACCCCCTTCCACGCGAGCGACCCCACGAACATAGGTCAGATGAGGAGTCTTCGCTAATCGAGGGTCCGCCGCCCCTCGTGGGGTCGGTCTCGGCGGCCCAGGCGCCACGTCAGGGCCGGGACCACCACCGCCGCGGCGACGAGGTGCAGCACGACGAGAGCGGCGACGGTGGCGGCAGCGGCCCCGCAGAGCAGGGGCGGGACCAGCGAGATCGCGGTCAACGCCACCGCCGTCCACAGGAACCGCTCGGCGGGACGCGCGCTGAACCGACCAAGGGCGACGGCGAGGACGACGCCCACGAGCGAGAAGACGCCCGTCACCACGGCGAACCCGGCCAACGGGATCACCTCGCCGCCGTCGGGAACCGCGAAGTCGACACCGACGGCCCCGGCGAACGCGGCGACGAGGGTCGTCGCGGCCACCGCCGCCAGGGTGGCAGCCAGACCGACACCCGCCAGATTGTGGAGCAGGTGGCTACGGTTGGTCGGGGCCGAGACGGTCACTGTGCACCACCCGCCGGCAGGCGCTGCGGCAGCCCCAGCCGCGCCTCGCGCAGCATGGTGGCGAGCCGGCCGATATCCGTGGCGACGCTCGCCTCGGTGAAGTGCCGCACCAGCTCGCGCGTCCCGGCGTCCTGGTCGCCACCGGTCCAGTCCTGCCGCTCGGCGGGCAGATGCTCCCGCATACCCGCACGAGCCCGCTGCAGGGCGCTGTTCAGCGAGTTGACCGAGTCGCCGAGCAGGTCGGCGACGTCCTTCGCGGGCCAGCCGAGCACGTCCCGCAGGACCAACACGGCCCGTGGACGCGGCGCGAGGTGCTGCACCGCCACCACGTACGCCAGCTCGATCGTCTCCCGCGCGACCGCCGCCTTCTCCGGATCGTCCGCGTCGCCCGCCGGCAGCTCGTCGAGCAGCCGGTCCGGGTACGGCTGCAACCACCGCACCTCGCCGCCCCTGGCCGGCTCCGGACGGCACCGGGCCAGCAGGTCCAGGCAGGCGTTCGTGGCGATCCGGTACAGCCAGGCCCGCACCGTCGACCGCCCGGCGAACGTCTCCCGCCGCCGCCAGGCCCGCAGGAACGTCTCCTGCACCGTGTCCTCGGCATCCTCGAACGACCCGAGCATCCGGTAGCAGTGCACGTGCAACTCCCGCCGGTGCCGCTGCGCCAACCCCGCGAACGCCGACTCGTCGACGTCGGCCAGAGCGGGGTGTTCCTCCCGCCGCGTGTCCATGTCCATCACGTCATGCTCCCGTCCCGTCGTGTTCCGTCACAGCTATGACGGGCGCGGGCACGAGAACTCATCACCCGGCGTCGGACGCTCCTGAGCGACACCCGGACCGGCTGGCGTTACCCTGACACCATGCAGGCCGTCTCGCCCCCCGCGACCGGCGTGGTCTTCCTGGCCCGCCCGGGTCGTCCGGCTGTCGTGGCGCGAACGCTCACCGAACTGGCCGGCCCCACTCGCGGCGTGGTGGAGTTGCCGGTGCGGTTGATGTGGAACGCCGAACGCACCTTCGACCTCGGCGACCCCGACCAACTGCTCTGGATGTACGAGAACGTGCTGCGCGAGACGGCCAGCGCCGACGACCTGCGGGCCCTGATCAACGGGCGGACCCTGCGGCGGGTGTGGCGCCTGCTCAACCTTCCCCGAGGCGTCCGCCTCGCGTGGGAGAGCCGGCACTGCGGCCTGCGCGCGGCGTGATCGCACCACACCTGCACGACTTCTACCGGGAGGTGGCCCGGGTGGCGTTGACCGCCGCCGGGCCGTACCGGTTCGTGCTCGGAGGCGGCGTGGCCTGGGCGGCGCACGGCCTGGTCGCCCGGCCGACCGAGGACGTGGACCTCTTCGCCGACGTGGAGGGTGCCGCCGCCGCAGCCTCGGCCGGAGTGCGCGTGGCGCTGGAGCACGCCGGGTTCACCGTCTCCGACGCGGACCCGGACAGCGAACTCGCCGACCTGTTCGACGGGTACGGCCAGGACATGAAGGATTTCGTGGTCGGCCGCGACGGACGCCAGATCCGGCTCAGCCTGGCCCGACTCGACCGGCAGCAGAGCCCGGTGGTGATGGACCTCGGCCCGGTGATGGACGTACGGGACCTGGTCGCCAACAAGATCGCCGCGCTGGTCAACCGGCGGGAGGTCCGCGACTTCATCGACGTCGCGGCGGCGCTGGAGCACTACGACGTGACGCAGCTACTGGTGCTGGCCCGGCAGGTCGACCCCGCCCTCGACCCGGACGACGTCCGCGCCGCCGGTCGCTACCTCGACCGGCTGTCCGACACACGGTTCGGCCGCTACGGCCTGAACGCGGACGACGTCGCACGGGTACGCCGACGCTTCGCCGCCTGGCCCCGCTGAGCGCGGACGACCGCCGGGGCAGCCACCCGGATCACTTGGTCTTGTCGGGTCCTGCTGGGTGTGCTGGTCCTGGCTCACCGGATCTCCTCGCGCTGGTACGTCCGGTAACGGCTACCCGGCGTCGTCCTGCGGAAACCGGGGCTGACGTGGCGGGAGTGACAGGCGCTGGTTATGGTGCGCGAGGCGCTCACGAGGCGCGTCAACCCCCATGGAAAGGCACGTCATGACCTCTTCCTCCGGTCCGTCGCGTCGCCGGCTGCTCGCCGTCGCCGCCGCCGCGGCGACCGCCCCACTGATCGCCGCCGCCCCCGCCCAGGCGGCAGGCCCGGCCCGGTCGCGCACCTGGGACCTCACGCTGCTCGGCACGTCGGACACGCACGGCAACGTCTACAACTGGGACTACTACCGCGACGCCGAGTACGACGACAGCAAGCACAACGACGTCGGCGTCGCGAAGCTGGCGACCCTGATCAACCAGATCCGTCGCGAGCGGCGGGGCAAGGCGACGCTGGTACTCGACGCCGGCGACACCATCCAGGGCACCCCCCTGGCCACGTACTACGCCAAGCAGGAGCCGATCACCGCCACCGGCGAGAAACACCCGATGGCGCGGGCGATGAACGTCATCGACTACGACGCCGTGACGCTGGGCAACCACGAGTTCAACTACGGCCTGCCGCTGCTGGATCTGTGGGTCCGCCAGCTCGGCTTCCCGGCCCTCGCCGCGAACGCGGTAAACGCGAAGACGGGCAAGCCGGCCTTTTTGCCGTACGTCATCAAGAAGGTCTCCCTCGGCTTCGCCGCGCCGACCCTGAGGGTCGGCATCCTCGGCCTGACCAACCCCGGGGTGGCCATCTGGGACCGGGGCAACGTCGAGGGCAAGCTGCGCTTCGACGACATGATCGCCACCGCCGCGAAGTGGGTGCCGATCATGCGGGCCCGAGGCGCGGACATCGTGCTGATCTCCGCACACGGCGGCGACAGCGGCACCTCCAGCTACGGCCCGGAGCTGCCCAACGAGAACCCGGTGGCGCTGATCGCCCAGCAGGTGCCGGGGATCGACGCGATCCTCTTCGGGCACGCCCACAACGAGGTGGTCGAGCGGTTCGTCACCAACGAGCGGACCGGCGCGCAGGTGCTGCTCTCCGAGCCCTCGAAGTGGGGCCAGCGGCTCACCCGGATGGACTTCACCCTCACCCGTGAGCATGGCCGGTGGACGATCACCAAGAAGGCCGCCACCATGCTGAACACCAACACGGTCGTCGAGGACCCGAAGGTGGTCGCGGCCGTGCGGGCCCAGCACGCCAAGACCGTGGCGTACGTCAACCAGGTGGTCGCCACCTCCACCGTGGAGCTGTCCGCGGCGGAGTCCCGGTACAAGGACACCCCGATCCTCGACTTCATCAACCACGTGCAGACCGAGGTGGTCGACGCGGCGTTGGCCGGCACCGCGTACGCGGACCTGCCGGTGCTGTCGATCGCGGCGCCGTTCAGCCGTACCGCCGTCTTCCCGGCCGGCGACGTCAAGATCCGCGACGTGGCCGGCCTGTACGTGTACGACAACACCCTCGAAGCCGTCGTGCTCAGCGGCGCCGAGGTACGCGCGTACCTGGAATACTCGGCGAAGTACTTCCGCACCCTCGCCCCGGGCGCGACCGTCGACCCGGAGCAGATCAGCGACCCGGCGGTGCCGGACTACAACTACGACGTGATCTCCGGCCTGGACTACGACATCGACATCGCCAAGCCGGTCGGACAGCGCATCACCCGGCTGGTGCTGCCCGGCAGCGACACCCCGGTCGCGGACGACGCGCAGTTCGTGGTGGCGGTGAACAACTACCGGCGCAGCGGCGGCGGCAACTTCCCCGGCATCGTGAAGACCCAGGTCTACAACGCGCAGCAGGAGATCCGACAGCTGCTCATCGACTGGGCGCAGACCAAGGGGACCATCAACCCGGACGACTTCTTCCAGCCCAACTGGCGTCTCGTCCGCGAAGGCGTGCCGGTCTTCTGACCGCGGTGTGGAGACGGGCCGTGGGTGACGACACCCGCGGCCCGTCCGCGCATTCTCAGCCCTGCACGTTCCAGCGGACCGGGTCCTCGGCCTTCTCCGGTCGGTCCCGCCCGGGATCGGTCTCGGTCAGCGCGACCTGATCCTCCGGGCGGACGGCGGGCGGCAGCTCCCCGAACCGGATGTGGCGCAGGAACGCGTACTCGTCGTCGGTGAACGGCTTCTCGGTCATCGGCGCCCCCTCACTCCCCTGCATTGTCCAACAGCGGGTCTTCCACACAACGATCCGTTGACCGACAGCGTCGTGAGGTGCGCACCGCACACCCCCTAGAACATCCTAGGATCCTGGGCGTAAGAGGGCGGGCCCGGGAAAAGCGCGTCGATCTTGCACTAAGGGTTGCCGAAGTGTTCAGGTTCGGGTGGATTGTCGCCGCAGAAACCCCAAGATCGGCGCGAACGGGGCGGGGCGGGGGGTGGGTAGGCGGGCCAGCACTGCTAGCGCCGCACGGATGGGTCGGCGGCGCAGCATGTCGTCGAAGCTGGCCTGCCCCTGACAGAAGCGTACGAACATCCGCCAGCCCGGCGGGGTCGCCAACAATCCGTGGAACACCTCGGGGCTGCGGGTGAACAGGTCGAGCAGCCGGAACCCCGCCCGCATCTCCGGCGTCAGACGCCCGGCGACCGCCCGCTCGTAGCCGGCCAGGTCCCCCGCGGCGACCGCCGCCCCGGCCATCTCCCCGGAACGCAGGGCGAAGCTGATGCCCTCACGGCTCCACGGCTCCAGCAGCCCAGCCGCGTCCCCCACCACCAGCACCCGACCGTTGCGCAACGGCGAGTCCTCCTCGCGGCACCGGGTCAGGTGCCCCGAATCGTGCTCCGCCGGGAGCCCCGTCAGACCCAACCGGTCGACGAACTGCCGCAGGTAGGCACGGGTCCCCTCCCCCGCGCCCCGACCCGCGATCACGCCCACCGTCAACCGGTCACCCTTCGGGAACACCCAGGCGTACGACCCCGGCATCGCCCCCCAGTCCAGCAGGAGGCGGCCGCGCCAGCGTTCCTGCTCGACGGGCGGCACCGGGATCTCCAGTTCCAGCCCCAGATCGACCTGGCGGTAGCGCACACCCACGTGCCGGGCGGTCACCCCCGAGGAGCCGTCCGCGCCGATCACCGTGCGGGCGGTCAGGGTCGTACCGTCGGCCAGTCTGAGGCGTACCCCCTCGGGATCCTGCTCGATCGCGCGGACCGCGACCTGCTCCCGCAGCTGCGCGCCGGCGGCGACGGCCGCCGCGCGCAGCCGGTCGTCGAACTCCTCCCGACGGACCATGGTCACCACCGGGCTGTCGTGACGGCGGGTGAACTCCCGCCGGCCGTCGCGGGTGAACGTCACCCGGTCGACCCGGTCGTGCGCCGGCACCTCGATCCGACCCCGCACGGCGGCCAGGGACGTGCCGATGAGGCCACCTCCGCAGGTCTTGTAGCGGGGGTGCGTGGCGCGCTCGACGACCAGGGTACGGACGCCCGCGCGGGCTGCGGCGTGTGCCGCGGAGAGCCCGGCGGGGCCGGCGCCGACGACGACCAGATCCCAGACGATCACGGTTGCAGCCTAGGGCGTGTTCGTTCCCCACCGCCCGAACGGGTGGGCATCTTCGGCCAGGCACGGGGTATCCGACGCGGCGCAACCGTCCGCGTCCAGCGGGTGGGCGAAGGAGGAGATCATGCAGCGGATGGAGCTGTCGGAGGTCGAACAGCGGGTGTACGAGGCGGTCACCGCCCTCGAGGCACGCGGCCAGGTGCCCTATCCGGATCTGATCGCCGAAGGGTCCGGGCTGACCGAGGAACAGGTGCACGCCCCGCTGCACCAGCTCACCGAGAAGGGCCTGCTGCACCGCGAGGACTCGCCGATGGCCGGCCTCGACTTCGGCCCCCGGTTCTGCGCCCGTCAGATGGCGTGACCCTGGACGGTTGGCCCCCGGTGGTCGGGGTAGCGGTCAGGAATGCATGATCGACCGTCAACGGGGGGCACGATGAACGCGGCGCACGAGCCGCAGCCGGTCGACGCGGCCGCGAACCGTCGACGCTGGCAGGCGGTCGGCGTCGGGCTGGTCGCCGCGTTCATGACCCTGCTCGACGTGAGCATCGTCAACGTCGCGGTGCCGTCCATCGACCGCGCGCTGCAGGCCTCCCCGAGCGATCTGCAGTGGGTCCTCTCGGGCTACGCGCTCACCTTCGGCCTGGTGCTAGTACCGGCCGGTCGTTTCGGTGACTTCCGGGGTCGACGCAACGCGTTCGTCTTCGGCATCGCGCTGTTCACCCTGACCAGCGCGCTCGCCGGCCTGGCGACCTCCCCCACCTGGCTGGTCGCCGCCCGACTGCTCCAGGGCGCCGCCGCCGGCATCATCAACCCGCAGGTGATCGGGCTGATCCAACAGTTGTTCCGAGGGCCGGAGCGGGCCCGCCCCTTCGGGTTGCTCGGGGCGACCATCGGCATCTCCACCGCCGTCGGGCCCCTGCTCGGCGGACTGCTCATCGCCGTCGGCGGTGAGGACCACGGATGGCGGTGGGTCTTCTTCGTCAACGTGCCGGTCGGCATCGTCGCGGTGATCCTGGGGTGGCGGCTGCTGCCCGGTCGACCCGAGGGTCAGGCCGGTCGTCGTCGACTCGACCCGGTGGGTGTGCTGCTGCTCGGCGTCGGCGTGGTGCTGATCCTGCTGCCCCTCGTGCAGGACCAGCAGTGGCGTACGCCGTGGAAGTGGGCGCTCATCCCGGCCGGCCTGGCGGTGTTGGTCGCCTTCGGACTGTGGGAACGGTGGTACGCGCGACACCGCGAACCGCTGTTCCACCTGCGCCTGTTCACCTTCCAGTCGTACACCCTCGGGTCGCTCATCGCGCTCGTCTACTTCGGCGGCTTCACCGCGATCTTCTTCATCTTCACCCTGTTCCTACAGAACGGCCTCGGCTACAGCGCTCTCGTCGCCGGTCTCGCCATCACCCCGTTCGCCCTGGGGTCCGCCGCGGCGTCCGCCCTGGGGGGACGCATCGTCAACCGCTTCGGCCGGCCCCTGGTCGCCATCGGCCTGCTCGGCGTGGTGATCGGACTGGCCGCCACGGTCGTCGCGCTGCACCTCGCGCCCGACGCCCCGGCGCCCTGGGTCACCGCCGGGCCGCTGCTCGTCGCCGGCCTCGGTAGCGGCCTGGTCATCGCCCCCAACCAGACGCTCACCCTCGCCCAGGTGCCCGTAACGCAGGCGGGCAGCGGGGCCGGAATGCTCCAGACCGGCCAACGGATCGGCGCGGCGGCGGGCATCGCCGCAGTCGGCTCGATGTTCTTCTCCTCGCTGACCGACAGTCACGGCGACTGGACGGCCGCCTTCGAGAAGTCATTGCTGCTCGCCACGGGGATCATCGCGCTCGCGCTGGTCGCCGCACTTGTCGACATCGTGCGCAATCACCACCACTGACACCGCTCCTGCCTTCAAATCTTGGACAGTTTCCGTCAGCTGGTGACGGAAACTGTCTGCCGGTACGTCGATGGCCGGCACCCCGGGTGGGGGTGCCGGCCATCGGTTTGTCTTAGCTGTTCCAGTGCTGGGCAACCAGGTCGGTGGCCTGCTGCTCCCACTGGGCGTACGCGTCGGGGTAGGCCGAGACCTGTACGGTCTGGGCGGCGTCGGTCAGGGGCATGTCCTGCCAGCCGTCAACCTGGCGCAGGCCCTTGAGGAACGCGGTGGTGGAGTACTCCGGGTTGGTGATCTGCTCCGGGGTGCCCCAACCACTGGTGGGGCGCTGCTGGAACAGGCCGAGGGAGTCGTGGTCGTTGGCGTCACCGAGGTGGCCCAGGTTCTCCAGCTTGGACTCCTGCAGGCTCGTCGCGATCGAGATGACCGCGGCCCGCTCGGGCAGGCCGGCCTTCTTCGTGGCCGCGATGATCGCCTTGACGTTGGTCCTCTGCTCGTCGTTCAGGGTGATGTGCGACTGGTCGCCCTGCGGCTTCGGTGCCGCAGTCTGCACCGCCACGGCGGCGGGCTTGGCCTCGACCGGAGTGGCGGCGTGGGCGGCGATCGGGCCGGCGAACACACCACCGGCGAACGCCAGACCAGCAACGGACAGCATGCTCTTGCGGAAGATCGTGTTCATGGGGGTAGCTCCTTCGGGGGTAGGAAACACCCACACACCTGCTCGGGGGGATCGGGTGACGTGGGGGTCAGCACCTCGTCCGGGCGCTTGAGAAGTCTCGGGTCGGCGGCCTGCGAGCGGGGGGCTCGTGGCGCCGGGACCGTGTGTAACGACCGGCTGACCGGGGTCATTTCCCGGGCTGCGCACCGGGCGGAACCGGATCAAGCCGGGCGGGCGGCGAGGCCCGCGGTCGTTCGAAGGACTGCACAACGACCCGGCCCGGTCCGCCATTCCCACCCGCGCGAACGGGCTGGCCGGCCGTGGTCCTGCGATCGTCAGGGTATGTAACGACCCCGGGCCCGCCCACGAACGCATCCGCTCACCCACCCGCAAGCCCCACAACCGGACATAGCCCCCAGCGAGATGATCGACCCGAGACCGCCGACGTGGGGCCATCCCACGCGGCCCATACCCCCGCATCGGCGATCTGGAGTCGATGACGCCAACGGGCGGCATGGACGCCCCACCCGCGACGTAGGGCTGGCGCCCGTCGAAGGATCCGACGGGCGCCAGCCCCAGGGTGCGATCCGGGCACTGCCCGATTGGTGGTGCCGGTTAGTGCGCGGCTCCGCCGAAGCGCTGGCGGCGACGCCAGGCCAGGGTCAGCAGCACCATGATCGCGCCGGCGCCGACGAGGCCGCCGCCGAGCTTCATGGGCGTGCCGATGCTGTCACCGGTGACGGGCAGCGGCTGCTTGCGGTGCAGCACCCGCAGCTCGGTGGTCGCGGTCCGGCCGGACTCGCGGCCCGTGGCGGTGAAGGTCAGCAGACCGGTCACCGACGGCTTGTAGCTCTTGGTGAAGCGCCCCTGGGCGTTGGTGTACGCCGTGAAGGTGAGCGGCGCGCTCGCCTGGTAGGCCACCGGCGCCATGGCCACGGTGGTGCCGTCGCTGCGGCGGGCCGGCGCCTTGCCGGCGGCCGGGGCTGCCAGCGGCGTGACCGTCACGGAGATGTCGACGGTCTCGTTGGGACCGAAGCCCGTACCGGTCAGGACGACCGTCTCGCCGAGGAAGATCGTCGGCCGGTTGACGGTCAGGGACGCGGCGGCCGGCGGGTATGGCGGCGGCTGGGGCGGATCGGTGGTCGCGCTGGGCGTCGGCTGCGGCTGTGCCGCCCCCGCTGCCGTCGGCACGGCCACCACGGCCAGGCCGACCGTGAGCGCCATGATGATGCGGGATAGCCGCATGATTGGTTCCCTCCTACTGGTCACAGCTTGGTGCGGAATGAACTTGGGTGGTCCATGGGCTGGCGGTGGGGGTCAGCCACAGCTCGGCCTGCCCGACGCCGGTCTTGGCCGTCAGGACGGTGAGCTCCAGCGCCTTCTCGACGCCGGGGCCGATGTCGACGTTCGCCGTCGCCACCTGGCGGCGGCGTTCGGTGCCGCTGCCCAGTGCCGTCTCAGCCCCGTCCAGCCGGGCGTCGAGCACGGCGCCGCCAGCCGGGCTGTAGATCGACACCAACGTGCGCACGGTGTACGGATCGCCAGCCAGGCCGAGGCCAAGGATCGACTTGCTGAGCCCTGACTTCGGTGCCGTCGAGCGCAGGGTCACCCGCAGCCGGAGTTCGCGGCGGCCGTCGGGCCGGCAATCGCCGACCGTGAGGCTCGCCGTCGGCCGCAGGTAGTAGCCGAGCTTCGCGCCGCTGCCGTCGTTGAGGAACACGCCGACCGTCGGCACGGTGTCCTGTTCCGGGAGCGTCCCGGCCATCCGGCTGTCGCCGAACGTCCGCTGTTCCTCCGGGTGAGCACTCCAGAACAATATCCGGCGTTCCGTGATAGCACGGTCAAATGCGGACAACAACACCCTTGGGTTGACATTCTTCTTGAAGAAGGCGTCAAACACCGCTGCGGCCGAGGACGCGAAGTAGGCGTCCTGCTGGGCGGTGTCCAGCCGCTGGTAGGTCTCGTTGAGGACGGTCTGCACGACCTTCTCGCTGGCCAGCGGCACCCCACCGGGCACCAGCACCGGACCGGTCGCCTTGAGCAGGTAGGACAGCACCACCGGGTCGACGGCGAGCACGCCGTCGACGGCGGTTCCGGTCTTGCGCCGGAACATCTCCCGGTACAGGGCGGCGGCGGTCGGGAAGTGCGGGGTGAGGTTCACATCCGCGGGGTAGATGCCCGGCAGGTCGGTCCAGATCGCCCGGGTCTCGGCGGGCAGCTTGAGCGCTGGCGTGAACTGGCCGAGGGACGCGCTGCTGCCCTGGCGGCCCATCCGAACCCGTCCGCCCTCGGCCTCGATCATCGCGTACGCGCCGAACATGCCACCGGTGGCCCGCAACTCGGCCAGGTTCTGCGAGACGAGCAGGTAGCGCCGCGGGCCACCGCCGCCGAGCAACGGCGGCAGCAGCCGCGCGCCCTGGTCGGCGGCGGCGGTGAGGCTGGCCAGCCGGTCGATCTCGCCACGGAGGTCGGTCAGCGCCTGCCGGACCTGGCTGAGCAGCCGGTCGCCCGGCACGCTGGCCAGGTCACGACGGGTGCCCTGCACCGCGTCGTTCACCCGCGTCAGTTCCGCCGAGACCGACGCGAGCCGGGCCAGGTCCAACCGGCCGCCGGCCGGCACGAGGCTGGTCAGGTCCGTGCGCAGCAGGCTGGGGAACGCCCGCCGGGCCAGGTCGTCGATGGCGATGGCGATCAGACGGACCGCGTCGAGGTCGTCGCCGGCGACCGGGGTACGCCGACCGATCTTCCAACTCGGGTCGGATGTGGCGGCCCGGGCCGCGCCGGACTGCTCCTGGAGGGCGGAGAGGGTCCGCAGGGCGCGATCGGTGTCCCCGCCCACGACCTGGGCGCTCAACTCCCGGGCCAGGCCGGCGGCGTTGATCAGGTGTGCGCGCGCCTGCCAACCACGAAAGCCGACCCATCCGCCAGCGGCCAGCACCAGCGATCCCACCACCAGGGCACCGAGCAGGGCACGTCGCAGTCGCGCTCGCCGACGACGCCGGGACCGGCTTCGCCGTCGACGCGGCCGTTCGCTCTCCGTCACACCACACTCCCGTTTGCCGGAATCGGACAGCCCGTCAGATTCCTAGACGTTCTTAGCACGTTACGAGGACTCTCGTACCGATATGGCGATTAACGTCCTTTACGCGAGGTTTCCTCGCGACGTCCCGCCGCCTGCGGAACGCGGCCCGCGGCCTCGTGCAGCAGCCGTTCGATCCGGTCCACGCCATCCGGCAGGGACATCTCCCGCAGGTACGTCTGTCGTCCCCGGCGCCCCATCTCGGTGCGTGCGGGCGGCGGGATGGTCGCGGCAAGCCAGAACCGGTCGGCCAGCGCGGCCCAGTCCTCGGGAGGGCAGGACAGCCCGGCCCGGGCGCGCTCGACCAGTTCGGCGGTGTCCCCGCCGGCCGACGCGACGACGGGCGCGGCACACGAGAGTGCGGCCTGTAGCTTGCCCGGCACCATGCCGCGAAGCTCGGGCAGGTCGCGCAGCATGATCAGCTGGTAGTCGGCGGCGGCGTACAGCTCGGGCATGTCGACAGGTGAGCGCCGATCGAGGAAGCGGACGTTCTCCGCCTTGAGGTCGGCGGCGAGCCCCCGCACCCGCCGCTCGTCCGCGCCCGATCCGACCAGGACCAGGTCCATCGTGCGGTCCAGCGCCGCCGCCGCCCGTACCGCCGTCTCCAGCCCCTGGCGGGGCCCGATGGTCCCGGCATGCATGACCACGCACCGGCGATCCCGGCGGACCATCTGCCGGGCCGCCGCACCGGGGGTCGCCGGATAGAAGATGCGCTCGTCGGTCCAGTTGAGGACCAGGTGGACCCGGCCCGGGTCGGCACCGGCGGCGACCACCAGGTCGCGCATCGACGGCGCCGCCACGGCGACCCGCGCCGCAGACCGGTAGATGCGGGTCATCGCGGCACCCATTCGCGCGGACCAGCGTCCGTCGCCTGCCGCGTCGACGCCGTCGCGCGCCCAGACATCCTGTACGTGCAGCACCGCCGGCACCCTCGTGAGCAGGCGAAGCACGGCGGCGGTGGCGAACGTGGTGGCCGGCAACTGGAAGACGTAGAGGGCGTCCACGTCAGCCAGGAACCGGCGTGCCGCCAGCGAGGCGCTCCCGGCGAACGACAGGTAACTGGCCATCCGCGCTCCCGGGGAGGCGGCCCCACCGGAGATGCGTGGCACTCGCCGGACCGTCAGCCGTCGGCTGTGCGTCTCGTGGTGCCACCGCTGCCGCCACCCTGGATAGACGTGGCCGCCCGGGTAGTCGGGAAATCCGGTGAGGACCCGGACCTCGTGCCCGCGCGCCGCCAACTCCTCGGCGAGGCTGCCCGGGATGAACGCCGGCTCGGGTGGGAAGTGGTACGACAGGATGCCGATCTTCACCGGAGCACCGCCGGTGGGCACGGATCGACCTCGGCCGGCGCGGCACCGCGTCCGACGGACGGCCGGCCCGCGTACGATGCCGACAACCCCTCCCCGCGCGTCCCCCGGCGCCGACGCACCACCCTCGCGGTGCGGCGGCCCGTGTCCGCACCCACGAGAGGGCTTCCGATGGCCGACCGCGTGCTGTTCGTCTGCCACGCCAACCTGTGCCGCTCGCCGATGGCCGAGTTCCTGGCCCGCCGACTGCTGGCCGACCGGCCGGTGCTGGTGTCCAGCGCCGGCACCGATGCGATGGACGGGATGGCCATGCACCCGTACGCGGCGCAGATCGCGACCGAGGAGGGCGGCGATCCGGCGGCGTTCGCCAGTCGAACGCTGCGGGCCGAACACCTGACCGAAGCGACCCTCGTGCTGACCGCGACGCGCCGGCAGCGGTCGGTGTGCACCGCACTGGCGCCGGGAGCGCTGCACCGGACGTTCACCCTGCGCCAGTTCGGCCGGCTGGCGGCGGCGGCCGAGCCGCCGACCGAATCGGCCGACGATCCGCTGCGGGCCGCGATCGCCGCCGCCGCCCACGCCCGGGGGCGGCTGCAACCCGCCGCCCCGGACGCGGACGACCTGCGGGACCCGATCGGCGGCACCGCCGCCGACTTCCGACGCTGCGCCGAGGAGATCGAACGCTCGCTACGACCCCTCGCCGCGCTCATCGGGGCAACCGGGTGAGTTCCTGGGTACGGTCACTGACGCCGTTGTTGACCCCCGCGCCCTCGCTGTGCCGGGCCGCGGGGGCCCGATCGGTCGGGACCGACTGCGCGGCGTTCGAGGCGACCACCCGGTAGGCCTCGTACTGGTACGCCTCGGCCTTGGCCACCTTCGCCATGTTCAGCACACAGCCGAGCAGCCGCACCGAGACCGAGTGCAACGACCGGGCCGCCGCGGCAACCTGGGCCCGCGACGTACGGCCCTGCTGGCTCACCAGCAGTGCCCCGTCGGCCTGGACGGCCACCACGACACCGTCGGTCACCGCGAGCAGCGGCGCGGTGTCGATGATCACGATGTCCGCGGACTCACGCAGCGCGAGCAGCAGGTCCGCCATCGCCTTCGAGCCGAGCAGTTCGCTCGGGTTGGGCGGCGCGGAACCGCTGGGCAGCACCAGCAGGGACTTGTCGCCCCAGCGCTGCACCACGTCACCGACCTGGACGTCACCGACGAGCACGTCGGTGAGACCGACGCCGGCGTCCAGGCCCAGGTAGTCGTCGACCTTCGGGCGGCGCAGGTCGGCGTCGACCAGCAGCACCCGCCAGCCCGCCTCGGCCAGCGCGATTGCCAGGTTGCAGGACATCGTCGTCTTGCCCTCGCCCTGCAGGGCACTGGTCACGGCGATGACCCGGGCGGGTTCGTGCACGTCCACGAATCGCAGGTTGGTCCGCAGCTTGCGGACGGCCTCCGCGCGGGCCGAGGTCGCGGCCTCGCCGACGATCAGCGGGGCCGTGCGGGCGGCACTTTCGAACGGGATCTCACCGAGCAGCGGGCTTCCGGTCGCGCGTTGCAGGCCAGCGGCGTCCCGCAGGCGGATGTCGGCGACGCCGCGCAGGATCGCCAGGCCGACGCCGAGCACCAGACCGAGCAGGCCGCCGAGCATGAGGTTGCGCAGCGGCTTCGGCGAGACCGGGCTCGCGGTGACCCGTGGGCCGCTGACCACCTCGATCTTGATGGGCGCCTTGCCCTCGGGCGGCGTCTCGACCTTCTGCACGAGTTCGACGAACTTGGCGGCGAGAGTCTCGCTCACCCGCAGGGCCCGAGTCTGGTCGGTGTCCGTGACAGAGGCCCGCAGCAGGACGGTGCCCGTCTCGGTGGAGGTGGTCACGCGGCGCTGCACCTCGTCCGCGGTGAGCCCGACCGGGGTCTCGGCGGCCACGCTCTGCGCCAGGCGGTCGCTGCTGAGCAGGTCGGCGTACGACTTGACACGCTGCTGGAGGAAGAGACCGCCCTGGTAGGCGTCGGTGACGCCCTGGTTGGGGGTGGTGACGAAGAAGGTCACCGAGGCGACGTACCGGGGCTTGGCCCGTACGGTCACGAACGCCGAGACGCCCAGGGCCACCATGACCGTGACCAGTACGACCCACCAGTGCCGACGCACGTGGCGCAGTTGGCGGAGCAGGTCCATCAGGATTGCCTCCGGGCGCGTCCGGTTACGCCAAAGAACTTCACGAAAACCCCCAAGGTCGTCTGTCAACTCGTGAAACCATTAAAGCCCCTCATAGGGCTTATGTCCGGAGTTACGTATTTTCGACGCGACCAACTGCGCCCGCATGACCAACCCGACAAAGGGCCATTCGGCAGCGGCGATGGCCGGAAAAGTCGGCGACCGATTTCCCGCGGCCCGCCCGGCCGCCGCGTTTCACCCATGCCGATCAGCGCCCTCCGGCCGCCCGGATAGGGTGGACAGTGGTGTGCCGGGAAGTCTGGTCGGCGATTGGATCCCTGCCGTCCCGACACCCGAGGTGAGCCCCTCCATGACCGGCCGCACCCCCTCCACCGATCGGCCGCGCGTCCGGCTCCTCTCCCGGTCGTCCTGGCCCGAGGCCCGGCACCTGGCCGAGGTGCTGCGCACCGAGACAGTCGGCGGCGCCCTGCTGCTGCTCGGCGCCGTCGTCGCACTGATCTGGGCGAACTCGCCGTGGAGCGGGGCGTACGTCCGCCTCGGCGCCTGGGTGCCCTGGGCCGGCGGCGAGCGCTGGCACCTCGACCTGAGCCTCGCGACCTGGGCAGCCGACGGCCTGCTGGCCATCTTCTTCTTCGTGGTCGGCCTGGAGCTCAAGCGCGAGTTCGTCGCCGGCGACCTGCGCGATCCCCGACGCGCGGCGCTTCCGGTGGTCGCCGCCCTGGGTGGGATGGCGCTGCCGGCACTGATCTACGTGGCGGTGCTCCTCGGCACCGGCGGCGAGGGACTGCGGGGCTGGGCCATCCCGACCGCCACCGACATCGCCTTCGCGCTGGCCGTGCTCGCGGTGGTCAGCTCACACCTGCCCCAGGGCCTGCGCGCCTTCCTGCTCACCCTCGCCGTGGTCGACGACCTGTTCGCGATCACCATCATCGCGGTCTTCTACACCGCCGACTTCCACCCACTACCCCTGCTCGCCGCGCTCGCCCCGATCGGGCTCTTCGCCTGGCTGGTGCAGCGTGGCCGGACCTGGTGGTGGGCTCTCATCCCGCTGGCGGTCGCCACCTGGGCCCTGGTGCACGCCTCCGGTGTGCACGCCACAGTCGCCGGCGTGCTGCTCGGCTTCACCGTGCCCGTACTGACCCGAGCCCGGGGCGGCGCCCCTGCCACACCCGACCGGTCGGAGCCCGGCGACGCGGACGCGGGCGGGCTCGCCGCACACCTGGAACACCGGTGGCGACCCGTCTCGGCGGGCATCGCCGTACCGGTCTTCGCCCTCTTCGCGGCCGGCGTGACACTTCGTGGCACCGATCTGGGTGCCCTACTGACCGATCCGGTGGTGATCGCCGTGGTGGCCGGCCTGGTGGTCGGCAAGAGCATCGGGATCTTCGGCTCGACCTACCTGCTGGCCCGGTTCACCGGCGCCGAGCTGGACGAGGACATCACCTGGTCCGACCTGGGCGGGATCGCCCTGCTGGCCGGGGTCGGGTTCACCGTCTCCCTGCTCATCGGCGACCTGGCGTTCGGCGCGGGCAGCACCGCCGACCAACGGGTCAAGGCGGCGGTGCTCACCGGGTCGGTGATCTCCGCGATCCTCGCCGGCGTTGTGCTGGCCCGCCGCAACGCCGCGTACCGGCGGGTGGCCGAGAATGAGCGACTCGACGCCGACGGCGACGGCGTACCCGATGTCTATCAGCGGCCCGGTCGCGACTGACCGGGCCGGCCGGCGGCCGGGTCAGCGACGGCGGTCGTCGCTGGGCCGCCGGTCCTCGGTCTCGTCCGCGAGGGCGTCGGCCGTGGGCGCGGTGAGGTCGTCGCCGGGCACCGCCACCTCCTCCGCGAGGTCCTGCTCGTCGGGCTTGCCGCCGGCCTGCGGCTCGGGAGCGGTGGCGCCGCCGGCGTACCCGTACTCGTTCGGTTCGTCGTGCCGGCTCATGTGGTTATCCTCCCGCTTTCGACTGTTTCGCTGGTACCGCCCACGGTAGGCCGTGCTCGTCGTCCCCGCAGCGTGGCGGAAATTGTCGCCGTGACCAGGGTGGCGGGTGACTCAGCGCCGCCGCGAGCAGTTGACGCAGCGCGACGATCGCCGCGACGGCGGCCAGGCGACCCCAGGCCGGCTCGCCCGCGAGCCGGAGCAGGCCGGCCGCCGTCAGCAGGTCCAACAGCACCCGTACGGCAACCCGCACGTCGCCGGTGCACAACGCCGTGACGACCCCGGCGACCAACGCCACCGCGGTCACGGCCTCGACCAACGCGTCGATCACGGCCGCTGCTGCCCATCGGCGACCTGCCGCTGCTCCTGTTGGATCTCCCGGTTCAAGAAGTAGTTCAGCGCCGTCCGGATCGTGGCGATCGCCGCGAGCTGGCCGATCTGCGTGAACGACGGGGACACCGCGGTCCGCAGGACGTCCGCCGCCAGTTGGAACTCCAGGCCGAGCGTCAGGAACCGGCCCAGCGACAGACGGATCGGGGTGAAGACAGCGGCGGTGCGGTGCCGCAGCCCCTCGACCAGGAACCGCACCGCCGCCCAGAGAGCACCCACGACGATCACCAGGGCGCCGGCCGCCTCCACCACGGCGACCAGCACCTCGTCGCCGTGGCGCAGCAGCTCGGCCGGCTCCACCCGCACGCGTTACCCGCCACCGGGGCAGCTAGTCGGCGCTCAGGTCAGCTCGTTGACGGCCTCCAGGATCAGCCAGAGGCCACTGATGGCGAAGAGCACCGCGGCGCCGTACCTGATGGTCTTCTCCGGCAGGCGGCGGCCGAGCATCCGACCGACCAGGATGGCCAGCGCGTCCGCGGCCACCATGCCGATCGTGGAGCCGAGCCAGGTGCCGAACCAGCCGTACTTGGTGGCCAGGGTGATCGTCGCGAGCATCGTCTTGTCGCCCAGCTCGGCCAGGAAGAACGCCACCGAGACCGCCACGATCGCCCTCTTGCTGGTCTTCTCGGCCTTGCGCTTCTCCTCCTCGGTGAGCGTGTCACCGCGCAGCGTCCACGCGCCGAAGCCGAGGAACGCGACGCCGGCCACCAGGGAGATCCACTCGGTGGGCAGCACGGCGCCGAGACCCGAACCGATGGCGACCGACGCCAGGTGCACCAGCGCCGTCGCGACGGTGATACCGAGCAGCACCGGGAGCGGCTTGAACCGCGTGGCGAACGTCAGCGCCATCAACTGGGACTTGTCTCCCAGCTCGGCGACGAATATGACACCGAAGCTGATGACCAGCGCGGCGAGGAATCCCTCCATGACAACCTTCCCGTTTCCGCCGGGAGGAGGTACGGGGGCGCCCTCGACCCGGCTGCGACAGCCTGAGTCGAAGGTCTCGCCCGCCCCGGAGACCAGGGCCGCGTGGCCGGATGCGGAACGCACCAGTATGTCGACCACGACATTGGGGGCTACTCCCCTTCGCGCGACCAGCCTAACCGATCACCCGGCGCACCGGACGTCACGGGTGAACAGCCTCACCGCGCCCGGGCCAACGTCACCCCGAAGAGCCCGCCCGGGTCGGTCCAGAAGTGCGCCGCCGTGAAATCCGCCGCGTCCAGCTCGGCGGCCACCCCCTCCGGACGGAACTTCGCCGACACCTCCGTCCGCAACTCCTCCCCGGCGTCGAACGCCACCGAAAGGTCCAGCACACGCACCCGCATCGGCCGTGTCGCCCGCAGCCGCATCTCGATCCACTCCTGCTCCGGGTCCCAGCGGGCGACGTGCGCGTACGCCTCCGGGTCGAAGTCCGCACCCAACTCCCGGTTGATCACGTACAGCACGTTGCGGTTGAACTCGGCCGTGATCCCGGCCGCGTCGTCGTACGCCGGCACGATCACCGACGGGTCCTTCACCAGGTCGGTGCCGAGCAGCAGCCAGTCGCCGACCTCCAGCGCGGCGCGCATCGCGGCCAGGAACCCGGCCCGCTCGGCCGGCAGCAGGTTGCCGATCGTGCCGCCCAGGAACACCACCAACCGTCGACCACCGGTCGGCAGCCGGTCGAGCTGGCGGGTGAAGTCGCCCACGATCCCCCGCACGCGCAGCCCCGGATAGTCGGCGGCGATCTGCGCTGTCGACCCGAGCAGGGCGCTGACCGACACGTCGAGTGGGACGAACGTACCGAGTCCTCCCCGGCGGGTGAACGCGTCCAACAGCAGTCGGGTCTTCTCCGACGAGCCCGAGCCCAGCTCGATCAGGGTCTTCGCGCCGGTCAGGGCCGCCACGTCGTCGGCGTGCGCGGCCAGCACCGCCCGCTCGGCCCGGGTCGGGTAGTACTCCGGCAGCCGGGTGATCTCCTCGAACAGCTCACTGCCCCGCGAGTCGTAGAACCACTTCGGCGGCAGCCACTTGGCCTCGGCGGTCAACCCGGCCCGGACGTCCGCACGCAGACCACGCTCCAGGTCCTGCGGTTCGAGGTAGATCTCCAACGGTTCCGCGCTCATAACCCCGCCTCCCTGCTGTCGTCAGACACCTCGCCCAGCCCGACCGGCACGGCTCACCGGATCGGCAGTTCGCACACCCGCACCTCGTCCGTCGTGGCGTCGACCAGACGCCGCTGCGGCACCGGCCGCCACCCGGGGTCGTCGTCGTGCGGCTCGGACGCCAGCACCACCGAGTCCGTCGCCGCGCGCACCGACAGCGCGTGGCCGAACGTGGTGGCCACCACCCGCCGCCCGTCGGTGAGCAGCACATTCAGTCGCGACCCCGGTGCAGCCGCGGCGACCTCGACCACCGTCCGGGCGACCGCCTCGCCCGGGTCGTCGCCGGCGCGCAGCCGATGCCGCACCAGCGCCCACAGCAGCGCCGAGTCGGTGGCCGCGTCCAGGGTCAGCAGGTCACGCACCGGCAGGCCGGCGGCGAGCGGCACCATCGAGTCGGGCCAGCCCCGGATCACCCCGTTGTGGCTGAACAGCCACCGGTCCTCGGCGAACGGGGCGGCGGCGCCGTCGAGCACCGCCATCCCCACCGTGGCGGAACGGACCGCCGCCAGCACCGCGCCGGCCCGGGTCACCGCCGCCAGCTCGGCGATCGTCGGGTCGCTCCAGATCGGCTGGGCACGCCGGTACCGCACCGGAGCGCCGCCGTCGGGATACCAGCCGACGCCGAACCCGTCGGCGTTGATCGTGCCGCCGCCGCGCATGTCACGCGGCGCCCAGGACTGACGGACCAGCGCGTACGCCGGCTCGAACAGCAACTCGGCCAGCGTGACCGGTGGTCCCAGGTAGGCGAGGTGACGGCACATCAGCGCACCCCGCGTGGCACCGGGCGCCTCACCGCGGCGACTCCTCCGCAGCGGCGTCGCGGGCACAGCGGAAGCCGCTGAAGATCTGCCGTCGGATCGGATAGTCCCAGTTACGGAACGTGCCCCGGCACGCCGACCGGTCCGTGCCGAACGAGCCGCCGCGCAGCACCCGGTAGTCGTCGCCGAAGAACACCTCGGAGTACTCGCGGTACGGGAACGCGGTGAAGCCGGGATGGCCGGTGAACGTGGTCGACGTCCACTCCCACACGTCCCCGATGAGCTGGTGCACACCCAGCGGCGACGCGCCGGCCGGGTACGCGCCGACCGGTGCCGGCCGCAGGTGACGTTGGTCGAGGTTGGCGTGCGCCCCGGTCGGCTCGCCGTCGCCCCACGGGTAGCGGCGGGACCGACCGGTCGTCGGGTCCCACCGCGCGGCCTTCTCCCACTCCGCCTCGGTCGGCAGACGCTTGCCGGCCCACGCCGCGTACGCCCGCGCCTCGTGGAAGCACACGTGCACCACCGGCTCGTCGGGACGTACCGGGTCCCATCGACCGAAGCGCCGGTACGTCCAGCGGTCTCCGTCACGACGCCAGTGCAGGGGCGCAACGAGCTGCTCACGAACCCGGTGCTCCCAGCCCGCCGCGCTCCACCACCGCCGGTCGGAGTAACCGCCGTCGGCGATGAACGCCTCGTACGCGCCGTTGGTGACCGGTACGGCGTCGATGACGTACGCGGGCAGGTGGACCTGGTGTGCGGGGCGTTCGTTGTCCAGGGCCCACGGTTCGGTGTCGGTGCCCATCGTGAACTCACCGGCCGGCACCAGCACCTCCCCGTCGACGCGGACGGTCGGCTCGGGCGGCGGCGGGGCGTGCAGGACGGCCGCGCCCGCGCGCAGTTGGTGTGTCGCGAGCATCGTCTCGTCGTGCTGCTGCTCGTGCTGCACGATCATGCCGAAGGCGAACCCGGCGGCGACCAGGGACCGATCGGTGAAGCGCACCGCGTCGAGCAGGTCGTACACCTTGTCGCGGACCGTACCCAGGTAGGCGCGCGCCTCCGCGGGTGGCAACAGGGGCAGCGCCGGACGGTCCCGGCGGGGCTGCTTGAACGCGTCGTACAGGTCGTCGATGTCGCAGCGGACCGGCTCGCGGCCACCCACGTCGCGCACCAGCCAGAGTTCCTCCTGGTTGCCGACGTGCGCCAGATCCCAGACCAACGGCGACATCAGCGGAGAGTGCTGGCGCATCAGGTCGGCGTCGTCGACCGCCTCGGTCAGCAGGGCCGTTCGGGAGCGGGCACGCGCCAACTCGCCCGCGATCCGCCCCCGCAACCGTTCCCCGTCCGCATGGTCCGTCGCACTCGCGCTCACGGTTGCATCCTCCGTCTCGCCGCTCACCGCTCGGCCCTCCGGATGGCGGCCAGTCGCCGCCGTACGCCCTCGTGGATCTCGTCGTGGGTGCCCGCCGGCAGACCCAGCCGGGGCAGGGCGTCCAGGGCCAGGTCGAGCAGCGCGGCCGCCGCGGCGGCCAGCGCGGGGTCGGACACACCGCGCCGGGCGGCGGCCGACCAGCGGTGGGCCACCGGTGCGCTGATCGAGTACGCCGCGCACACGGTGCCCGCGTCATGGAACAACGCGCTCAGCACCGCCAGCGGGAGTCGCCAGCCCCGGTCGGGCTGGGCGTCCAGGTACCGCAGCTCCAGGTAACCGCGCGGCCGCACCGGCGGGAAGAGGGTGCTGACGTGGTAGTCGAGGTCGTCGGTGGTGGGTGGGCGGGGCAGCGCGCCGTCGAGCCAGTCGGCGAAGGTGACACCCGGCGGCGGGGTCCAGTCCTGGCCAGGCCGGCGCAGACAGAGCAGCGGCGCGCCGAACACGTAACGGGTCCAGGTGGCCGTCGGATCCTCGGCGGCCGTGCCGGGCGTCCACACCGGGCGGGTACGAGCCGGGTCGATGGCCAGCCAGGCGGCCATCCGCGCGGACGCCCAACCGGTGCGCTGCCCGGCGTGTCGGCTGGCCGAGGCGAACGCGGCGAGCAACGGCGGACCGATGGCGTGGGCCGCCGCCCAGCGCGCCGTGACCTGGTCCGGCTCACCGACGTCGAGGCAGACCTGGAGGCCGGCGGTGCTGTACATCATCGTCCGGCCGGCCGGGCCGCGCTCGTCGAACACGCGGCGCATGGCCCGGTAGCGGGGGGTTTCCAGCAGCGGGCGGGGCCGACGGTGCGGGTCGATGCCGCTGCGGCCCAGGGTCAGGCCGACGGCAGCCAGCAGGCCGTTCACCTGGGCGATGTCGGCCTCGGTGGCCTGGATCAACGCGCCGGTCGAGGTGCGCGGCGGGGTGGAGATCTCCAGCTGGCCGCCTGGTTCGAGGGTCACCGCGCCGCCGTGTCGCAGCGGCTCGGCGGGGCTGGCCGGATCCAGCGTGACGGGGCTGTGCCGCCCCAGTGCCGCCCGCAACCGGGCCGGGTCGACCGGGCGGGCGGGATCGGCGACATCGTGCACGGTCCATTCCAGTTCGACACCGGTGTACGTCGGAGGGCCGGTCTTGAAGCAGATGCGCGCGAGATGTCGGACCGCGGCGGCGGAGTCGCGCAGGATCACGCTCTGGTCCAGCTCCGGCGACGTCACCATCGGTGCAGCCTCCTTCGTCGTGCGACGACCGCGGGCGCCGTGCCTCGACTGCGGAACGCGCACGCCACCGTGGGCCCGGCCGTCGACGCTTTCTCGACAGCGTCGGCGGGGCCACCAATTCTTGTCTAACAGACGCGCTTCCCGGTGCAGGGCAGAACGAAACGCGCCGGTCGTACGCTCAGTTCGCGGCCGGTCCCGCCGGGTGCGAGGGTTTGACCTTCTTCGGGCCGGGTGGCGTCGCCGCCGGGGACGGTTCGGCGGCCGGCGTCGGTCCCGCCGGAGCGGACGGCGCCGGCGACGGGGACGACGGCGACGGCTTCGTCTCGGGCACCAGCCGCTGGCAGTACTCCTCGACGGCGGCGACCCCGCCGGCGGCCGCCACCAGCCGCTGGAAGGCGGGCGTCCGTAGCGCCTTCTCCCGTTGCTCGGGCTTCTTGGCCCGCCAGGCACGGCACAGTCCGTGGACCTGCCCGTCGGGCGTCGTGCCGACCGACGGCGAGGCGGGCGGAAGGGAGTGCCCGGACGGCGTCGGTCCGCTGGGCGCGGTGGAGGCCGCCGCCGCCGGGCCGCTGGTGCTCGGTGGCGCGCTGGTCGTCGCAGCCGGCGGCGGCGGATCGGGCGCGTTGTCCAGGCCGGCCGCGGCGAACGCGACACCAGCGGTGGCCGTGGCGGCGAGCGCGCCGAGCCACGCGACCGCGCTGGTGGTGAGCTGGAGACGGCGTGGACGTCGGGCCGCGGCGGGTGCGGGAGCGGCACGGGCGGCACGGAACGCGGCCATCGCGGCCTCCTCGCCCGCCAGTTCCCCCGGCCGGACCGGGCCCGCGGCAGCGGCGAGCAGCCCGGCCAGTGGATCGACGGACGCGTCCGGGTCGCTGACGGCGTCGCCGCGGGTGGCGTCGAACATCCGTTCGGTCTCGGCGCGGCCGGCACGCCGGTCCGGCCGGTACGGGTTCATGCGGAATCCCTTCACGTCAGCCGTCCGCCTGCTCGGCGTGGGACGTCTGCCGGGATCGGCCGATCCGTCGACGGGCCGGCGGAACCACCTCGGCGCCGACCGGCGGTGTGCTCGGCGCTCCGGGCACCGTGCGCCGCAGACCGGCGGCCTGGGTCGTGGCGTCGCCATCGGCCGCTGGCGTCGGTACGGTCTGCCCGTCCAGCAGGGCGGCGAGTCGCCGCAGCCCACGGTGGGCGGCGGTCCGTACGGCGCCGGCCCGACGGCCGAGCACCCGACCGGCGGACTCCGCGTCCAGCCCGATCACGGCCCGTAACAACACCGCCTCGGCCTCGCGGGGTGGCAGCGTGGCGATCAGCGCCAACGCCGCCTCGGTGCTGATCGTCTCGCCGGCCCGCTCGGCGGTGTCACCGTCGCCGGCCAGGTCGGTGAGCGCCTGCACCGGTACCGGCAGCGACGGTCGTCGCCGCATCCGCCGCAGGTGGTCCATCGCCCGGTTGCGGGCGATGGTGACCGTCCAGGCGCGGAACTCGCCGCCGGTGAAGGTGGGCAGGTCGCGGGAGATCTGCAACCAGGCCTCGGAGGCGACGTCCTCGGCGTCCGCTCCGACCAGGGCCGTCAGGTAGCGCAGCAGGCCCGGCTGGAGGCTGCGGTACAGAAAGCGGAACGCGTCCTCGTCCCCGGCCTGTGCGGCGGTGACCGCGTCGGACAGTTCGCCCGTCATCGGCGGCTCACGGACCGGCCTGGGCGGTTCGGCACCACACACGCCGGCGGCGTGGGCGATTCGCGAACCGTCGACACCGCACCCGCCTCCCCCACCGAATCCGATTCGGGCCCGCGTCCGGGCCGGCCGGGGCGTCCACACCCGGCGCGATGGCGCTCGACGCGCCGCCCGTCGGGCAGCCCGAGCCGGGCTAACGGTAGGAGGGGACCATCGACGCGACAAGTTGGGACCGCATCACGGAAGAGTGACAATTATCAAGCCGTCCCGCCGGCGCGGCGCGGTAACGGCCAACGACCGTCCGACGCTCCCGGGCCCAGACGGCCCACTAGGGTGACGACCGGGCGAGCGTACGCCGGAATGTGTCACTTTTTGTGACCTGGCGTCATCGCGCCGTCACAGAAAGAGCCGGCCCTCGCCGGTCGTCCCGGTGGACCGACGGGTACGACCACACGGCCGATCCACCACGGCGCGCCGTTGTCCGCCACTCTGGGTACGGTAATGCTGTGTTGTCATCGGAGGTCGTGCTCAGCGGTCGGTACCGCCTGGACGAACGTGTCGCCACGGGCGGCATGGGCGACGTCTGGCGTGCCTCCGACCTGGTCCTCGGCCGACAGGTCGCGGTCAAGGTCCTGCTGCCGGCGCTGGTCTCCGACCCGGACTTCATCGCCCGCTTCCGGGCCGAGGCGCGGATCATGGCGGCGCTGCGGCACCCCGGCATCGTCCAGGTGTACGACTGCGGCGAGGACGATCTGCCCGACGGCGGCCGGGCCGACTACCTGGTCATGGAGTTCGTCGAGGGTGAGCCGCTGTCCAAGCGGATCGAGTCGGCCGGTCGCCTCGACGTGGCCGAGACGATGTCGATCGTGGCCCAGGCGGCGCACGCGCTGGGCGCGGCGCACCGAGGTGGCATCGTGCACCGCGACGTCAAGCCCAGCAACCTCCTGGTGCAGGAGGACGGCACGGTCGTGCTGGTCGACTTCGGCGTCGCCCGCTCCACCAACGTCACGAGCATCACCAGCACCAACGCGGTGCCCGGCACCGCTCTCTACATGGCGCCCGAGCAGGCCGCCGGTCGACCGGTCAGCGGCGCCACCGACATCTACGCGCTCGGCGCCGTCGCGTACTGCTGCCTCACCGGCGGTCCGCCGTTCACCGGTGACAACCCTCTCCAGGTCGCCGTCCGGCACCTCGACGACGAGCCGCCGGAGCTGCCGCACGAGATCCCCGAGGCGGTCCGGGCCCTGGTGTCGCGGGCCCTGGCGAAGGACCCGCTGGAGCGCTTCACCAGCGGCTCGGCGATGGCCGAGGCGGCCCGCACCGCGGTCACCGGCGGCGAGCCGCCGACGGCGTTGGCGTCGGCGACGCCGCTGCGCGAGGCCGGTCCGGGCACCCGCACCGACGTGCCGGTCGGCGCGGCGGTGGCGGGCACGGCCGACACCGGACGTCAGCGGCGGCGTGGGCCGCTGGTCGGCGCGGCGGTGGCGATGCTGGTCGCGCTGATCGGCCTCGGCGCGGCGCTGGGCGCGGCGCGCAACACCGGCAACGATCCGGCTGTCAAGCTACCGACGAACGCGCCGTCGCAGAGGCCGACCCAGCAGGCGGAGTTGCCGGCGGCGAACGAGCAGACCAGCGACGATCCGAGCCGGCCGAACCGGCCGAACGTCCCGGACGCCACCACGTCCGCGTCGGCCAGCGCCAGCCCGAGCGCGCAGCCCAGTCAGTCGTCCACCCCGCCGTCGCCGACGCCGAGCGCGACCACCGCGCCGCCACCCAGCGACCCGCCGAAGACCCCGTCGTCGCCGAGCAACTCGCCGGCGACCGACCCGAGCCCCTCGACCGACCCACCGACCGGCCCCGAGGACCCGGCAGGCAACTGACCAGCCACCCCACCAGCACCGATATCCCCAAAACGGACTTACGTCGCCGAAAACCACTCTAGGCTCTCCGCAGGTCATTTCCACCGACTGCCGCGGGAGCCCGGGTGAGCGCTGAGAAGCTGGTCGTGATCGGCCAGGGGTACGTCGGACTGCCGCTGGCGATGTGCGCCGTCGAGGCGGGCCTGGACGTCGTCGGCCTCGACGTCGACGCCGACCGGGTGAAGCGGCTCGCGTCGGGTGAGTCGTTCATCGAGGACATCCCCACCGACCGGCTGGGCCGCGCGCTGGGCAGCGGCCGGTACCGCCCGAGCACCGAGTACACCGACGCCGAGGGTTTCGACATCTGCGTCATCACGGTGCCCACCCCGCTGCGCGACGGCACTCCGGACCTGAGCTTCGTCGAGCAGGCCGGTATCGGCATCGGCCCGTACGTGCGGCCGGGCTGCACGGTCATCCTGGAGTCGACCACCTACCCCGGCACCACCGAGGAGTTGCTCCGGCCGCTGCTGGAGTCGGCCAGCGGGCTGACCAGCCCCGGTGACTTCCACCTCGGCTACAGCCCGGAGCGGATCGACCCCGGCAACCCGACCTGGCGACTGGAGAACACCCCGAAGGTGGTCTCCGGCATCGACGCGGTGTCCCTCGCCCAGGTGCAGGGGTTCTACCAGCGCATCGTGGAGCGGACCGTAGCCGTCGACTCCACCCGCGTCGCCGAGTTGACCAAGCTGATCGAGAACACGTTCCGCCAGGTCAACATCGCGCTGATCAACGAGCTGACGATGCTCTCGCACCACCTGGACATCGACGTCTGGCAGGCGATCGACGCCGCCGAGACGAAGCCGTTCGGATTCCTGCCGTTCCGGCCCGGTCCGGGCGTCGGCGGGCACTGCCTGCCGATCGACCCGTGCTACCTGTCCTGGCAGGTCAAACGGCGTCTCGGCCGGCAGTTCCGGTTCATCGAGCTGGCCAACGACATCAACCACGAGATGCCCGAGCACGTCGCGCAGCGGATCATGGCAGGGCTGAACCGGGCCGGCCGCGCGGTGAGCGGGGCTCGCCTGCTGCTGCTCGGACTCGCGTACAAGAAGAACACCGGCGACATGCGCGACTCCCCCGCCGTCGACGTGGCCCGCCGGTTGCAGGCGCTCGGCGCCGAGGTGCACGCGGTCGAACCGTATGCGGAGGCCCACCAGATTCCCGCCGGGGTCACCGTCGTCGGGCTCACCGAGCGGGAGGTACGGTCCGCGGACGCGGTGGTGGTGGTCACCGACCACGACTGCTTCGACTACGACCTGGTCGTTCGGCACGCCCGCTACGTCTTCGACACCCGCAACCGGTGCGTCGGCGAGATGGTCGAACGCCTCTAGGGCCCGGCACCGCTGGCCGGTCCCGCCGCCGGGGAAGGCGACGGGACCGGCCGGCGGATGTCGCCCCCGACAGGCTGGACGACCCGGTCCCGGACGACGACGCCGCAGGGGACGGTCACTGGTCGCCGAGGGCCTCGACGACAGGCCGCGACAGTGCCCGGCGGGCCGGAAGCACCGAGGCGAGCAGAGCGGCCAGCACGGCCACGCCGAGGATCGACCCGAGCTGGCCCAGTGGCAGCACCACGTGGAAGTCCCCACCGAGGCGGGCCAGCAGCGCCATCCCCGCCGCGCTGACGCCGGTGCCCAGCCCGATGCCGAGGACCGCGCCGACCACCGCCATCAGGATCGCCTCGACCGCGAGCATGGCCCGCATCCGGTTCCGGGTCAGCCCGACCGCCCGCAGCACGCCGTTCTCCCGGGTGCGTTCGACCACCGACAGGCTCAACGTGTTCGCCACGCCGACCAGTGCGATCACCACGGCCAGGCCGAGCAGCGCGGTGACGAAGGCCAACAGCATGTCCACCGTGCCGGTGAGCATCTTCTTGTACGCGCCCTGATCCATCAGGTTCACCGTCGGATAGCGGGCCAGCACCGCCCCGATCGCGTCGCGGGCCGCTTCGGCGCTGACGCCGCCGGCGGGGTCGATCTCGGCCAGGAAACCTCTCTCGCGGGGAAAGAGCGCGGCGAAGTCCGCGTCGTCCATCTCGACGACGTGCCCCTCGGGCACCGCGCCGGCGACCATGGCCGACGCGTCGACGGCGACGAGCGCCGCCACCCGGAACGGTCGCCCCGCGATGGTGACGGTGGAGCCGACCTGCCAACCGCGCGCCTGCGCCAACTCCCGGTGCACCAGGACCTGCCCCGGCCCGAGTCGCCCGACGTCGCCGGCCAGCACTCCGGTCAGCGTCCGACCGACAAGCGCCGGATGGGCCGCACGGACCTCGATGTCGCCGATGACGGTGCTGCGCTGCTCGTGCACCACACCCAACTCGGGGCGCGCGGCCAGCTCACCGGCGAGCGCGGCGGGCAGGTTCTGACCGATGCCGCTGACCACGAAGTCCGTGCCGATCTGGGCGTCGACGCTGCGCTCGATGCCGTCCTTGGTGCTGCGCGCGCCGACCACGAACGCCGACACCAGCCCGATCCCGATCACCAGGGCGGTCGCCGTGGCGGCGACCCGGCGCGGATTGCGCACGGCGTTGGCCACCGCGAGGCCCACGGTCATTCCGAACAGCCGCCGGGCCGGCCAACCGATCGCCCGGACCAGCGCCGGGACGAGCACCGGCCCGAACAGGACGATCCCGAAGAACGCCAACACGCCGCCGACGGCGACGAGCAGCACCTGACCGGCGCTGGCGGCACCGGCCAGCGCCGCGACGCCGGCACCGAGCACCACCGCGCCGAAGATCAGGCGCAGGCGGCCGGCGCCCCGACCGGGCTGCACCGCGGCGTCGGTGAGCGCGGCCACCGGGGCGACCCTGGTCCCCCGCCAGGCGGGCACGAGGGCGGACGCCACAGTGAGCGCGGTGCCGAGCAGCAGGCTGGTCAGCACGGTCGAGCCGGCCACGGTCAACCCACCGGAGAACGGCACCTCCAGTGCGGACATCAGCAGCCGCATACCGGCGGCGAGAGCCACCCCGAGCAGCACCCCGAGCACGGACGCGACGAGACCGACCAGCGCCGACTCCAGCACGGCGGCCCGGAGGACCTGCCCCCGGGTCGCGCCCACCAGGCGCAGCAGCGCGGTCCGCCGGGTGCGCTGCGCCAGCACGATCGCGAAGGTGTTGGCGATCACGAAGCCGGCCACCACCACCGCCACCCCGACGAAGATGAGCAGCAGCATCGTGAACTGGTTCAGGTCACGGACCGCGTCGTCGACCGCCTCGTCGAGGATCTGCTGACGGCCCTTGACGCTGGCGTCGGCGTCCCCGACGACCGCGCGGAGCCGCTCGGCCAGCACCGTCTCGGACGTGCCCGGCCGCGCCGCGACCATGATCCGGTCGTAGCCGCGCTCACCGCTGACCACGAGCGCGTCCGGGCCGACCAGACCGATGTACGGGCCGCCGATGTCACGGACGGTGCCGGCCACGTCGACGGTACCGACCAGGGTGTACGGACGGGCAGCGCCGCCGGTGCCGCCGATCTGGACCGGGGCACCGAGTGTGAAGCCCTGCTCGGCCACTGTGGACGCGTCGAGCACCACCTCGCCCGCGCGGTCGGGTAGGCGACCGGACACCACGTCGTACGACCGCAGGGCGGCCTCGGTCGGGATCGCGGCGAGCACGGCGTAGCCCAGCACCGGCCGACCGTCCGTGCCGAGAAGCCCCCCGGCGCCGGTCAGCTCCCCGGCCGCGGCGGCCACCCCGTCGACGGCGCGGAACCTGTCGACAAGGCTCGCCGGCAGCTTCTTGTCGCCGCTCGGATAGACGCCGACGTCGGTGTGTCGGTCGAAGGTTCCGGCACGCTCGTACGCGCCGGCCCGCATCCCGTCGACGAAGATCAGCGTGCCGGCGATGAACGCCACGCCGAGCACGACGGCCAGCGCGGAGAGCAGCATGCGCAGCGCCTCGGCGCGCAGCGAGCGCAGGGTCAAGCGGATCATGTGCGGGCTCCCGGTGCCGGCGCGGATCGGACCCCTCCGACGCTATGACCGGTCCGACCGGATCGATCTCCACCTGCACGCTCGACCCGCGTACGCCCGAGGTAGCGCTCGGACGCCCGCCCGTACGACCCGGGTCGTACGGGGGTTTCACCGGCCGGGCGTGACCAGGCCGCTCTCGTACGCCAGCACGACCGCCTGGACCCGGTCGCGCAGGTGCAGCTTCGCCAGGATGCGCCCGACGTGGGTCTTGACCGTTGCCTCGGCCACGTGCACCTTCGCGGCGATCTCGGCGTTGGACAGGCCCTGCGCGACCAGCAGCAGCACCTCCCGCTCCCGCTCGGTGAGCTGGGCCACCCGGGGGTCGACGGTCGGGCCCGCGCCGAGCTGACCGGCGAAACGGTCCAGCAGCCGCCGCGTGATCGACGGGGCGACCACCGAGTCGCCCCGCGCCACCACCCGGATAGCGTCCAGCAGTTCCTCCGGCGGGACGTTCTTGAGCAGGAAGCCGCTCGCACCGGCCTGCAGCGCGGCGAACGCGTCCGCCTCGGTGTCGAAGGTGGTCAGCACCAGCACCCGGGGCGGGCCCGACGGCCGGTCGGCGCAGAGCCGGCGGGTGGCCTCCACCCCGTCCATGGTGGGCATGCGGATGTCCATCACCACCACGTCGGCCTCGGTACGGGCCAGCACCCGCAGCGCGTCCGCGCCGTCGATGGCCTCCCCCACCACCTCCAGGTCGGGTTGGGAGCTGAGCACCATCCGGAACCCGGCACGCACCAGCGCCTGGTCGTCCACGATCACCACCCGGACCGTCATGCCGCGATCACCTCCGCTGGGGCTCCGACGGTAGCGGGAGCCGTACCTCCACCTGCCAGCCCCCGGTCGGCTGGGCCCCGGCGATGAGGCTGCCGTCGTACACCGCCACCCGCTCGCGCATGCCGAGCAGACCGTGACCGCCGGACGGTGCCGGGCTGACCACCGGGCGGCCCCGGCCGTCGTCGACGACCCGGACCACGACGGCCTCGGCGGTGTACGCCAGGGTGACATCCACGGCGGCCCCGACACCGGCGTGTTTGAGCGCGTTGGTCAGCGCCTCCTGCACCACGCGGTAGACGGTCAGTTCCAGGCCCGGGGGCAGGGCCGGCGGCTGACCGGTGGCGGTGTCGCGGATGCGCAGCCCGGCGTCGCGGAAGCGGGCCAGCAGGTCGGGCAGCTCGGCCAGCGCCAGCCTGCGGTGCTCCGGGTCGGCGGCCACCACGCCTGCCCCGGTCGGGCCCGCGTCGCGCAGGACCCCGACCAGCCGGCGCATCTCCTCCAGCGCGGAGCGGCCGGTGTCGGCGACCACCTTCACGGCGGTTCGGGCCTGCTCGGGGTCACGGTCGAGCATGAACCGCGCCCCGTCCGCCTGGACGATCATCACCGCCATGCTGTGTGCCACCACGTCGTGCAACTCGCGGGCGATCCGGGTGCGCTCCTCGGCGACCGCCGCGCGGGACTCGGCCTCCCGCTCGCGTTCCAGGGTGGCCGCCCGTTCCTCGAGGCTGAGCACGTAGAGGCGGCGGGTCCGCACGTTCAGCGCGACGAGCCAGACCGCGCCGGTGACCAGCGCGTACCACAGCGCGGTCACCCACCACATGATGACGCCGGGGGTCTGCGCGGCGGCGAGCAGCACGCCCACGGCGGCGACCGCGCCGGCCAGCACGCCGTCGCGCAGACGCCTGCCGTACTTCACGACGCTGTAGAGCGCGATGAGGACGGCGACGTCGAAGGCGAGCGGACCCCAGCCGGCGATCACCTGGACCAGGGCGAGCGCCGCCACGACGACGGTCACCGCACTCGGGTGGGTGCGGCGGAACAGCAGCGCCACCGCCATGCCGACGCCGACGCCGGCGGCCCAACCGCCGGGCTGTGCCACCGCCGAGGCCAGACCGACGAACGCCACCACGCCGGAGACCGCCACGTCGAAGGCGACGCCGCGCAGGGGGCGGCCGAACAGCGTGCGTCTCACGGTCACCCAGCGTACGGGTCGTCGACGGTCAGGGCGGGGTCAGCTCGCGCAGGCGGGTGATCTCGATGGCCTGTTCGGTGGCGAGGGAGGTGGCCAGCTCGTTGAGGGTCGCGTCGACCCCGACCGACAGGAGGTCGGTGGCCATCGTGACGGCCCCCTGGTGGTGCTCGCTCATCATCGCGATGAAGAGTCTGTCGAACTCGACGCCCTGGGCGGCGGCGAGCCGCCGCATCGCCTCGGGGGACTGCATGCCGCGCATGCCGGCGTGGTCGTGGCCGGGCGCCGTCTCGGGCAGCCCACGGGTGGAGAGCCAGCCGCGCAGGACGCTGATCTCGGGGCCCTGGCCGGCGCGGATCCGGTCGGCGTAGGCGCGGATGCGGGGGTCGGCCGCGTGGTCCTTCGCGAGCGTGCTCATCTCCAGTGCCTGCTGGTGGTGCGGGATCATCATCTGGACGTAGACGGTGTCCAGGGCGTTGTAGCGGGGTGGGCTGTCGTCGCGCAGCTCGTGCGCGGACCGGGCGACGGCCGGCTCCCCCGGGCGGCCGGGCACGAGCACCGGCGGGGGTGGTGGACCGGTCGGGGCGGTCGTCGGCGTGGGGGACGCCGAGACGCGCGCGGCAGCTGGCCGGCCGGGGTCACCACCGGCGCGGACCGCAAGCACCACCAGCACCACAACGATGGCCGCCGCTATGACGACGGCCAGTAACCGACCACGTCGGACGCTCATGCCGCACCCCCTCAGGTCGAGGTCGCAGCGATCTTATCCATTGACGAGTATGCACAGATGTGACCCGGGTCACATCGATGATCTCCGTTGCTCGGTAAGGTACCGACACCGTCATCCCCCCTTTCGAAGGGCGCTGCCAATGATCAAGTTGGCCACCGCACGGCTCCGACAACTCCGCATCGTCAGCCTGGCCGCGACCGGCCTGCTGCTGACGAGCGTCGCCCTGGCGACGCCGAGCAACGCGCAGGAGGCCGCCCCAGTCGCGGCACCAGCGGCCGCCGCCGCCAACGACATTCCGGGCGTCGACGAGATCCGCAGCAGCCCCAACCTGCGGCAGATCGCCAACCTCCCCAAGCAGGCGCCGTTCGACACGACGGCCGCGCTCAACAGCGACATGGCCTTCCAGGGCAGGTACGCCTTCGCCGGCAACTACGACGGGTTCGTCGTCTACGACATCTCCCGGCCCAGCGCGCCCAGGATCACCGCGCAGGTCAATTGCCCGGGCTCGCAGAACGACATCTCCGTCTACGGCGACCTGCTCTTCGTCTCCACCGACTCGTCGCGTAGCGACGACTCGTGCGCGAGCGTGGCGCAGCCGGCGTCGGTGAAGGAGTCGTGGGAGGGCATCAAGGTCTTCGACATCAGCGACAAGGCCAACCCGCGCTACATCAAGTCCGTCGAGACCGCCTGCGGCTCGCACACCCACACGCTGGTGCCGGGCAAGGACCGTAAGAACGTCTACCTGTACGTCTCGTCGTACAGCCCGCGGGCCGAGTTCCCCGACTGCCAGCCGCCGCACGACTCCATCTCCATCGTCAAGGTCCCGGTGAAGAAGCCGACCGACGCGTCCGTGATCTCGACGCCGAACCTCTTCCCGGACGGCGGTTTCCCGGGCAGCGAGACCGGCTCGGCGACCACCGGCTGCCACGACATCACCGCGTACCCGGCGAAGGACATCGCCGCCGGCGCCTGCATGGGTGACGGCGTCCTGCTCGACATCAAGAACCGCGAAGCGCCCAAGGTGATCACCCAGGTCCGCGACACGGTCAACTTCGCCTTCTGGCACTCGGCCACCTTCAACAACGCCGGCACCAAGGTTGTCTTCACCGACGAGCTGGGTGGCGGCGGCGCGGCCACCTGCAACGAGACCGTCGGTCCCGACCGGGGCGCGGACGCCGTCTACGACATCACCGGCCGCGGTAACGCGCGCAAGCTGGAGTTCCGCAGCTACTACAAGATCCCCCGGACCAACGCCGAGACCGAGAACTGCGTGGCCCACAACGGCTCGCTGATCCCGGTGCTCGGGCGGGACATCATGGTGCAGGCGTGGTACCAGGGCGGCATCTCCGTCTGGGACTTCACCGACTCGCGCCACCCCAAGGAGATCGCCTACTGGGAGCGGGGCCCGCTGTCCGACACCCAGGCCGTCACGGGTGGCGCCTGGTCGACGTACTACTACAACGGCAACATCTACTCCAACGACATCCAGAAGGGCCTGGACGTTCTGGAGCTGAACGACTGGCGGACCTGGTCGGCGAACCTGACCCGGTTCCACGAGCTGAACGTGCAGACCCAGCCCGGCTACCTGAGCTGGTAGCACCGACGCGCGATCCGGGCCCGGCCTCTCGTCGAGGGGCCGGGCCCGGCCGCGTCGGCCCCGCCCGGCCGGTGGGCCTGGTCACCCGGGCGGGGGTTGACGAGCGCCTGACCGGCCGTTGTGTCAACGTGGTCACCCGTGAAGTCTGCCGCCGGCGCGCCGCCGGCCCCGCCCGAGCCGACCGCGCGCTGGCGTCCGCACCCGCTCGACGTGGTGGCCGTCGTCCTCGCGGTGGCCGGCGCGGTCTGCGCGCTGACCGGGCTGCTGCCCCGCGCCGAGACCACGGCCACCCTGCACCGCATCCTGCCGCTGCTGCTCTTCCTCGGCACCGTGATCGTGCTTGCCGAGCTGACCGCCGTCGCGGGCGTCTTCGACGTGCTGGCCAGCCGGCTCGCCATCGCGTCGCGGGGCCGCTGGGCGGCGCTTTTCCTGCTCTGCGGCGGCCTCGCCACGGTGACCACCCTCGTGCTCAACCTCGACACCACCGCCGTTCTGCTCACCCCGGTGCTGCTCGCCCTGGCCCGCGGCCTGCGCGTGCCGGCGGCGCCGCTCGCGGTCACCACGGTCTGGCTGGCGAACACCGCCAGCCTGCTGCTGCCGGTGTCGAACCTGACGAACCTGCTGGCCGCCGACCGGGTCGGCCTCACCCCCCTGGCCTACGCCGAGCGCATGGCGCTGCCGCAGCTCGCGGCCGTGGCGGTCACGATGCTGCTCCTCTGGTACGGCTGGTGGCGGCGGGAACGGCCGGAGGGTGGACGCTTCGTCCCGCCGGTCCCGCACGTGCCGACCGACCCGGTGCTGCACCGCACCGCCCTCGCCGGCTGTCTGCTCTTCGTCGCCGGCATCCTCGCCGGGGTGGAGATCGGGCTCGCCTCCACCGTCGCGCTCGCGCTGGTGCTGGTCGGCTTCGTGGTCCGCTCCCCCGCGACGCTGCGCGCCGGGTTGGTGCCGGTACGGCTGTTGCTCTTCGTCGTCGGACTGTTCCTGGTGGTGCAGACCCTCGGCCGACACGGGCTCGACGACCTGGTCGCCGACCTCGTCGGCGCCGACGGTGGGGCGGCCGGCGCGCTACGAGCCGGCGGTACGGGAGCGCTGCTGGCCAACGCGGTCAACAACCTGCCGGCGTACCTGGCCGGCGAGGCGGTGCTGCCGACCGCCGACCACACCCGTCTGCTGGCCCTGCTGATCGGCACGAACGTCGGCCCGTTGGCCGCACCCTGGGCCTCGCTGGCCACCCTGCTGTGGTTCGAGCGGTGCCGAGCGGCTGGCGTGGCGGTGCCGGTGCGCCGGTTCGTGCTGACCAGCAGCCTGCTCGCCGTCGCCGGCACCCTCGCGGCGGTCGGCGCGCTGCTGCTGGTCAGCTGAGGGCCGTCACCCGGCGGCCCGCTCCACCACGAACATGAAGCAGCCGTAGACCACGTTGCGGCTGTGCAGTTGGTGCACCTGCGGGTCGGCGAACAGCTCCGCGATCACCGCCTCCGGGTCCGTGCCGTCGTGCAGCCGGCCGCCGCAGATCCGCCCCTGCCGGTCGTACGCCCGCAGGACCTGGGGACGTCCCCGCCAGTCCGGCGGGTGGCCGCCGCCGTGGTCCGGGCACCAACCGCCGGAGCGACCGTCAGGCGCGGTCGACGGCGAGCTGAAGCTCGGTGACGCCCTGCTCCGGGGAGTCCTGGGAATCCGGCGTGCACCACCACGGCCTCGCCCGCACCGTCGGCCGATTCGTACCAGGCGAGGGCCGGGCCGGACGGGGTGATCCCGGCGGCGTCGAGCCGGCGGAACAGCTCCGGATAGAGCGGCTGGATCACCGGACCGATGACCTGACTCGTCGGCGGCCAACCGCGCCGTCAGCTGGCTGCGCCGCAACCGCGGCATGCCGCGCAGCTCGACTACGTCGACGACGTCGTCCAGGATCGCCCGCACCTGCTCCAGGGTGAGCCCCAGATCCTTGAGGGCGAGCACCCGGTTGAGCCGACGCAACTGCTCGGCCCGGTAGGAGCGGTAACCGGTGTGCGGGTCGACGTTGGCCGGGCGGAGCAGGCCAATGCTGTCGTAGTGGCGCAGCATCCGCACCGACACGCGGCCCAGTCGGGCGAAGTCTCCGATGGTGAACATGATCCCCTCACGCTCGTCCCTGACACGGTGTCAGAGTCAAGCGTCGGGTGGCTGCTCAGCCAACGGGTGAGCGACTGGGCGGGCGTGGCCCGACCAGTCGGCGGACCATCGGCGCGGCGTTCCACTTCGCCGCCCCGACCAGGTCGCGGGCGTGTTCCAGGACCGTGTAGTCGGGCCGGTTCATCCCGTCGGCGATGGCCCGGTCCAGGTCGTTGCCGCACCGGCTGAGCACGGTGTCGAAGTCGCGGCGGACCGGCTCCAGCAGGTCGTACCCGAACGACCGGTGCATCCGGGCGAAGAGTGGCTTGTAGAGCCGCACCCGCTCGTGCAGACCGGAGGAGTACGACATCGGGTGCTTCGGCCGTCGCAGGACGTAGTCCGGCAGCACGTCGGCGAACGCCCGCCGCACGATCCACTTCTCCTGGCCGTCGCGCACCTTCAGGTCCAGGGGCAGACGCATCGCCAGCTCCACCACGCTGAGGTCGAGGAACGGCACCCGCGCCTCCACCCCGTGCCCCATGGCGGCCCGGTCGACGCGCTGCAACTCGGTACGGCACAGGTTGCGGATGCGGTGCAGGAACAGCCGGCGGGACGCGATGGGGTCGACCTGGCGGTACATCGGGTACCCGCCGAACAGCTCGTCGGAGCCGTCACCGGTGAGCACCACCTTGACGCCCAGGTCGCGCAGACGCCGGAAGATCGGCACCGAGACGACGGCGTTGATGATGTCGCCGTACTCGGTCAGCTCGGAGATCCGGATCGCCTCGCGGACGTCGGCCAGGCGGATGTCGCGCGGACGCAGCTCGACCACCACGTGCGGCACGTCGAGGTCGGCGGCGAGCCGCCGGGCGTACGCGACGTCGGGGCTGTCCGGCACGCCCACCGTCACCGCCACGCAGTCCGGGTGGATGTCGCGTACCTGCCGCAGCGTCAACGAGCTGTCCAGCCCGCCGGAGAGGACCACGCCGACGGTCAGGTCGGTCTCCACCCGCATCCGGATGGCGTCGGTCAGCGCGGCCCGGACGAGCAGGGTGGCCTCGTCCGGGTCGTCGATGACCGGCAGGCCCTCTCCGATGGTGAGCAGGTCGACGTACGGGCGCAGCCGCACCGGCCCGTCGGGCTCGGCCCAGCCGTGGTGACCGGGCGGCACCTCGGTTACTGGCGCCTGGTGCCCGACGAGCGCCTTGACCTCCGAGGCGAGGTACAGGCAGCCGGGCCGACGGGACCAGTACAGCGGCTTCACCCCGAGCGGGTCGCGGGCCAGGTACGCCCGGCCGGTGGCGCGTTCGACGACCGCGAAGGCGTACTCGCCGCGCAGCCGCGTCACCGCTGCCTCGCCCCACTGCTGGAAGGCCGTCAACAGCACCTCGGTGTCGCTTTCGGTGCGGAAGACCTGTCCGAGCCGGGTGAGCTGCGCGCGCAGCTCCCGGTGGTTGAAGATCTCGCCGTTGAAGCAGAGCAGCCAGCGCTCGTCGGTCGAGGTCCAGGGCTGCACCGCCCGGTCCCGGTCGACGACGCGCAGCCGACGGGTGCCGGCGAGCAGGCCACGCTCGGAGCGTGTCTCGGTGACCTCGCCGCGCGGGGCGAGGACGGCGAGCATCCGCCGGAAGGTCGCCGGGTCGGCCTCGGGGCCGAGGCTCAACGCGATGCCGCACACGGGCTCAGACCCCCATCTCGGCCTCGTACGCCCGGCGCAGACGCCGCCGGGCGGTGGGTGCGAGACACAGGTGCCAGGCCTGCCCCTCGTCGATCACGTTCAGCTCGCCGGCGTCCTGGCGGGCCAGCAGCAGCTCCGCGAGGGTGTCGCGCGCGCCGAACCGCTCGAACCAGGTCAGCTCGACGTCGGCCGAGTAGCCGAGGCAGTGTCCGCTGGGCAGCATCGCGGCGTAGCCCAGGCGGCGCAGCCGGTACTGGTGCTCGGTGCTGCGTACGAGGCTTGTCACCCACAGCGGCGGCGTGGCCGGCGGTACGGCGGCGGCGAACTCGCGGCCGAGTTCGTTGAGCAGGGCCACCACCTCCCGGCGGGCCCGACGGAACAGCAGCCCGGCGGTGTGCGGGCTCGCGTCGGGGCGCAGTCGCCGACGCAGGCCGCGTGCGGCGCGGCCCAGGACGGTGGCGGGCTGCTCCTGGTACCGGAAGCGCAGCAGGTCCCGGCGGCGCAGCCACTCCAGATCGACGAGGTCGGCGCTGCCGTTGACCTGGTCGTCGGTGACGAAGATCGGGGCATCCTGCCACCACAGCACGTCGATGCGGGAGAGCAGGTAGATCCGGACCAGCGCGGCAAGGTCCCGCGCCGAGGTGCGCTCGTTCGGCTGATAGCGGGCCATCTCCAGCAGCAACGTCTCGCGCGCGCCGAGCAGACCCTGCGGGGTGGCGTCGAGCACGGCTGCCAGGGCCGGCTCGCGCAGGCGTTCATCGATGAGCACCTGCCGGGCCCGGGTGCTGGTGGCGTCGGCCAGCGCGCCCACCTCGACCAGCAGGTCGGTCACGGCCGCCCGGTAGGCGGCGAGGTCGGGCGCGGCGGCGGGCAGCCGGCGGGCGGCGGCGCTGGGCGGCCGGCGGCGGGCGGGGGCGATGGGCGACGCGGGCGGTCCGGGCTGCTGGCCCGGACTACGGCTAGGCACTCGCATGACGGGGTCCCTTCTCCGGTCACGGCGCTGGGTGGATCGCCCTGAACACACCGTAATCACCGGGACCGGGCACAGACCGAACATTCCTCCGATCTACCCCCGGAGGGGCACGCCCGGTCGGGGACGCCCTGGACGGGAGCCGGAGGCGGGGTGCGGCCCTGTGGAGCTGATGCCGTCAACGAATCAGCGCCGCCGCAGCAGCTCACCGGCGAGCTGAGCCCCGCCCGCCTCGGTGACCAGCTCGCCGTGATGTCGCTGCGGCTGGACCGCCCGGTCGACGGCCGACCCGGACTGACGGCCAGCGGCGGCACGGCCGAGTTCGACAACGTCAGCGTGGCGCGGCTGTACCAACCGGCCAGTTCGACTACCTGCGCTTCTACCGCTGACGTGGTGGATTTCGGACGGCCCGGGGGCACGAACTCCGGGCCGTTCGGACAGCGCGATTCGCCGGGCGCGTAACCGGGCCTCGACGGGAGACGACCTAGACGAACGCCAGAACAAGACCCACCACCGTGGCGACGACCGTGAGCCCGCCGACCAGATAGACCCAGCCGGCGTTGAGTCCGACACCCTTGCCCTCGAGCTTGTCCAGCCGACTGGCCAGATCGGCAATTTGCCTGGCGTGGCTGTCCCGCACCACCTCGAACTCGACCCTCGCGATGAACGTCTTGGTCTGGTCGGAGAGAGTCTGCCGGAACTCGTTGACGCTTTCGAAGCGTTTCTCGGTGGCGGCCTCCGCCTTGGTGACCGCCTTGTCGGCCGACGAGAGAGCCAGCCCGACCTGCGCCGCCTGCGCGTCGATCTTGGTGGTGATGTTCGCCAGCTTGGCGTCGATCAGCCGTTCGAGAGCGTCGATACGCTGTTCCATCCGCCATTCCACTGTGTGATACAGGTCTTCGGTCGGGTGGACATTCCGCGGGGTTGACTGTTCGCTGTTCACTGTCACAGCTCCTCCCCCTCCGACCGCACGGTCCAACCCGTCTATCCAGTGACGACGGGCGGAAGCAGCAGTCCCATCAATGCCTCGACGACCCGCAAGAATGCACGTGCGCTCAGGTCAGGGTGAGACGAGACAGCATCCACACCGCGACGCTGAGGCACGCCCACCATATGCAGAACAGCGGGCAAAAGACCAGGTCAGCGCTGGTTTGCGACAGCACCGACAGGCGCCGCGTGACTGCGCGGCGCAGCTGCGGCCGCGTTCGGCAGAGCGCGTGGTTACCCCCTCACCACTTTTCGGCGATCCGCCCTGGCTGTTGCCGGGTCAGCAGGGTCACCGTCCGGTCCGTGCCGTCGTAGCTGCGCGCCGCGTCGAACGAACCCGTCGGGCGCTGACCACCGGTCACGGCGCGGGCCAGCCGCAGGTCCGCGTCGCGGAACCGCAGCGCCAGGCTGAGGTGCGGCACCCACGCTCCCGGGGCGTGCCAGGGCCGCTGCCCGGCGGCCTCGGCGAGGACGTCCCAGACCGCGGCGTGCAGCGCGGTCAGCGCCGGTGTGGGTCGTACGAGCCAGACCAGCGGGGCGCTGCCGTCGAGGACGACGACCCGGTCGAGCGTGACAGGCACCGGCAGCGCGGCGTCGAACAGCTCGGCCAGGCGGTGTTCGACGCCGACCGGGAAGTCGCCGACGGCGACGAGGGTCAGATGAGGCCGGTTGGTCGGATGAATGTTGCGGGCGAGGCTGGGCAACCTGGCGGCCGCCAACCGACTCCAGACCGTCCGGATCGCGGCATCCAACCCCGCTGAGCAGACCAGTTCCACCGTACGCACCCCGACACGCTAGCGGGATCGGCCCTGGCGGTAGGGGTGACTGGCACCGCCGCCGACCGCGGGATTGACCCCGCCCGCGACCCGTTCCCGGATCGTCAGGTCGAATGCGGCGACGGTGGTGATGGTGGCCGCGCCCAACAGGCCCACCGCCAGCGGCGGAAGTCGCGCCGCCACCGGGCTCAGGACCAGGCAGCCCGCCACCGCCGCGAGGCAGTACTTGGTCAACCGGCCGAACACCCACGCCTCGAAGATCAGCCGCCCGACGAGGAAGAGCAGCGGCCCGACCAGGACCGCGACCACGTTACCGGCCGACGTCCTCCCGTCGGGTGCCTTCAGCATGAGCTCACCGCCGATGCCGGTGAGCAGGATGCCTCCCACCATCAGCAGGTGGGTGTAGCCGGCCCGCAGGTTGACCCGGTACGGGTCGACGGCAACGTTGAGCTTCACGGCGAGGCTGCTCGTCGTCCGATAGAAGTAGGTCCACCAGAGGAAGACGACAGTCCAGAAGGTGATCAGGAAGGCAGCGGTGTCCTCCAGGTCCCGCGACGACTCCCGGTAGAAGTTGGCGGTGGTCAGGATCGTCTCGCCGAGGGCCAGGATGATGAACTGCCGGTACCGCTCGGCCAGATGTTCGCCCGAGAGACGCCACTCCGCAGCCGTGGCCCGGCCGAGCCCCGGCACCTGCCAGCGCAACGCCGGCGCCGCGTAGTCGATCGCGAGCGCGCAGATCCAGAGCACTGCCCGCGCAGTGCCGGCGGATGCGGCCCCGGCGAACCACAGCGTCCCGGAGAGCAAATACCAGACCACGCCGCGGATCGGCCGACGCCAGGCAGGCGTGCCCCGCAGATGGAAGGCCATGACCAGGGTACGGCCCAGGTGGATCCCGAGGTACGCGCCCGCGAAGACGAAGCCCTGGCTGCCGAACGCGTCCGGCACGTTTATCGACATCAGCAGGCTGCCGAGCATCACGCAGATGATCAGAACCTGCACGATGGGACGTTCACAGTCGAGGCTGTCGGTGACCAGGTTGGTGTTGTACCAGATCCACCAGAAGGCGAGCAGGAAGATCACGGCGTGCGCGGCGGCGACCCAGCTCGGTTCCTCGGCCAGGGTCGACGACAGACGGCCGAGGGTGAAGATGAAGACGAGGTCGAAGAACAGTTCGACGGCACTTGACCGCACCGGATTGACCGGGCCCACCACGACCTTCCTGGGCATCAACCCATCATTGCATCCAATTCGGACATGAAGGCGCGACTGGTCTTATCGACCGACGCACGATCCTGCTCCCGGCGCTGAACGACGCAGACGCGCTTTCGGGAGCCGGCAGGACCGTGGGGTCGGCGCCGCTCGTCGAGGCGGTTGCGCAGGGACCTACCAGCTGACCGTGCTCGGCGGGGCAGCCAGATCGCGCCGATCGCCAGCAGGACGATCACCAGGATGAGCAGCCAGCGCATCACGACCTCCGCGTCCGACGCGCACAGATCGAACGGGCCGCCCGCGCAGCCGCCGGCCCTACAGCTTTTGGAGCGCGGTCGGAGGGCCGCTGACCGTCGCCCTCATCGGCCGACGCCGCCCAGACCGAAGGCGGCACATCCAGTCGAGGTGCGATACGTGACCTAGACGAGTATGTCCGGACTCAAGACGTGTCTGGGCTGCGGCGAAGGGCGCTGGCCATCCGCTGTGGCTGCCCGCCGTGTCGATGTGCTGGTGAGCGGTATACCTCAGAGGTATGAATATGACTCTGAGGTATACCGCTCACGACCACATCCGCCCCCACTGAGGTGACCGACGGTCACCGGCGGCGGGCGGCGGGCTGCCGGCTGCGCCCATCGCCCAGCCAGGGTTAGGAATTACTCGTCTAGGGCCTGTGTCGAAGTCGGCTGCGGGTGCCCGAGGGTGAGGAAGTTTCGGCGTGGCGGTGATCGATAAGTAGCGAGGTCTCCGGTAGATGGTTCATCGACGAAGAAGACCATCAGCACGGAGACCTCGTGGCCACTGTAGCGGTGACGAGGCGGCATGACCTGACCGACGTGCAGTGGGCGGCGCTGGAGCCGTTGCTGCCTGTGGGACGTAGACCGGGTCGGCCGCCGACATGGACGAAACGGCAGCTCATTGATGGGATCAGGTGGCGGACCCGGGTGGGTGCGCCGTGGCGGGACATACCGGAGTGCTACGGGTCCTGGTCGGCGGCGTACGCGGTGTTCCGCCGTTGCCAGCGTGACGGGACCTGGGCGAAGATCCTGACCGCGTTGCAGGCGGTGGCCGACACGGCCGGGCGGGTGACGTGGGACGTGTCGGTGGACTCGTCGGTCGCCCGGGCGCATCAGCACGCCGCCGGGGCGCGTAAAAGGGGGATCTGCAGGTCGAACCGCCGGGCGGCGTCGCGGTTGAGCCGGCCGATCATGCGCTCGGGCGGTCGCGGGGCGGACTGACCACGAAGGTGCACCTGGCATGTGAACAGGGGCAAAAGCCGTTGTCGATCGTGCTGACCGCCGGGCAGCGCGGGGACAGTCCCCAGTTCATCGCGGTCCTCGACGGCATCCGGGTGCCCCGCCAGGGCGGCGGTCGACCACGGACACGCCCCGATCGAGTCTTGGCCGACAAGGCGTACACATCGAAGGCCAACCGCCGCTACCTGCGCCGCCGCGGGATCGCCGCGACGATCCCGTCAAAGGCAGACCAGGACGCCAACCGGCGCAAGAAGGGGTCCAAGGGTGGGCGACCACCGGCCTTCGACCCCGAGCGGTACAAGCAACGCCATGCCGTGGAGTGCGGCATCAACCGCCTCAAACGCAACCGCGCCGTGGCCACCCGATTCGACAAACTCGCCGTGCGCTACGAAGCCACCGTGCACATCGCCGCGATCAACGAGTGGCTATGACCGACTTCGACACAGACTCTAGGCCGTGTGTCAAGGTCCTCGGTCGAGCAGAGGGACGGACGGCGGACACCACGATGAGGGTGATGCCTGTGAGTCATCTTGATGACCCACAGGCATCACGCTCAATGGAGCGGGCGGCTCCGATCCGGCCGGACCACGGGCCCGCGAGCGACGGTTCACCAGCGGCCGAAACGGCCGGTCCTCTCGGCCTCCGCAGGCCGGCCAGGGGCTTTGACACACGGCCTAGTGCTGGGCTCGCGCGAAGCCGACGAAGTCTCGCCACGCCTGCGGCGCGAAGGTCAGCGTCCCGCCGTCACGGTCCTTCGTGTCCCGAACGAGGACGACACCGGGAAGGTTGTCGGCGACCTCCACGCATGCCCCGCCGTTGTTGCCGCTCTTGGTGCTCTTGCGCCACTGCGCGCCGGTCAGGTCCATGATGATGCCGCTTCCCTGAGCAGGTCTAGGGACTGTCCGCGAGAGAGAGCTTCCCCGCGAATGCGTTCCCATCGTCGGTCAAGGGTAGCAATTTCGGCCTGCTGCTCGGTGATCTGCGCCTGCGCCTGGCCGTCGATGTGGGCCACACGTCCGCCACCCTCCAACTCGGCCACGATGAACGGCCCGCCCAGGCCCGGGTACATGCCAACCGCCGCCGGGACCAGGTAGACCTGCACCGACGGCAGTTGCGCGCACGTGACGAGGTGCTCGCACTGCTCGCGCATCAGGTCCCGATCGCCGTAGGCCGACCGCCGCACCACGGATTCGTCCATTACTGCGATCAAGAGCGGTGGCTGGTCGCGATGGAGGACGACCTGCCGCCCGACTCGTGCCTGCACAAGATGATCCAAATCCTCACTGGACAGCAACTCTCCAGCCAGAGTCGCCCGCGCATACGCCTCCGTCTGCAAGAGACCAGGCACCCAGGCCAGCTCGTACCAGCGCAGCGCGACTGCCTCACGTTCGATGTCGGCCCACGGCCGGAACCACGCCGGTTCGCGACGCTTCAGGACGTCCGGCCACAGGTCGACCACTTCTCGACCGAGGATCGCGGCGACCTGGGCACGATGTCGGGTCTGCGGGATCCGTCCCGGGTTTGCCCACCGCGCTGCCGTCTTCGGATCGACCCCGGTCTGAGCTGCGAGAGAGTCGGCGGTCTCACCGCACTGGGTCATGGCCTCCACGACCGCATGATTCATCCTCTGTCCTCCCCGGATATCCCGAACGTCCAAACGCCATAGTGCAACGCAGTGTAGTTGCATGGCAACAGTCGGCAGGGTGGTCGTAGACGGCGCGGCCGGCAGGGACCCGAGACCCGGCGGACGCGTTCGTGCCGGGGCCGCCTCGCGGGCGAGCACTCAGGGGCGGCCCCTCCCAACGAGCGACAGGGAGACAGCCGTGCCGGGATGCCCCGCGGCGAGCGCCCGCCCGATCAGGGCCGTTGACGTTCTGTGCGTGAGCAGCGCGGACGAGCGCACGGTTCGTCCGCCGAACGGAGGTGTCGCGTGAGGGGTCGACGCCTTCCCCACCTCCCGACCCGTCCTACCTGGCGTTGCCAGTCGTGCGGGATCGCCTGGCCGTGCTCGGCGGCGAAGCTGAGTCTCCTCGGTGCGTACCGCGAGAACCGGCCGGACCTGGTGGCCTACCTGATGACCCTGCGGGACGAGGCCGCCGAGCAGCACCACGGCACGACGGCGGCCGACCTCGACGACCGGTTCGTCGCCTGGGCGCGACCCCGGTAGCCGGTCGGGTCGCGACGCCAGGTGGTGCGCGGGTTGAAGCAGAGCAGAGGACAGCCGAAGGGTCAGAGCCAGCCGTTGGCGCGGGCGGTACGCACCGCTTCGGCCCAGTCGGTCGCACCGAGCTTCTGCACGGCCGCGGACAGGTGGTTGCGGACGGTGCCGGTGGACAGGTGCACCCGGCGGGCGATCACCGCGACCGGCGCGCCGAACTCGGCCAGCCGCAGCGTCTCCAGTTCCCGGGGGGGTCAGCGGACACGGCGGCAGGGTCAACGCGTCGGCGGCCAGCGACGGATCCACGTACCGGCCGCCGGCGTGCACCCGCCGGATCACGTCGTGGGCCAGACACCGGCCGCGACCGGGGCGACAAGCGGCACGGTCAGCGCCGCCACGGCGATCAGACCGAGTTGGGCGCGGCGTCGCCACCGAGACGCGCTGTCACGGTCCGACCGTGCGCCCCGCACAGCTCTTCCCGTGACGGACGCGCCTGCCCCTCGCGCCGAAACGCTGGCAGGGTCAACGGCATGGAGAAGACACGGATGTACGCGGACACCGCAATCCCCGTACGGCAGCCCGGGCCGCTGCCCACCGCGCAGTCGGCACCCTCCGACGCGGCGCCCTCCCACGGCACCCGGCGGCTGCTGTGGCATCTCGCCGAGATGGCGCTGGCGATGGTCGCCGGGATGGTGCTGCTCGGGCCGCTCTGGGAGGTGGCCGGCACGGCCCTGGGTGTTGCCGGCGCACTGGCCCGGCCGGAGGTGGCCGCCCTGGTGATGGCCACGAACATGACCGTCGGGATGACTGTGTGGATGCGCTACCGCGCGCACCACTGGCGTGGGGTCGCCGAGATGGCCGCCGCGATGTACGTCCCGTTCCTGCTGCTGCTCGTACCGTTTGGGGCCGGTCTGCTCGACGGCGACGCCGTGCTGCTCGGCGGTCATCTGCTGATGGTGCCGGCCATGGTGCTGGTGGTGCTGCGCCACCGGCACGAACCACCGGCGGTGATACACCGTCACCCGGCAGTGGTGGCGCTCGCCCGCCGCTAGCCGGCCGGACTCGCGCTGCTGCTGACCGCGGACCTGTGGGTCGACCCGATGGTGCTCAGCCCGTGGACGATGCTGTGCTGCCCGGCGGGTACCTGCTGATCGGCGTGGCCCGGCGGACGCTGCGCGGGCCGGGCGTGCTCGCCATCCAGCTCGCCGGCCTGGTCGCCTGGGTGACCGTGACGCTCGTCGCGGTCGCGGCCGGCGGGCGGACTGGCGCGTGGCTGGTGGCGTTCGGGTGGCTGGTGCACGCCGGGTGGGATCTGGTCAACCACCGCACCGGCCGGGTGGCGCCGCGCGGGTACGCCGAGTTCTGCGGAGTGCTCGACGCCGCCCTCGGCGGGATGATGATCTTGGCGATCATGACCACCACCTGACCCGCCAAGCCGCCCGCGGCCAAGATCCCGGGGCGGCCGGGGGCGCTCTTGTGCCGGTCGGCGCAGCGGCCCCGACGGGGTAATGAAAGGCTTGGCACATGAGTTCCGCACCTGCACAGCACGACGCACCGATCGACTCCGCCCCCGCCGACGCCGAAGAGGTGTACGCCTTCACCGAGCTCGGGCTGCGTCCCGAGCTGCTGGGCGCGCTGTCCGCCCTCGGCTACGAGGAGCCGACCCCGATCCAGCGGGAGGCCATCCCGCCGCTGCTGGAGGGTCGGGATCTGCTGGGTCAGGCGGCCACCGGCACCGGCAAGACGGCGGCGTTCGCGCTGCCGCTGCTGAACCGGATGTCGGCGCACCGCGACGGTGGGGACCCGGTGGCGTTGGTGCTGGTGCCGACCCGGGAGTTGGCGGTGCAGGTGTCCGAGGCGTTCCACCGCTACGGCAAGGACCTGGGCGCCCGGGTGCTGCCGATCTACGGTGGGCAGCCGATCGGACGGCAGTTGCGGGCACTGGACAGCGGGGTCGACGTGGTGGTCGCCACCCCGGGGCGGGCCCTCGACCACATCGCCCGGGGCACGCTGCGCCTCGGCGGCCTGTCGACGGTGGTGCTCGACGAGGCCGACGAGATGCTCGACATGGGTTTCGCCGAGGACATCGAGGCGATCCTGGAGCACGCTCCGGCGCAGCGTCAGACGGTGCTCTTCTCGGCCACCATGCCGTCGAGGATCGACGGGATGGCCCGCCAGCACCTGACCGACCCGGTGCGGATCGAGATCGGTCGGGAGCAGCCGGTCGCGGGCGAGGCGCCCCGGGTCCGGCAGAGCGCCTACATCGTGACGCGCGCGCACAAACCCGCCGCGCTGGGTCGGGTCCTGGACGTGGAGTCGCCCACGGCGGCGATCGTGTTCTGCCGCAGCCGCGAGGAGGTGGACCGGCTGACCGAGACGATGAACGGCCGGGGCTACCGCTCCGAGGCGCTGCACGGCGGGATGAGCCAGGAACAGCGGGACCGGGTGATGTCCCGGCTGCGGGCGGGCACGGCGGACCTGCTGGTGGCCACCGATGTGGCGGCCCGTGGGCTGGACGTCGAGCAACTCACCCACGTGGTCAACTACGACGTGCCGTCGGCCCCCGAGTCGTACGTGCACCGGATCGGTCGGGTCGGCCGGGCCGGGCGCGAGGGCGTGGCGATCACCCTCGCCGAGCCGCGCGAGCACCGGATGCTCAAGACCATCGAGCGGGTGACCGGACAGCGGATCGCCATTGACAAGATCCCGACCGTGGCGGACATGCGTACCCGGCGGTTGGAGCTGACCCAGGCGGCGCTGCGCGAGAGCCTGCTGGAGGACGACCTCGACCCGTACCGGGTGATCGTCGAGACGCTGACCGACGAGTTCGACCTGATGGAGGTCGCCCTCGCCGCCGTGAAGCTGGCTCACGAGGTGACGTCGCCGGGCTCCGACGACGAGGAGGAGATCCCGCAGGCTCCGGTCCGCGCTCCGCGCGAGGGTCGCGGTGAGGTGGGCGGCCGAGGCGGTGACCGGCGCGGCGGCAGCCGACCGCGCATCGGCGGGGGCAACACCGTCCAGGTGTTCGTCGGCCTGGGCCGACGCGCGGGCGTACGCCCCCAGGACCTGGTGGGCGCCATCACCGGCGAGACCGGTATCCGCGGCCGGGACATCGGCTCGATCGAGATCGCCGACCGGTTCTCCCTGGTGGAGGTGCCGCAGGGCGTGGCCGACGAGGTGATCTCCGGGTTGCGCCAGAGCACGATCAAGGGCCGCAAGGCCACCGTGCGCCGCGACCGCGGACGCGACGAGCGCTGAGCGCGCCCGCCGGCGACCACCGGGTACGGCGGTCGCCGGCGACGGCCTCAGAAGGAGTACGGGCCGAAGCGTCCCCAGGCCACCACGGCGGCGAGGACGAGCAGCACCGCGCAGGTGATCGCGCCCTGGATCTCCAGCCGACGCTCGGCCGCCGTGTCGCGCCTCTTCCTGTCGCGCAGGTGCACCAGGAAGCCGCCGATCATGACGATGACCAACCCGACGGCTGCCAACGGGGTGAGCACGGTGGCGATGCCGGTGAGCGGGGGCAGCACCAGCCCGACGGCGGCCAGCACCTCCACCGCGCCGAGGGCCTTGACCTGCGACGGCGGTACGGGGTCCACCCACCGCATCATGTCGCGCAGCTTGTCCTTGGGTTGGGTCAGCTTGGCCAGGCCGGCGCCGATGAAGATGACGGCGAGCAGGATCTGGATGATCCAGAGCACCAGGTTCACGGGGGTTACCTCCGGGGGCACCGCCTCGCGGCGGAGAGGTGGTTGACGCTTCGAGCGAGACAGTAGCCCTCGATGCACGTACGCCGATGACCCCCGCCGTCGATGGACGGCGGGGGTCATCGTGGTGGAGCGTCAGACCGTGAAGAGCGCCGGTCCGTCCAGTGCCTGGACGTCGGCCGGGCGCAGCGCCAGGGCGAGCACGTCGGCCACGTCGGCCAGGGTGTGCACGGTCAGCGCCTCGCGCACCTCGGTCGGCAGGTCGTCCAGGTCCGGCTCGTTACGCGCCGGGATGATCACCTCGGTGAGGCCGGCCCGGTGCGCGGCGAGCAGCTTCTGCTTCACCCCACCGATCGGCAGCACCCGACCGGAGAGCGTCACCTCGCCGGTCATCCCGAACTCGGGGCGGACCGGACGACCGGTGACCAGCGACGCCAGGGCCGTGACCATGGTGATGCCGGCACTGGGGCCGTCCTTGGGCACCGCGCCCGCCGGGACGTGCAGGTGGATCCGCCGTCCCGCCAGGGCGTTCGGGTCGATGCCGAGCCGACGCCCGTTGGAGCGCAGGTACGACAGCGCGATGTGCGCCGACTCCTTCATCACGTCGCCGAGCTGGCCGGTCAGGGTCAACCCCGGCTCGCCCTCCATGCTCGTCGCCTCGATGAAGAGGACGTCGCCGCCGGCGCCGGTCACCGCGAGCCCGGTGGCGACACCGGGAACCGCCGTGCGCTCGGCCGACTCCGGGGTGAACTTCGGTCGTCCCAGGTAGCCGGTGAGGTTGTCGGTGTCGACGCGTACCGGGGTCGGGTCGGTCGCCAGCGTCACCGTCACCTTGCGCAGGATCTTGGCCAGGGACCGTTCGAGCTGCCGGACACCCGCCTCACGGGTGTACTCCCCCGCGATCAGCGCGAGCGCCTCGTCGGCCACTGTCACCTCGTCGGCGGTCAGGCCGGCCCGCTCCCGCTGCCGGGGCAGCAGGTGGTCACGGGCGATGGAGACCTTCTCGTCCTCGGTGTACCCGTCCAGCATGACCAGCTCCATCCGGTCCAGCAGCGGGCCGGGGATGGACTCCACCACGTTGGCGGTGGCCAGGAACAGCACGTCGGACAGGTCCAGGTCGACCTCCAGGTAGTGGTCCCGGAAGGTGTGGTTCTGGGCCGGGTCGAGCACCTCCAGCAGGGCGGCGGCCGGGTCGCCGGCGTAACCGGCGGAGACCTTGTCCACCTCGTCGAGGAGCACGACGGGGTTCATCGAGCCGGCCTCGCGCAGCGCGCGGACGATACGGCCGGGCAGCGCGCCGACGTAGGTGCGCCGGTGACCGCGGATCTCCGCCTCGTCGCGGACGCCGCCGAGCGACACCCGGACGAAGTTGCGCCCGAGCGCCCGCGCCACGGACTCGCCGAGGCTGGTCTTGCCGACCCCGGGAGGGCCGGCGAGGGCGAGCACCGCGCCGGAGCCGCGTCCGCCGACCACGCCGAGGTTGCGCTCGGCGCGGCGGTTGCGCACGGCCAGGTACTCCAGGATGCGGTCCTTCACGTCGGACAGGCCGGCGTGGTCGGCGTCGAGCACCGCCCGGGCCGCGGCCAGGTCGGTGTTGTCCTGGGTACGCGTACTCCACGGCATCTCGAGGACGGTGTCCAGCCAGGTGCGGATCCAGCCGGCCTCCGGGGAGGCGTCACTGGCCCGCTCCAGCTTGCCGACCTCGCGCATGGCCGCCTCGCGGACCTTGTCCGGCAGGTCGGCGCTCTCCACCCGGGAGCGGTAGTCGGCCGAGCCGTCCGGCTCGTCCTCGCCCAGCTCCTTGCGGATCGCGGCGAGCTGCTGGCGCAGCAGGAACTCCCGCTGCGACTTCTCCAGGCCCTCGCGGACGTCACTGTTGATCTGCTCGGTGACCTCCTGCTCGGCCAGGTAGTCCTTCACCCAGCCGACCAGCAGCTCCAGTCGGGCGGTCACGTCCGGCGCGGCGAGCAGCTCGGTCTTCTGCTCCAGGGTGAGCCAGGGTGCGTAGCCGGCCGAGTCGGCCAGCTCGGACAGGTCGGTCATCCGCTCCACGGCGTCGATGACCTGCCAGGCGCCCCGCTGCTGCAGCACGGAGGTCACCAGGGCGCGGTACTCGCGGGCGAGCTCGCGGGCACGGCCGGCGGGAGCGGATTCGTCGAGTTCGGTCGCCTCGACCCAGAGAGCGGCGCCGGGACCGGGCACGCCGGAGCCGATCCGCGCGCGGGACAGGCCACGGACGACAGCGGCGGGCTCACCGTCGGGGAGGCGGCCGACCTTCTCGATGGTGGCGACCACGCCGACCGGGCCGTACTCGCCGTCGATACGCGGGACGGCCAGCAGCTTGCGGTCGCTGGTCGTCCGCGCCGCGTCGATGGCGGCCTGGGTGGTCGGGTCGAGGGTCACCGGGATGACCATGCCGGGCAGCAGCACGGCGTCGGTCAGAGGAAGTACCGGAAGAGTTGCCATCGAACACCTGCTATCGCGTTGAGTTGAGCGTGTCTCACTCAAGTAACAAAGCGTTCCCCTTGTTCCGGTGTGTGACCCGGGCCACTTCGCGGGGCGAGTCGACGGGTCGGCAGCAGCAGCTCCCGAACCGCCCACCCGGGTACGCGACAGCGGGGCGGGGCGTTCGCGCGCGGACTGTCGTCGTAGCGGAACTCGCCCTTGCCGTCCGGCACGGGCCCGGACGCCCAGCGCCCCTGGGCGGCGTCGGTTCCGGAGGAGAAGCCCAGGTAGGTATAGCCGAACTCGTCGGTGAACCCCCCGCTGCCCGGGAAGGCGTCCGGCACCGGCATCTCCGAGGAACTGCACGTCTCGGAACGGACGGTGAAACGAATGACCGCCTCCCTGCCGCGCTAGCTGCGGGTCTCCAACCGGTCGGAGGCGGCGGCAGTGGCCGGGCACGCGGGCCTGCTCACCGATTGACGCAGCGCCAACGCCCGCGATTCCGGCCCGTTCGCTGTTTTGTGCCGCACTCAATCGCGACGCGCCGAAATGAATGGGACGCATATTGTTGCGCATTCCCCGGGTGGTAGGTCAGACTTTGGACACATCCCGCCACACACAGGGAGTAATCGGCAATGGCGAGAAAAGTAATCACGGTGCTGACCGACGACCTCGACGGCGGGAAGGCCGATCGGACGGTCGAGTTCAGTCTCGACGGCGTGGCCTACACCATCGACGTCTCGGACGAGAATGCGGGTGTCCTGCGTAAGGCGCTGGACCCATACATCAATGCGGGTCGCCGGATCGGTCGGGGCCCGGCGGAGAACACGCGGACAGTTCGGCGGCCGGGACGACCCACCGGCGCGGGAATGGACCGCGAACAAAACCGGGCGATCCGGGAATGGGCCGTCAAGAACGGCTACAAGATTTCGGAGCGGGGCCGGATCCCGGTCGAGGTCGTGGAAGCGTACAAGAGCCGCTGACACGCGGCACAGCGAAGGGGTCCCGCCGAAACGGCGGGACCCCTTCGCTGTGTGCGGGGTCGGCCACCCGGGCGTGCTGTCCGCCCGGGTGACCGACCGTTGATCAGTTGACGTTGATGCGGATCGAGTCGAACGCGGGGGTCTGGTTCGCCCGCTCCATCATGGGCAGACGGTGCGAGCCGTCACCGGCCCAGACCGAGCACTGCGCGGTACCCGACTCCGGCAGACCCGGGATCTGGATGGTCACGTCGTCCGGCTGGGCGCCACCGCGACCGTCCTCGGTGGCGACGAAGAACGCCGGCACCTCCTGCGGCTCGGGCGGCGCGGTCAGGCTGTCCAGCATCCGGCAGGCGGTGTGGAAGTGACCCCGGACCAGGCCCTGGGCGTTGAGCAGCGAGCTCTCCACGTAGTAGCCGCCCTGACCGGCCGCGAGGAACCGGTCCCGGATCAGGTTCTTGGTGCTGACCCGCAGGGTGAAGGGCTGGTTGCGGCCGACCTGCTGCGGGAACTGGGTGATCAGCAGCGAGGGGTTGTTGGCGGCGGCGCCGACCTCACCGAACTCGGTGCTCACACAGCGGTTGCCGTTCTGGAAACCGTCGTGCGGCTGCAACTTGCTCTCGTCGCAGTTGTTGGCCAGGACGCCGAGGCCCGCGCCGGGGGCGTTGCCGTTCCCGCCGTTGTTGTTGCCACCGTTGTTGTTACCGCCGCCGCTGTTACCGCCACCGTTGTTGCCGGTCGGCTGCACCTGACACTGGGCGAGTTGCGCCAGACCCTGCGGGCGGGGTCCAACGCGGTCGATGGCGGTCGTGATCCGGTCCAGCACCGCCTTACGCTTGTCGGCCAGCGGCCGCAGGATCGCGTTGTTGATGAACGCCTGACCCTTGTTGCCCTCGGCGGCGAGTCGGCGGTCGGCCTCGGCGATCTGGCTCTGCAACTGCGCGAGGTTACGGTCGACCTCGGCGCGCGCCCGCTCCGGCACCTGCGGTAGCTTGGAGGCGACATCCGGGCAGGCGACGGCCGAGCCGGTGCCCACGGTGCCGTCCTTGCCGTCCTCGCACTCCGCCACCGACTCCTGACCGTCACCCCAGTGGTTGCGCACCCAGCGACCGTTCTGCCACGTACGGCTGGTCGAGGTGCCACTCGGCGCGGTCGAGCCAGGGCTCGGTTCCACGCACTGCCCGGCGGCGGGTCGAGGCTTGTTCGTCCGCCGGTCCTGGGCCGACGAAATCTGGGTGACGGCGACTACTCCGCCGAAGACCACGAGCGTGCCGACAACAGCCAGCAGACGCTTGCTCCGCGCGATGCCGGGTGACCGGCGCGCCCGAGTGGACCTGCGCATCGAATTGCTCTCCTTCTCGATCCGGTAGTGGATTCCTGCCCTCGGCGGACCGACGGATGTGAGATGGCACGCCACGGCGGCGGCCACCGCGACCTACCCGGTAATGTGTCGATGGTCGACGATGCCCTTTCCGCACCGCCGCCCGCGCCCGGTCGACGCGGTTGGGGAGATCCTCTTCATTCGCGCAGGAGTACGGGACGGCGGCGGGGAAGGTTCAACAGCCCCACAAGAAATTGCTCCGCGCCCGAGCGGATCGGGAGCGGAGCGGGGTTCAGCAGGGAGAGTGCGGGTCAGTCCGCGCAGAGGTGGTCGAAGGCGAAACCGCCCACCAACTCGTCGCGGCGGCGACTCAGCGCGGCGATCTCCGCGGTGAGGTCCACGCGCGCGAGCAGATCCGGGCTGTCCGGCCCAGTGGCGCGCAGCCGTTCGCCGACCGCGACGGTCGCCAGGTCCTCGGCCAGGCGGGCCGCGTCGACGCCGCAGGAGAAGCGCTGGGCGGTGATCGACACCCGCTCGACGAGGCAACTGTCCAGCCGCGGCTGGACCCAACTCCACCCCTGCGCCGGGCCCTCGGTCCAGCTCACGTGCAGGCCCCGCACGATCGGGTCGGCCAGCCGCCCGGCCACGTACGCCTCGACCGCCGCCGTGCGCGCCAACGCGCCGAGGTCGTTCACCGGGCCGGTCCGCCCGTCCGGCAGTCGACCGAGGATGTCGCGGAAGCCCACCGGGGCGGGCTCGTCCCCGACGCCGCCCGTCGCGTAGGCGCGTGCGTCGAGCACGTACTCGATCACGCGGCGGCCGTGGTCGGCGGCCCGCAACGTGGGCGACCCGATGCGCAGCACGGGCAGGCCGACGGCGGCGCTCACGGCGTCCGTGAGCCGCTCGGCGCGTTGCTCGGCGGACCCGGGGAGCGGAACCGGTCCGATCGTCACGGCGACGACGGGTCGTTGCGTGTCGGGCGCGCAGACCACGAGGTCGAATGCCGCCCGGCTCGCCGAGCCCCACTGGCTGCCGGTGACACCCGGTGGACGCCCCTGCACCAGTTCGCTGAGCCGACGCGTCCCGTACACCCGGTGGCCGGCACGGCTGAACAGCGCGTCGCGTCCATCATCGGCGGGCATCGCCCGCAGCCAGCCGCGGTCGCCGCTGCTCGTCATCTGCCTGATCCATCCGCCGGTCGGTCGAACCGCGCCGAGTCTAGGCGGTCGATCACCCGTCCCGGTGGAGCGGCCCGCCCGGCCGTCGGAGCGCCGCTAGCGGCAGGGCGTCGTGACGACGATTGGCTACACAGCTGTGACCTATGTCACCCTGCCGCCGGGTTCCAGCAGACCCGCTGGGGTGTATCCAGCGAGGTCGCCCCGAAGGCGGATCGGCTGGGAGGTCGGAGCATGTCGCGACACCTGCGGTTCGGCGCCCTCGCCGCGAGCGGGCCGCGTCCCCGCCGACGCGAGGGAGAGCACCCGCGCCGGCCCCGGCACCCGCGACCGGCCGGCGAGCCGACCATCCGCCGTCGACCGACCACGGATCGCGCGGGACGACACCACCGGCTTCCCCTGCGGCCCACTCCCACCCGTGCCACGCCGGTCGCCGGCGCGCCGCCGGGCACCGAACCGCCCCACCGGGACACGGGCGGCGCGGCAGCGGAGGTCGGACGGAGCGCCGTCGTCGCCGCCCGCCGGGTGCCGGGCATCTGCGAGGTCCGCCCGGTCACCGTCCGCGTGGACGACCGGACCGTGGGACTCGACCTCGACCTCATCACCGAGTACGGACACAGCGTGCCCGCCGTCGCCGACGCGGTCCGGCGCGCGGTCGCCGACCGGGTGTACGCCGACACCGGTCACACCGTCGTCGCGGTGACGGTCACGGTGCGGGATCTCGTGGTGCCCGACTCGGTCGAACCCGCTGCCCGCCCCCCGATCATGCGGGGGGAGCTGACCACGGCGACCGTCAACCGGGTGGCCTCACTCCTGCTGGGCCTCGCCCTGCTGGCCGGCGGCGCCCTGCTGGCCGCGCAGGCGCTGCTGGTGACGCTCGACGTCCCGACGCCGCTGCTCGTCCGCCCCGGCTGGTACGAGGCGCTGACCAGCACCCGCTGGGCAGATCCCGGCGTCCGGGTAGGGGCCGGCGCGGCCGTCCTGCTGGGCCTCGTCGTCCTGACCGCGCAACTGCGCCGGTGGACGCCGGTCCGGCTGCGGGTCGACGAACGCGACGGCTGGCACCTGCGCCGACGGTGCGTGGAACGTCGACTGACCGAGGCGGTGGACACCGTGCCGGGCGTACGCCGGACGAGGGTGCGGATCCGACGCCACGGTGACCTGTGGCGACCCCGGCTGCACGCCACCGGCGATCCCGCGGCCCGCGCCGAGGTCGAGTTCGCCGTGCGCCAGGAGCTGCGCCGGCTCGCCCGGCCGCGCGTCGACCGTGTCGAGATCCGACTGCTGCCCTCCCGGGGGCCGGCATGACCGACGCCGCACACCGCCTGTTGTGGACGATCGTCGCGCTGCTGCTGGTGGCCGGTGGGGCGGTCGCGCTGGCGATCGGCGGCGGCGCGCTGTCAGCTGGCACCCCCGACCCGGTCCTGCTCGGCGGAGGCCTGGTCGACGCGTGGCGGCTGGCGACGCCCTGGAGCACCCTGGCCGCCGGGGTCGCCGGGCTGCTGACCGCCGTCGCCGGCCAGCGCCTACTGCACCGGACGGTACGCCGACCCGACCGGCCCCTGCGGGGCATGCTGAGCCACGCCGGGAGCCGCCCCGGTCGCACCCGGCTGGCCACCGAGGTGCTCGTACGCGCGCTGGAACGCGACCTGGTCGGGGCGGCCGGGGTACATCGCGCCCGGGTCGTGCTCACCGGCACACCACCGCGGCCCGACGTGTGGGTCCAGGTGGACCTGACCAGCGAGGCCCCCGCCGCGCGGGTCCGCGAGCACGTCCACGCCGCCGTCCGCCGGTTCGCCACGACGGCCGGCTGCGAACCCGCGCACCTCGACGTGACGGCCCGGATCGATCCGACGCGGCCCTGAACGGGTCGAACACGCGCGATGATCGGCACCAGTTCGGCGACACGGGGGCATCCCGGGCGCCGGATACCACCACATCGCCGAACTGGTGTCGATCACTCACGGTCGGTTTGCGGGTGTGACGTCCATCGGCCGTCGGCGATCCGGCAGGATCGACGGTGACCGGACACATCACCGCAACACGGCAGGAGATCCCGCATGAACCAGGCAGCAGGCGCCCGATCCGGCAAGCCCGAGGTGGGTCCGATCGAGGGTGCGCCGCCGGCCGACCTCGTGACCGAGGACATCACCGTGGGCGACGGCCCGCAGGCCGAGCCCGGCCAGCTGGTGAGCGTCCACTACGTCGGCGTGTCCCACTCCACCGGTGGCGAGTTCGACTCGTCCTGGAACCGGGGCGAGGCGTTCGAGTTCCCGCTCGGCGGCGGTCAGGTCATCGCCGGCTGGGACCGGGGCGTGGTCGGGATGCGCGTCGGCGGCCGTCGGCGTCTGACCATCCCGCCGCACCTGGGGTACGGCGACCGCGGCGCCGGCGGCGTCATCAAGCCGGGTGAGACGCTGATCTTCGTCGTCGACCTGCTGGACGTCCGCTGATCGAAACGTCGTGGGGGTCGTCCGGCTCACTGCCGGGCGACCCCCACGGCGCGACCCGCCGTGAGCGCAGTCGAATCAGGCGGCCAGCACCAGATCACCTGTCGCGGCCGGCGGGCGGCGAACGGGTGCGACCAGGTCGACGGGCGCCCCACGACGGGCCTCGACCACGCGGGCGGGCTCGAGGATCGGCATCACCCGGTGCAGGCCGGTGGCACGCAGCACCCGGGCCACCACCGGGGTCGGATCGACGACGACCAGCTCGCCGCCGCGGGCCCGCACCCGCAGGTGCGCGGCGAGCAGGGTGCGCACCCCGGCGGCGGAGAGCAGCCGCAGCCCGGACAGCTCCAACTGGACCACCGGCCGCGCCGGCGCGGACCACAGCGCGGACCGGAACGCGGCGACGGTGGCGATGTCGACCTCGCCGGCCACCCGCACCTGGACCACCTGGTCACCAACGCTGACCTGCACGTCGATCCGGTCGCTGCGCTCTTCCATGCCGTGGAATCTAGCCCCCACCACCGACAGTTTCGCCCGTCCAGGGAGTGATTCCGGGTACGTCCAGGGTCATCCCCAGGGTTCCCCCTCATCCGTCCGAAGGTGGAGGTCAGGGGCGTCGGGCTCGGCTCGACGGCCAGGTGGCGCGCCATCCGCCCGACGATTCGGGCGCGGCGGACATCCGCGATGGAGAATGACGCGATGGCGCTTCCCCGACCTCGCCCGCCACGGTTGATCCGGCCCGTCCGCGAACCGGCCACCGTCCCGCCTCCACTTCGCGGCGTGTGGGCGGCCACGGATCGCCGCCTCGACCAGGTCGACCTCCTCCCCCTCCCCGAGGGCGCCGTCGGGCCCGAGGACGTGCTCGTCGACCCGAGCGGCCGGGTCGTCAGCGGCGACGAGAACGGCAACCTCTGGTGGTGGCCGGTCGACGCGCCGGCCGGCACCAGAGGACGGCTGCTGGCCGAGACCGGCGGCCGACCGCTGGGCATCGAGGCGGATCCGTCCGGGGACGCGCTGGTCGTCTGCGACGCGTACCGAGGACTGCTGCGGGTCACACCGGACGGCGCGGTCCGCGAGCTGACCGGAACCGCGCCACCGGTACACCTGGCCAACAACGCGACGGTGGCACGCGACGGCACCATCTACTTCACCGACTCGTCGGACCGGTTCCCGGTCTCGCACTGGAAGCGGGACCTGCTGGAACACCGCCCCAACGGGCGGGTGCTGGCCCACCACCCGGGCACCGGTCGGACCGAGGTGGTGGCCGACGGGCTGTACTTCCCCAACGGCATCGCGCTCACCCCCGACGAGTCGGCGCTGATGCTGGTGGAGACCACCACCCACCGGCTGCTCCGCGTGGAGCTGCGCGGTGGCGTGCGGGTGCTCGCCGACCTGCCCGCGTACCCGGACAATCTCTCGGCGGTGGGCGACGGGACGTACTGGATCGCCCTGCCCAGCCCCCGCGTGCCCAGCGCCGAACGGCTGCTGCCGCACCCGCGGCTGCGTCAGCTCGCCGCGCTGCTGCCCGACGCCATGCAGCCGCAGCCACGCCGCTACGGGCTGGTCGCGCTGGTCGATGGCGAGGGCACGGTCCGTCGTACGCTGCACGGCCCGGCCGGGCACTACTGGATGATCACCGGGGTACGACAGCACGGCGACCAACTCTGGCTGGGCAGCCTGGTCGGGGCCGGCGTGGCCCGCGTACCCCTGGGCTGAACGTTTCTCGCGCGCGACGGCCCGGGGCCGACCCACCGCCGTGGTGGGTCGGCCCGAGGCGGTGTCTCAGCGCCCGCTGACCGAGGGCGCCGGAGCGGGTGACCCGCCGGCGACCGCGCCCGGGTGCGGCGGGGGAACCGGCGCGGGCTTGAGCCCGGACGGCACCGGCAGGGCGCTGCCCTTGACAAACTCGTCCCAGCTCACGTTCCACGCCGTCCAGCCGTTGCCCGGTTGCAGCTCGACCTCGGTGCCCTTGACGGTGACCAGGTCACCGACCTGGGTCACCCCCATCAGCCAGTCCGCGGCCGTGGCCGAGACGTTCGCGCAGCCGTGCGAGGTGTTGGTGAAGCCCTGCTCGCCCTCCGACCAGGGGGCCGAGTGGATGAACTCGCCGCCCCAGGTGAGCCGCTGGGCGTCGTCGACGTCGACCACGTAGCCGCCGTTCGGCTCACCCCGGGTGTCGAAGGTGGTCCGCTCGTGCTTCTCCATGATCACCATCTTGCCGCTGGAGCTGGGCGTGCTCGGCTTGCCCAGGCTGACCGGGATGCGACGCACCTGCTTGCCGTCGCGCAGCACCGTCATCTGCTTCGTGGCGTTGTCGATCTCCAGCGAGACCTGTTTCCCGATCTTCGAGGTCGCGCTCCGCTCGGCATCCCCCACCAGGTTCTTGCCGATCGGCAGGCCCTCCAGGCCCGCCCGGACACTGATCGTCGTCCCCGGCCGCCAGAAATCAGGCGCGCGGTAATAGACCTGACTGCCGTCGTCCAGCCACGACCAGGTGCCCGGCTGCGGCGGATTCGTCTTCACGAACAACCGACGCTGCACATCCGCCCTGGCCTCCTTGGGAATTGCCGGGTCGAATGCCACCGTCACCGGCATGGCCGTACCGTACGTCCGGTTGCCCACGAAATAGAGCGTGCTGGTGATCTGCGGTTTCGTGGACTTGGCCATCGTGGTGAACGTGGTGGTACGTGTGGTCGTCGCACCCGAGTCGCCGGTCGCGGTCACCTCAGCGGTGTACGTACGCCGAGGTTGCAGCGGCGCGCTCGGCACCCAACCCGACCCGTCCTCGCGCGGCTCGGCCTTGACCTGCGCGCCCTTGTCGTCGGTGAGCCGGACCGCGGTGACCCGTCCACCCTTGACCGCCGTGCCGACCTCAGCGCTGACCGGGACGTCACGGGTCCTGTCCCCCGGTGTCACGGTCAGGTCCGGCGGCGCGGAGTGTCCCTTGGCCGGCCCGGCCGCCGAGTCCTGGCCGACGGTGCACCCACCCAGCACGAGCGGTGCGGCTGCGATAGTTACCGCCAACAGCGTCAATCGCCGCCTAGACGTCATGTTCAGTCCCCCCGTTTCGGCTTCCCTCCGCCACATTCTGGCCGCCTCGACAGGAGTATCCAGGGCATTCGGAAATAATCGCGGGCGCATTTATTGGCGCATTTTCCTACGATGAGTGTCGTGCCGAGAAATCGCATCACTGCCGCCTGTGGCCCCGCCGGGTCCCGCAAGACGCCGCCCGACCCGCAACGTCCGGTCCCGTCCCCACGCCACCGCGCCCGCACCTATCGGCACAGGTGCACGACTTACGCGCGGCCTGCGGAAGGTCGCGCGTCGCGCTGCTCTGCCCAGGGCTGGCCGCGGACACGCCCGGGCGCTGCCGTGGCGCTGCTTGCGCGGTCGCCGTTGGAGGCGGTCTGACGTGGTCGTGGGGTTGCTTGCGCGGCGGCGGGCGGCGGGCGGCGGGCGGCGGGCGGCGGGCGGCGGGCGGAAGGTCCTCACAACTTCCCCGATGTTGCTGCTTTCGACGCGCGGGAGGCAGCAACTTCCCCGATCTTGCGCGGATCTTGGCCCGCGCCGCGACGGCGGCATGATCGCGCCCCGTGCGCGGCGGATGGTGGGCTGTCGCGCACCTGCTGGGCGGACTTTTGTCAGGTGTAGCGAAACTTCTGCTGATCGTGAGGGAGCTTTGCCTTTGTCCGGGGTCAAGGGTAGGGTCCGTTTCAGATAGAAGGTTGCCCATTCGTCGATCAGCCTGCCTGCCGCCCTTACCGGGGTCAGCCGCGGTCCACCCTCAGGGTCGCCGACCGCATATACGCGTCGTCCCTACCGTCCAGCCGGTGCACGCCTCCGGCCAGTTCGGCGCGCCCGGTGAAGGCAGCAGGTCGACCGCTGCCGACGGCACGCCAGCCGTCAGGAAGGAACCACCACCATGGATCACCAGGCCAACCGCTCGGAGCCGACCGGGGCGTCCGAGTCGGTCAGTCGGCGCGGGTTGCTCCGCGCCGCGACCGTCTCCGCCGCCGCTGTCGGCGCTGCCGGGCTCTTCGCCGGCCCGGCCAACGCGGCACCCGCCGGTGACACTGCCGCCGCGGGTCGGTCCCACGGTCGACGTCGGGTGCCGGTGGACCGCATCAGCATCCAGCTCTACACCCTGCGTGACCAGCTCGCCGCCGACCTGCCCGGCACCCTCACCGCCCTGCGCCGCATCGGCTATCGGCGGGTCGAGCACGCCGGCTTCGTGGGGCGTACGGCGGCGGAGTTCCGCGCCGCGCTCGACGCGGCCGGACTGCGTGCCACCTCGGGGCACACCGGTATCCCGCAGCCGTTCGACGCCGCCACCTGGAAACGCGCTCTCGCCGACGCGAACACGCTGGGCTGCAAGAAGATCGTCCACCCGTACTTCGGTCGGGACGCCGAGGGGCGCCCTTACCGGGACCCGGCGATCTACCGCGCCCTGGCCCGGGACCTCAACCAGGCCGGTCGGCTCGCCGAGCGTGCCGGTCTCGACTTCGGCTACCACAACCACCAGCTGGAGTTCGTGCCGTTGACCGACGGCTCGACCGGCTTCGACATCCTCACCAAGCAGACCGATCCCCGGTTGGTCCACTTCGAACTCGACCTCTACTGGACCTGGCGTGGGGCGCACGACCCGGTCGACGTGATCCGGGAGAACCGTGGGCGGATCCGCCAGGTGCACGTCAAGGACCTGGACGTCGAGGGTGGCTTCGCCGACCTCGGCGACGGTGTCATCGACTTCGGCCGCATCTTCGCGTACGAGCGGGAGGCGGGCATCGAGGAGTACATCGTGGAACGCGACGACGCGGGCACCTCGCCGCGGGTGCCCGCCGATGCCATCGAGACCGCCCGGGTCGGCTTCGACTATCTCGCCTCACTCCGGTACTGACCACCTCGAAGGGCTACCTGATGAACAGGACCGCATTCGCGTCCGCCCTGCTCCTGGTGACTGCCGGCCTGGCCGTGCCGTCGGCGGCGACCGCCGCACCGGCCCCGCCACCGGACAGCAGTTTCCAGAAGGTGACGCTGAACGATTTCCCCGGCGAGCCGATGAGCCTCGCCGTCCTGCCCGACCTGCGGGTGCTGCACACCTCCCGGACCGGCGAGGTACGCATCCACGACCCGCGCACCGGACTCAACACCCTCGCCGCCGACATCGACGTGTACCAGCACGACGAGGAGGGGTTGCAGGGCATCGCGATCGACCCGAACTTCGCCCAGAACAAGTGGGTGTACCTGTACTACTCACCGCCCATGGACACCCCGGTGGACGACCCGGCCACGCCGGACGTCAACGAGGGGGACGCGCCGGAGGTCGGCACCGCGGCCGACTGGCAGCGGTTCAAGGGCGCGCTGCGGCTGTCCCGGTTCAAGCTGGAGGGGATGAAGCTCAACCTCGCCAGCGAGCAGCAGATCATCGACGTGCCGACCGACCGGGGGATCTGCTGCCACGTCGGCGGCCAGATCGACTTCGACAGCAAGGGCAACCTGTACCTGTCGACGGGTGACGACACCAACCCGTTCGCCTCCGACGGCTACGTCCCGATCGACGAGCGGGCCGACCGGAACCCGGCGTACGACGCCCAGCGCACCGCGGCCAACACCAACGACCTGCGCGGCAAGCTCCTGCGCATCACGGTGAAGGCCGGTGGCGGGTACACGGTGCCGGCCGGCAACCTGTTCAAGGCGGGCACGGCGCAGACCCGACCGGAGATCTACGCGATGGGGCTGCGCAACGCGTTCCGCTTCGCGGTCGACAGGCGCACCGACGACGTGTACGTGGGCGACTACTCCCCCGACGCCTCCAACGCGGACCCGGAGCGCGGGCCCGCCGGCCACGGCCGGTGGATGGTGGTCGACAAGCCGGCGAACTACGGCTGGCCGTACTGCGTGACGCCGACCATCGCCTACCGCGACTACGACTTCGCCACCGGCGAGTCCGGTCCGAAGTTCAACTGCAAGCGCCCGGTCAACGACTCACCGCACAACACGGGCAAGCGCGTGCTGCCGCCGGTCGAGGCCCCGCAGGTCTGGTACTCGGCGGCCGCATCGGCCGAGTTCCCGCAGCTGGGCACCGGCGGCATCGCCCCGATGGGTGGCCCGGCGTACGACTACGACGGGACCAGCACGTCGCGTACCCGGTGGCCGGCCTACTACGACGGGGTGCCGCTGTTCTACGAGTGGACCCGCGACTACATCAAGGAGTTCCGCCTCGACTCCGACGGCGACGTGCAGGACATCCGTCCGGTGGCGCCGTCGCTGGTGGTGGACAACCCGATGGACATGGAGTTCGGTCCGGACGGCGCGCTCTACGTCCTGGAGTACGGCGACGGCTACTTCGCCGAGAACCCGGACGCCCAGCTGTCCCGGATCGACTTCGTCCGGGGCAACCGGACGCCGATCCCGAAGATCAGCGGTACTCCGACCGTCGGGCAGGCACCGCTGACCGTCGCGTTCTCCAGCGCCGGCACCACCGACCCGGACGGCGACAAGCTGAGCTACGCGTGGGACTTCAACGCGGACGGCTCGGTGGACAGCACCGACCCCAATCCGTCGTGGACGTTCCAGGAGAACGGGTCGTACACGCCGACTCTGAAGGTGACCGACCGCACCGGACGCTCGGCCTCGGCGACCCTGCCGCTGGTGGTCGGCCCGACCGCGCCGGTCATCGAGTTCGTCGCCCCGGTGGCCGGGCAGCCCTTCCAGTTCGGGCAGACGGTCGCGTACCAGGTCAAGGTCACCGACGACCTTCCGGTGGACTGCTCGCGGGTAAAGGTCACCTACGTGCTCGGCCACGACGAGCACGGGCACCCGCTCTCCACAGCGACCGGATGCTCCGGCACCATCCCCACCTTCCTCGACGGTGGGCACAGCGGCGCGGACAACCTGACCGCGGTGTTCGTCGCGGAGTACACGGACGCGCCGACGGAGCCGGGCGTACCGCCGCAGAGCGCCACGGCTACCGTGGTGCTCGATCCGACGCCGGTGGCCGGCCTGGCCGGCTGACCTGTCGACAGTGACGGCGGCGGCGACCGGGAAGTTCTCCGGTCGCCGCCGCCTCGCGTTGCGGCCCGGCGCCCGCCAGCCGGAGGACACCTCGATCCGGGCGACGCGAGTGCCGGTCAGCTCCAGTCGTTGTCGACGTGGTTGTCGCGCCAGCGTCCGCCCACCGGCGGGGTGTCCAGGCGCATGCCGTCCTCGGCGTTGCCGGCGAGGTCGTTGTCCTCGACGCGGCAGTCCACGCAGCTTCCCCGCTCGGTGATCCACAGTCCGTGGGTCTGGGTGCTGGTCTCGTGGTTGTCCCAGATCCGGTTGCCCCGGATGGTGGCCGAGTCGAACGCCGCGTCGATGGTGATGCCGGCCCGCCGCCGGGGTGCGGCGTCCAGCTCGTACCCGCAGCCCGGGGGCGGTACGTCCCCACTCCAGGCGCTGATGCCGTCGGGCCGCACCGGCGCCAGGAGGAGTTCGTCGCCGGTGTTCGCGGCGACCATGGCCACGGCCCGTCCCACCCGCAGGACCTTGCCCCGGTGCCCGTCGTGCGGCCAGTCCGCCGACCGGTCCACCACCGACCGTTCGGCGTAGCGGACGGTCTCGCCGCTACCGCTGGCAGCCTGCGCGTACTGTCGGCCGTTGTTGCGGATCCGGTTGTTGAGCAGGACCGCGTCGGTCATCTGGTGGTCGACCCGGATGGCGTCCAGCCCGTTGCCCCAGAACTCGTTGCTCTCGATCACCACGTCGCGTACCGGACCCTGGTAGCCCCGCCCGAGGTCGTGGCCGTGGTAGCCGTGCCGACCGTTACCGCTGATCCGGTTGCCCCGGATGGTGTACGGACCCGGGGTGTTGCCGACGCGGACGCCGTCACCGATGTTGCCGTCGATGACGCAGTCGGTGAGCAGCCCACCCCGTCCGGCCACCGCCGCCGTGCCCTGGGCCGAGATGTCGAAGCCGGCCTCCAGGTTGCCGGTCATCGTGCAGGCGGACACGATGAGACCGTCGGCGCCCCAGTCGGAGATGCCGAACCGGTTGCCCTGGCTGTGGCAGCCGATGATGCGGTAGCCGCGCGGCGGCGGCCAGTAGTCCTTCTGCAGTTCGAGGAAGATGCCGTTGGTGCCGTTGGCGAGGGTGGTGCAGTTCGCGATGGTCAAACGCTCCACCGTGCCCCAACCGCCGATGCCCACGCCGATGCCGGCGCCGCCGATCTGCTCGCCGTTGTCCAGCCGACCGCAGCCGACGACCACCACGCCGTCGATCAGGGAGTCCTGGAGGAAGTCGCAGCCCAGCCCGGTGGCGGCGGTGTGGTGGATGTAGAGGTTGCGGAACACGCCGCGCACGACGTACTGCAGGCCGAGGCCCTTGGCGAGGTAGCTGTACTCGGCCATCGCGACACCGGAGCCGTCGATCTGGAAGTCGGCGAAGGTGCAGTCGGCGATGTGGCGTTCCCGGTCGGCGCCGTGCTGCACGGTGGTCCAGAAGGCCAGCGGGGTCGGGTCGGCCCGGTTGCCCTCGTTGCTGAGCATGAATCGGGTCGCCGCCGGGCCGGCGCCGACCAGCGAGACGCCGCTGCGCCACACCGTGCCGGCGTCACGGATCGAGTAGATGCCCGGCGGGCAGTAGATGACGCGGGCTCGGCCGTCGGAGGCGTACCCGGCACCGAGTCGGTCCACGAGGGCGGCCAGCGCCGGCTGGTCGTTGGTCGTGCCGTCACCGGTCAGGCCGTACTCCAGCGCGTCGCAGTAGAGCGGCGCGCCGGCCGCCGCGGGCCGCCGCACGCGGATCGAGTTGAGTAGCAGCTCGTTCGCCACGGCCACGGGTCGGCTCCCTTCGACGCGTCCGGCGCGTACCGGCGGGGCCGACTTCCCGGTGAGGCGGCCGGGAAACCCCGGGACGCCCACGGTCCCGGCACCGCGCGGGCGGTGCCGGGACCGAGGGGGTACGCGTCAGACGGCGGCGATCAGCAGCGCCGGGCGCTCCACGCAGTCGGCGACGTGCCGCAGGAAACCGCCGGCCACCCCGCCGTCGCAGACCCGGTGGTCGAACGTGAGGCTGAGCTGGGTCACCTTGCGGACGGCCAACTGCCCGTCGACCACCCACGGCTTGTCCACGATGCGCCCCACTCCGAGCAGCGCCGCCTCGGGGTGGTTGATGATCGGCGTGGAGCCGTCCACGCCGAACACGCCGTAGTTGTTCAGTGTGAAGGTGCCGCCGGTGAGGTGGGCCGGAGCGAGCGTCCCGGCCCGCGCCGCGGCGGTGGTCTCCGCCAGAGCGGCGGCCAACTCGGCGGTGGTCAGCCGCTGGGCGTCGCGCAGCACCGGCACCAGCAGGCCCCGGTCGGTCTGCGCGGCGATCCCCAGGTGCACGGCGGCGGACTGGACGATGCGCTGCCCCTCGGTGTCGACCCGGGAGTTGAGCTGCGGGTACCGGCGCAGACCGCTGAGGCAGATCCGGGCCAGCAGGGCCAGGATGCTCACCGGCTCGTCGGGCGTCGCCGCGTTGATCGCCGCACGGGTCTCCAGCAGTCCGGTGGCGTCCACGTCGACCCAGATGGTCACCTCGGGGATCTCCCGCCGGCTGCGGGAGAGTTTGTCGGCGATCACCTTGCGCACTCCGGTGAGCGGGACGACGACATCCCCGTTACCGGCCGGGGTCGGGGTCTGGGGCGGGGTCGGGGCATCGTGCGGGTCCGGCACGGCGGCGATGCGGGCCGCGGGGGCGGCCGAGGCGGCCTCCACGTCGACGCGGCGGATCACCCCGCCGGGTCCGGTACCCCGCACCGCGCCCAGGTCGACGCCGCGCTCCCGGGCCAGCCGACGGACGATCGGCGAGATGACCAGGACGCTCGACGGCGGGCCGGCGTGGGGAGCCAGGTCGGTCGCGGTGCCCGCGTCGGCCCGGACCGCGTCAGCAGGGTCGGCGCTGGCGTGGGCCGCGTCGGGCTGGGCAGCGGCGGGCTCGGCTGCGCTGGCCGGGTCGGGCGCGAGGGCCAGACGCGACCGACGGCGACGACGTGTCGCGCCGCCGTGGCCGGTGCCGTACCCGATCAGGACGTTGCCGGAGCCGGCCCGCTCCTCCTCGCGGTAGGTGGCGTGCCCGGCGGGCTCGTCCCCGCCGTCCAGCGGCGCGATGGTGATCAACGGCTGGCCGACGGGGCGGACCTCACCGGCCGCGCCATGCAGGGTCACGACCCGTCCGGCGTACGGGCAGGGCACGTCCACGACCGCCTTGGCGGTCTCCACCTCGACGACGCTCTGGTCCACCGTGACGACGTCGCCCACGGCGACCCGCCACTCGACGATCTCGGCCTCGCTCAGCCCTTCGCCCAGGTCGGGCAGGAGGAAGACCTGTGTCCGCTCGACGGTGGTCATGCCGCCGCCCAGCGCGCGTCGGGCTGGTCGTCCCACTGCAGGCGGGCCACCGCGTCGAGGACGCGGTCGACGCCGGGCAGGTGGGTGTGCTCCAGCATCGGCGCCGGGTACGGAATGTCCAGCCCGGCCACCCGCAGCACCGGCGCGTGCAGGGCGTGGAAGCAGCGCTCCTGCACCCGGGCGGCGATCTCCGCGCCGACGCCCGCGAAGCCGGGCGCCTCCTGGATCACCACGCACCGACCGGTACGCCGGACCGACGCGGTGATCGTGGCGTCGTCGAACGGCACGATGGTGCGCACGTCGACGACCTCCAGGTCCCAGCCCTCCTCGCGGGCGGCCTCGGCGGCCTCCAGGGCCACCGGCACCGCCGGCCCGTACGCCACCAGCGTCGCGTCGCGGCCGGGCCGGCGCACGACGGCCCGGCCGAACGGCTCGGTGTGGGTCGGCAACTGCGCCTCGGCGCTGCCGAAGTAGAGCTTCTTGGGCTCCATGAAGACCACCGGGTCGGGGTCGTCGATCGCCTCCCGCAGCAGCGAGTACGCGTCCTCGACCGTCGCCGGGGTGACGACCTTCAGGCCGGGGGTGTGCGCGTAGTACGCCTCGGAGGAGTCGCAGTGGTGCTCCACCCCGCCGATGCCGCCGGCGTACGGCACCCGGATGACGATGGGCACGCTGAGCTTGCCCCGGGTGCGGTTACGCAGCTTCGCCACGTGCGAGGCGATCTGCTCGAACGCCGGGTACGCGAACGCGTCGAACTGCATCTCGACGACCGGCCGCAGTCCGGACATGGCCAGGCCGACGGCGAAGCCGACGATGCCGGCCTCGGCGAGCGGCGTGTCGAAGCAGCGCTTCTCGCCGAAGCGGGCCTGCAGGCCGTCGGTGATCCGGAAGACGCCGCCGAGCGCGCCGACGTCCTCGCCGAAGACGACGACCCGGTCGTCGGCGGCGAGCGCGTCGGCGAGTGCGGTGTTGAGGGCCTTCGCCATGGTGGTGGCCATCAGGCGCCACCCTCCTCGTCGTACGCGGCGGCCAGCTCGGCGCGGACCTGCTCGCGCTGCTCGACGAGTTGGGGGGTGGGCTCGGCGTAGACGTGGTCGAACAGGCTCAGCGGGTCGACGGTGGGCTGCTCGTTCATGCGGGCGCGCAGGTCCGCCGCGTACGCCTCGGCCTGCTCGGCCATCTCGGCGACCGCCGCGTCGTCGAGCACCCCGCGGGCGCGCAGGTACGTTTCCAGGCGGGCCAGGGGGTCCCGGTCGCGCCAGGCGTCGACCTCGGCGCCGTCGCGGTAGCGGCTGGCGTCGTCGGCGTTGGTGTGCGGCTCCATCCGATAGGTGTGCGCCTCGACCAGGAACGGCCCGTTGCCGGCGCGGGCGTGCGCGACCGCGCGGGTCAGCACGGCGAGCACCGCGACGGGGTCGTTGCCGTCGACCTGCTCACTGGGCACCCCGTAACCGACACCCTTGTACGCCAGCGACGGCGCCGCGGTCTGCCGGGACAGCGGGACGCTGATGGCGTACCTGTTGTTCTGCACGAAGTAGACGACCGGGGCCTTGAACACGGCGGCGAAGTTGATGCCCTCGTGGAAGTCGCCCTCGCTGGTCGCCCCGTCGCCGATGAAGGCCAGCGCCACGGTGTCGCGCCCCTGGTACGCCTCGCCGTGCGCCAGCCCGGCCGCGTGCACGCACTGGGTGGCGAGAGGGGTGCACTGCGGCGCGGTGTGCACCCGGGTCGGGTCGTAGCCGCAGTGCCAGTCGCCGCGCAGCAGGGTGAGCACCTCGACGGGATCGATGCCCCGGGCAACCAGCGCCATCGATTCGCGGTAGGTGGGGAACAGCCAGTCGGTGTCACGGACCGCGAGCGTGGCGGCCACCTGGCACGCCTCCTGTCCCCGCGACGACGGGTAGACGGCGAGGCGGCCCTGCTTGGTGAGCGCGGTCGCCTGGGTGTCGAAACGGCGGCCGAGCACCATCCGGCGGTACAGCTCCCGCAGCGCCTCGACGGGCGGTTCGGGATAGTCGGTGCGGGCCGGCAGCGGCGTGCCGGTCGGGTCGAGTAGGCGGACCGGTTCGGCGTCCGGCAGCAGCGAGCGCGCCGGGTCGGGCGGGGTGACCGTCCGACGGGCGCGCGGGGATGCCCTGCGGACCGCCTGGGGTGTGGTCGTCACGGCGGGACCTCCTGGGACGTGTGGTGAGCCTATGCTTCCGCCTGACGGATGATTGACTCAAGATCCACGCAGAAGGCGGGACGACTGGCATGCGGGAGGCGCGTCGGTGAGCCAGGAGAACGGAGACGGAGCGAGCCGGGTAACCGGATCAGGACGATCGGCCCGAACCATGGACGAGGTCGACCGGCGGATCCTGGACGAGCTGGTCCGCGACGGTCGCACGTCGGTACGCACCCTGGCCGAGCGCATCCACATCTCGCGCACCAACGCGTACACCCGGGTGGAGCGTCTGGTGCGCGAAGGCGTCATCACGGGCTTCCGGGCACAGGTCGCGCCCGAGGCCGCCGGGTTGGGCACGTCGGCGTACATGGCGTTGACGATCGAGCAGAACACCTGGCGGGAGGTGTCGGCCGAGCTGGCCCAGGTGCGGTACGTCGAGCACGTCGCGCTGCTCAGTGGCGAGCACGACGTACTGGCCCTGGTCCGGGCACCGGACAACGCCGCCCTGCGGGACGTGGTGCTCGACCGGGTGCAGCGCATCGCCGGGGTGCTGTCGACACGGTCGTGGCTGGTCTTCGAGGAGTTCGAAGGAACGCAGAGCCCGTGGCAGTAGGCCACCCGTCGGGTCACCGCTCGGGCGGCGCCTCCAGGCCCTCGCGGTCGGCCAGCTCCAGCAGCGGCTCCAACGAGTGCCGGTCGCCGTCCAGGCCGGCGTGCGGGTCGCCGCGCTCGGCGAACCGGGCCGGCACGGTGAGCACGTCGAAGTCCTCCGGAAGCGCGTCGTCCAGCTCCGCCCAGTCCAACGGCGTCGACACCAACGCCCGGGGCGTCGGCCGGATCGAGTAGGCCGACGCCATCGTGTGGTCGCGGGACATCTGGTTGTAGTCCACGAAGACCGGCCGGTCCCGCTGGTCCCGCCACCAGGTGGTGGTGACCAGCTCCGGCAGACGGCGCTGCATCTCGCGCCCCAACGCGAGCACCGCCCGGCGGCACTCGCCGAAACTCCACCTCGGCTCGATCGACAGGTACACGTGCAGCCCCCGGCCACCGGTGGTCTTCGGGTAGCCGGTCATGCCCAGCTCGGCGAGGAACGCCCGCACCTCGTGCGCCACCGGCACCACCTGTTCGAAGCCGACGCCGGGCATCGGGTCGAGATCGATGCGCAACTGGTCGGGGCGCTCCACGTCGGCGGTGGACACCGGCCACGGGTGAAAGCGCAGGGTGCCCAGGTTGGCCGCCCAGATCACCACCGCCAGTTCGCTCGGCGCGACCTCGTCGGCGGTCCGGCCGCTGGGGAACGTGATGTGCGCGGTGCGAACCCACTCGGGCGCGCCCGCCGGCAGCCGCTTCTGGTAGAACGCGTCGCCGCGGTTGGTCTGCCGGGTGGCGATCGTCGCGCCCTCGAAGACGCCGCGCGGCCAGCGTTCCAGCATGGTCGGCCGGTCGCGCAGCGCCCGCAGGATGCCGTCGCCGACCGCCAGGAAGTAGCGGACCACGTCCAGCTTGGTCAGCCCGCGTTCCGGGAAGTACGGCTTGTCGGGGCTGGAGACGCGGACCAGCCGCTCCCCCACCTGGATCTCCTCCGCCGCCGTGGCCACGCCCCGAGGGTACGACGTGCGGGCGGACCCGGTGGGCTACCGGCCCGGGACCAGCGTGGCGTGCTGCTGCCCGGACGGGCCGCCGACCGACTGCGTCGCGGACAGCTCGGTGCCGGAGTGCTCCCACAACTGCTTCATTTTGGTGTGCAGATCGTCGCTCGGCGACCGGCCGAGCACCTCGGCGGCGAGCCCGAGGTCCAGCCGCTGCCAGGTCGACTCGGCTGGGCCGGTCTGCGCGGCCTCGACCAGGTCGGTCGGCACCCCACTGACGTCGATGAGGAGCTGGACAATGTCACGGACGCTGGCGGCGCCCCCCGCGACCGATGTTGATCACGTGGTCAGCCGCCGCGGACAGGATCGTGGCCAGCAGCACGGCGGCGACCACGTCGCTCAAGCCCACGAAGTCCCGCCGCGAGCCCGGCGGGGCCAACTCCAGCCGGTCCCCCTCACCGGCGCGCTGGGCCTCGCGCAGTCGACCCGCGACCACCCTGAGCAGGCTGTGCCCGGGCTAGACGAGTAGTTCCGAACCCGTCAGTGGTCGTAGGCAATGAGTGATCGGGTGACGGGTGCTCCGGTCTTGTTGTTGTGCCAGATCGCGGCGGCCATGGCGAGTAGGCGTTGGGCGACGCGGACGGCGACGCCGGTGAAGGTTCGTCCGCCGTGCTCTTCCAGGTCGAGTTGGCCCTTGAGGGTGTCGTTGACTGACTCGATGAGCTGGCGGACCTTCTTGAGCATCGGCTCGCCGTAGCGGGCCTTCTCCTTCTTGCGTGACGGGCGTAGCAGTTCGATGCCCTGCTCTGCCAACTGCCGCTC
>NZ_JBICTE010000007.1:0-221508 GCF_043197485.1 Micromonospora sp. NPDC049102 | reverse complement strand
ACAACCCGAAACCGTTCGTGTGGACCAAGACCGCCGAGGAGATCCTCGACTCCCTCGCCAGATATTGCAAACGAATTTCAGGCGCAGGACACTAGGGCCTGTTTCATACGGGCGGTCGAGCCGAGGCCGGCCAGGGGCTTTGACACACGCCTGGCGAACGGTACGCGAGTGGGCCCCGTCGACATCGCGTCGGCGGGGCCCACTCGCATCGGGTGGCGGTGCTGGGCCGGTGGCTTGTGCCCGGTCCGCCGAGGTGCCGGACCCCTCAGGCAGCCCCGGCGGACCGGTGTTCTCGGGTGGCCCGGACGACGCCGGGCCACCGGGTCAGCGACTCGTGCAGGTCACCGCCGTCGGCGGCGAGTTGGTGCCGGTCCAGGAGGCGAGGAAGCCGATGGTGGTGCTGGCCCCGGCGCCGAGCGCGCCGTTCCAGCCGCTGTCCACGACCGAGACGACCGCCCCGTTCTGGGTGTGGGTGCCGCCCCACAGTTGGCTGATGCGCTGGCCGTTGGGGAAGGTCCAGGCAAGCGTCCAGCCGGCGATGGGCCTGGTGCCGGGGTTGCTGACCACAACTTCGGCCTGGAATCCACCCGACCAGGAGCCGGTGACCCGGTAGGTCGCCGCGCAGCCACCGACCGGGGGCGGCGTGGTCGTCGGGGGCGGCGTGGTGGGCGGCGGCGTGGTGGGGGGCGGGGTCGTCGGAGGCGGGGTCGTCGGTGTGCCGCCGGTGCGGTCGGCGACCAGGATGCCGCGACCGTTGGTGCCCAGGTAGACACGGCCGTAGACCCGGGGGTCGCCGGTGAGCGCCTCGGTCGGGTTGCCGTACTGGTGGCGGTCGTCGTTGATGCGTACCCACGTCGTGCCGCCGTCGTCGGAGCGGTGCACGCCGGGTTGGCCGTCCACGGTGCCGTAGAGGAAGACGGCGGGGTTCGTCCGCCCGGGGGCCGCCTTGCCGAAGCCGACGTTGCCGGAGGCGCTGACGCCGCCCAACTTGGTGAAGCTGGCACCGGAGTCGGTGGACCGCCAGAGTCCACCCGGGCCGGCCAGCCACAACTCGCCCGAGCGGCCGGGCAGCGCCTTGAACCGCACGTCGGAGGCGGGCAGGCCGGTCGCCGCCGTCGCGGTGAAGGTCGCACCGCCGTTGGTGCTCAGGTAGAACCGCCCGCCGCTGAAGCCGTAGAACCGGTTGGGGTCGACGCGATCGGACTCGATTGTCGCGTTCGCCGGGATGCCGCTGGACGCCGCCCACGAGTTGCCGAAGCCGACCGAGTAGACCACCCGCTGGCCCACGTCGCCGGGCGACCAGACGAACCGGCTGCCGTCGGCGGCCGCGGCGACCGTGCCGCCGGCGTTGACACCGGACGGCTCGGTGCCCTGGAACCAGGTGGCCCCGCCGTCGGTGGAGAACGCGACGTGGCTGTCGTTGGGCCGGTCGGAGTCGGTGAAGCTACCGGCGCGGACCAGGGTGGCCGGCTTGCTCTCGGCGTAGTCCAGGCTCGTGGTGCTGGTGAAGACCGGCTGGGTGAACAGCATCGACGGGATGGTGTCCAGATCGACGTGCCGGAAGCCGCCGACGTCGCCGAGCGCGCTGATCAGCGGCGCGCCGCTGGGTGGGCTGACGAGGTCGAGGACGGCGGTCTCCTCCAGGCCGCGGACCATCGGCCGGATCGTGAACTGACCACCGGTGTCCCACTTGGTGAGGTCGGTGGTGCCGTAGATGGTGGCGCCGGTGCCGTACATCATCCGGTTGGAGTCGTGCGGGTCGATCTCCACCGACTCGTTCATCCAGCCCAGCTTGGGCGTCTCCTCGGGTGGCGCCGGGTTGGTGCCGAAGGTCAGCCAGGGCACCGAGCTGATGTCCATCGTGTAGCGCTTGGACCGCTGCGGGTAGCTGGTGAAGTCCCAGATACGGGTCCAGCTCGCGCCACCGTCGGTGCTGCGGAAGAAGATCGCGTCCGGCCACCAGGAGACCTGGGTGGCCACCATCAGCGTGTTGGGGTGCTGCCGGTCGATGGTCAGGCCGCTGTAGCCGAAGTAGTCGTCGCCGCTGGTGGAGGGGATCGGGCTGATCCGCGTCCAGGCCCCGGTCGACCGGGTGAACTTCCAGACGTCGCCCTTGCCGCCGTCGTACGGGCCGCCGGTGTCGCTGGTGGCGATGTAGAGGTGGCCGCCGACCGGGTCGACGACGCCCTTGTGCGCCAGGTAGCCGGTGGGTTGCCCGGGTATGCGCGACCAGGTGACACCGCCGTCGGTGCTGCGGTAGACCGGGTTGTCCTTGTCGGCCACACCCACGTAGATCGTCTGCGTGGTGGCGCCGGCGGTGCCGGTGCTCTTGTCGAAGCTGACCCAGGTGAGGCCCTGGTTCTGCCCGTTGTAGCCGTTCGGGTCGCTGGGGTCGGCCCGGTAGTTGCCGGCGTTGGGGAAGGCCGTGACCCGGACCCAGGTCGCCCCGTAGTCGGTGCTGCGCCACAGCCCGTTGCCGCCCTCGGCACCGTAGTAGAGGGTGCTGTTCCGATTGGGGTCGACGGCCAACCGCTCGCCCATGCCCCGGCCCGGCATGTTGCCGCCGTTCTTGAACGGCAACTCGGTGACCTGCCAGGTGGCGCCCTTGTCGGTCGAGCGCAGGATCGCGCCGTTGTTCGGGTCCCAGCCGTTGGTGTACATGCCGACGGCCGCGTACACCCGGTTGGTCTGCACCGGGTCGGTGGCGATGCTGACCACGCCGTTGTAGCCCCAACGGTCCGCGCCGACCCAGTCGAGCAGGGGCGTCCAGGACTGGCTGGACTGCTCCCAGCGGTAGGCCCCGCCGATATCGGTGCGGGCGTAGATCAGGTTCTTCTCGGTGGGGTTGAAGACGATGCCGGGCACGAAGCCACCGCCGCCGACCGGGACGTTGCGCCAGGTGTACGCCTCGGCGGCGGCCGGAGCCGGCACCGAGCCCGCGGCGGTGATCGGGACCGCCACGACGGCCGTGGCGACGGCCAACGCCGACACGACCGCACCGGCCAGTGATCTGGGCATCTGCGTTCCTCTCGGGGGTGGGGACCCGGGAGTCGGGATCGACCGGGGATGGCGTCGCGGCCCGGGGGACGAGCACGGCGACGCGGGGACGGGTCGATCGGAAGGTGATGCGTCGTGGCCCGGGGGACGGACGACGACGCAGGGAACGGATCGGAGCTTGCCCTGGCTCCAACCACCCGACGCGAGGCTCCCGCGATCGAGGAACGCACTCACCCTAACCGATTCGACGCCGCTATGGAAGCGCTCCCATCAGTGCCCGCCAGCAGCCGTCCCGTGCAGGTCCGCGCGGGCCCGTCGCCCGCACCGGGTGAGGTCGGGTCACCCGCACGACCGGCAGGATCGGACCTCGGCGGGCCCACTGGCCACGGCCCTCATCCCGGGCCGCCGGAAGGGCACGCGAGCGCAAGGGAGGGACAGATGGCCATCGCGACGATCGCGCGTACCGACCAGGACATCCAGTCCGCCGTCCTCGACGAGTTGACCTGGGAACCCCGGGTGCAGCCGCACGAGATCGGCGTGGCAGTCGCCGAGGGCGTCGTCACGCTGACCGGACGGGTGGACAGCTACGCCAAGAAGTGGGCCGGGGAACGCGCCACGCACCGCGTCACCGGCGTCCGGGCGGTCGCCAACGACCTGACCGTGCAGTTGACCGGCAGCGACGAGCGTGCCGACCCGGACCTGGCCGCCGCGGCCGGCAACGCCCTGGAATGGGACGCGTTCGTGCCCATCGAGAAGCTCGACGTCACCGTCTCGGCCGGGTGGGTGACGCTGCACGGTGAGGTCGAGTGGGAGTACCAGCGCCGGGCCGCCGAACGGGCGGTCTGCCGGCTGACCGGCGTCCGTGGTGTCAGCAACGGCATCACCATCCAGCCGAACGCGACGCCGGACGGGGTGAACCTGGCCGAGAAGATCGTGGACGCGCTGGCCCGGGCCGGGGCAACCGAGGCGGAGCGGGTCACCGTGCGGGTGCACGGCGACACCGCGGTGCTCGCCGGACTGGTGCACTCCATGCCCGAACGGGCCGAGGTCGAGCAGGTGGCCTGGTCCGCGCCGGGCATCCGGGAGGTCCAGAACCACATCGCGGTCGCGCCGGTCCTGCGCTGAGCGCGGTACCACCCGGGACGGGTGAGCCGGCCTCACCCGCCCCGGGGACAGGCTGGGGGCATGAGTGATCCGAACGGGCTGATCCAACCCGGGCGTCCCGCGCCCGGCTTCACCCTGGCGAGCACTCCGGACGGGCGCCGGACCGGGCCCGAGCAGTTCCGGGGTCGCCCGGTCGTCCTCGTCTTCTACCCCGCCGATTGGAGCCCCGTCTGCGGGGACCAGATGTCGCTCTACCAGGCGGCGGCACCGGTGTTCGAGCAGTACCAGGCGATGGTGCTCGGCATTTCGGTGGACAGCATCTGGTCGCACCGGGCGTTCGCCGAGAACCGGGGCATCACCTTCCCGCTGCTGTCCGACTTCGAGCCCAAGGGCGAGGTGGCGCGCCGGTACGGCGCGTACGCCCCGCAGGGCGAGGCGGCCCGCGCGCTCGTGGTGCTCGACCAGGACGGGACGGTGGCGTGGAGCTACCTCTCCCCGATGGACGTCAACCCGGGCGCGGACGGGATCTTCGACGCGCTCGACAACCTCGATCGAGAGCGGAAGGTGATGGCCGGATGACCACCCCACTACAGGTCACCGCCCGGCTGCGGGAACCGGTGACCGTCGAGGACCATGTCCGCGGGCCGTCCAACGCGCCGGTGACGATCATCGAGTACGGCGACTTCCAGTGCCGGTTCTGCGGTGCCGCGTACCCGAACCTGCACGAGTTGCTGCGCCAACGCGCCGACACGGTACGCCTGGTCTACCGCTACTTCCCCATCGCCAACGTCCACCCGTACGCCGAGCGGGCCGCGGAGACGGCGGAGGCGGCCGCGGCGCGGGGGAAGTTCTGGGAGATGCACGACTGGCTGTACGAGCACCAGGACCAGTTGGACCCCGTGCACCTCTCGCTCGGCGTCGAGCAGCTCGGGCTGCCGACGGACGAGGTGAACGGCGAGGTGGAGCGCCGGACGTACGCCGACCGGGTGCGCCGCGACTTCGTCGGCGGAATCCGCAGCGGGGTCAACGGCACGCCGACCCTCTTCGTCAACGACGTCCGGCACGACGGCGGGTACGACCTGCCCGACCTGCTGGCCGCCGTGGACGCGGCGGCGAACGCCTGATCCGCGTCGGCTGGTCCGGGCGGCGGTCCCGCCGTTCAGATCAGCCGCAGCTCGCGCGCCCGCCGGACCGCCTCACGCCGGCGGGTCGCGCCGAGTTTGCGGTAGATGTTGCGCACGTGCGTCTTGACCGTGTTGACCGACAGCGACAGCTCACTGGCGATCTCCACGTTGGACAGGATGCTCTGCAGGTAGCGCAGGATGGTCAGCTCGCGCTCGGTGAGCGGCTCGTCGAGCAGCCCGACCGGCACGACCGCCGGGCGGGGCGTGCTCTCCTCGACGCCCCGGACCAGGTCGCTGACCAGTGCGAAGTGCGCGGTGCCCGCGTCGAGACGGGCGGCCAGCAGGTCCCGCACCGACGGTTCGGCCCGGGTGAACGCCCGACGGCAGCCCTGCGGGCCGGCCAGGTCCAGCACCTGCTCCAGGACGCGGCCGGCCCGGCGTACGTCTCCGGCCCGCTCGGCGAGCACCGCCTCCAGCAGGCCGGCGTCCAGGCGTACCGGCAGGGGCCAGGCGGTGGCCGGCGACGCCTGCCAGTCCGGCAGGGCCCGCCCGGCGGCTCCGACGTCGCCGGCCCGCAGCGACAGCCGGGACAGGGCCACGTCGAGCGCCGGGGTGCCGGCGTCGCCCGTCGCACCGGCCAGCAGGGCCCGGGCGCCGTCCAGGTCGCCCCGCTCGGCCCGCGTCTCGGCCTCGGCCGCCCGGAGCAGGCTCGACAGTTCGGTGGCGGCGGGCTCGTGGGGCAGGGCCTCCCGGGCGCGGACGAGCAGCCGCTGAGCGGCCGCCGGGTCACCCGAGTCCCGATCGAGAGCGGCACGGCAGAGCGCGAAGACGGCCCCGGCCACCGGCTCGCCGACCGCCTCCGGCACGTCGGGCACGCCGAATGCCGGGCCGGCGAGCGCGAGGTTCGCGGCGGCCTCCTCGGGCTGGTCGCGGTGCAGGGCCACCACCGCCAACGCGAGGTACGCGTAGCCGCAGTCGAGGCGGCAGGACCAGCCCCGCCAGGGCGGCATGCCCAGCGCGTCGCGGGCCGCCTGCTCGGCGGAGCGGAGGTCGCCGCGGACGGCGAGCAGCAGCGCGGCGCGGCTGGCGGCGACCAGCTCGGTACGCGGTCGGCCCGCCTCCCGGGCTGCCGCCCGGACCCGGACGAACCGTGTGTCGGGCAGCCCACCGCCGGACATCTCGACCAGACCCAGCGCGGTCCCGGTGAACGCCCGCAGGTCGGCGTCCTCGACCGTCGAATCCCGAGTCGACACCCCAGTCGGCGACCCGCCCGCCGGGTCGACCGACGGGCCGACCGGTGAGCCGGACGGCGGGGCGGCGGTTGCGCGGGTACGCAGCAGCCGGGCGGCGGCGGCCCGGGCCTGCGGCAGGTCGCCGACGAGCCGGGCGAGGGTCAGCTCCAACGCTGTGGCCAACCGCAGGAACCGGTCCCGTCGCGGCACCGGCAGCGCGTCCGCGTACCCGGCGGCGGTGCGCAGGTGGCCGGCGGCGGCGCCCAGGTCACCGGCGTACGCCCGCTCGGCGGCACTGGCCAGCGCCACCTCCGGATCGGCGGCGACCGCGTCCGGAGGCGGGGACGGCGGCGGCGGACCGTCGACCGGATCGTGGTCGTAGCGGGTCAGCTCCGGCCAGTGCGCGACGAACAGGTCGGCGGCCAGGTCCCAGCGCCCGGCGGCGAGGGCGTGCCGCAGCCCGTCGGCCGGTCGCTCCGCGTCGGCGTACCAGTCGGACGCCCGCGCGTGCAGCTCCCGCACCTCGTCGTCGGGCAACCGGGCCAGCTCGGCGCGGAGCAGATCGGCGAGCAGGGGGTCGCAGCGGTACCAGGGCGGGCGGCTGTCCTCCCGGCGCAGCAGGCCACCGGCCCTGGCCAGGTCGGCAAGCGCCTGCCCGGCATCGGTGCGGCCGGTCAACGCCTCGGCCAGGTCGGCGCAGACGGTGTCGGCGAGGGCGGTGCGGCGCAGCAGGTCCCGGTCGGCCGGGTCCATCGCGGCCAGCACCTCCTCGTGCAGATAGCCGGCGATCTCCGGTTGGTCGCCGCCGAACTGCCCCACCCAGCGCTCCGGGTCGGGCTGTCCCCGCAACGCCAGCGCGGCGATTCGCAGCGCGGCCGGCCAGCCTCCGGTGCGTTCGCGCAGCCGGCGTACCGCCTCGGTCGGCAGCGGCGCGCCGTGCGCGGTCAGCAGGTCGGCCACCTCGTCGTCGGTGAAGGCCAGGTCGTCCGGGCCGATCTCGGTGAGTTCACCGGCGAGGCGGAGCCGGTGCAGGGCCAGCGGCAGACCGGCCCGTGCACCGACCACCAGCCGCAGCCGCTGCTCGGAGTGCCGCAGCAGGAACTCCAGCCCGCTCAGCGCGGCCGGGTCGGTGATCCGGTGCAGGTCGTCCAGGACCAGCAGCACGGGCCGCGGCGCGGCGGCGAGCCCGGCCGCCAGCAGTTCCAGCTGGTCGGGGCGCGGCGGGCCGGTGGGCAGCGGAGTGACCAGGTCGTCGTCCGCCGCGCGGGTGGCCGTGCGCAGCGCCGCCGCCAGGTACGCCCAGAGCCGGTCGCCGTCGTCGCCGGCCTCCACCGAGACCCACGCCGGCGCGGACGCGTACTCGGGTTCGGTCAGCCGCACCCAGGAGGCGAGCAGCGTGGTCTTGCCCCACCCGGCGGGTGCGGCGACCAGGGTGACCGGCCCCGCGCCGCCCTCGTCGAGGCGGCGCAGCAGGCGGGGTCGGGCCACCACCGGTTCGGGCGGCACGGTCGGCGTCAGCCGGGACGAGAGCAGGGGCTGCCCGCCCCGTCGCCCCACCGCCGTGCCGACCCGCGCGTGATCCTGCTGTTCCGGCACCCGGCCCCACCCCCGCCGCCGCGTTCCACCCCCGGTCGGCGAGCGGTTACCCGGAGCGGACCGGTTCACCCCTTCCGGGCGAGCCCGCTTCACCCAGACCCGGCCGACGATCGGAAGACGTGGACCGGGAGGACGGATGGGACGCACGAGACGGCTGATGCGGGCGGGCTCGGCGCTCGGCGGCGGCGCGCGGGCCGGGGCGGCACGGCTTCTGCGCGTACCCCGACGGGGTGGCCGGACCGGCGCGGACCGGGACGCCACCGCGGCCGGGTGGGAGGTGGTGACGGTGGATCGGCCTCCCGAGCAGGTGCTTCCCGGCGGCCGGTGGCCGGAGCCGCTGCGCCGCCTGGACGGTGTGGTGGAGGTGCGGGTGCGGCAGGCCCCGGGTGACCGGGGCACCGAGCTCGCCGCCCGCCCACTGCCCCGTGCCACCGCGACGGCCGGGCTCGCCGCCCACCTGGTCGGCGACGATCCGCGAATGCTGGTCCGGCGGACCCTGCGCCAGGTCAAGCAGCGCGTGGAGGCCGGTGAGGTGCTGCGTGCGGACCGCTCGGCGGTGGACCGCCCGAGGGTCCGCGGGTGAGGGCGCTGTGCTGGGTGGCCGCCGACGAACTGGCGGTACGCGAGGTGCCCGACCCGGAGTTGCGCAACGAGCGGGACGTCATCGTACGCGTCCGTCGCAGCGCCACCTGTGGCGGCGACCTGCCGCTGTTGGCGGGACGGGACCCGCTGCTGAGCGCCGGTGACGTGCTGGGGGCGGAGTTCGTGGGCGAGGTGGTCGAGGTCGGGCCGGCGATCCGGGGGCACCGGGTCGGCGACCGGGTGGTGGTCGGCGCGAGCGTCGCGTGCGGCGGCTGCTGGCAGTGCCGCCGAGGCCGGCACTCGTGCTGCGACAATGCCGGCGTCGACGTGGCGAGCGTCGATCCGGGCTGGGGCCGTTCGGACGCCGGCTGCTTCGGTCGGCCCCGGGCGGCGGGCGGCTTCGCCGGCGGGCACGCGGAGTACGTGCGGGTGCCGTACGCCGACGTGGGCGCGTTCCGGGTGCCGGACGCGGTCGACGACGACCGGGCGCTGTTCGCCGCCGACGCCGCGCCGACCGGCTGGCTGGCGGCCGAGCTGGGCGAGGTACGGCCCGGCGACGTGGTGGCGGTCTGGGGCGCCGGGGCGGTCGGCCAGTTGACCGCCCGGGCCGCCGTGCTGCGCGGGGCGGCCCGGGTGCTCGTCGTCGACAGGCACGAGGAACGGCTGCGGATGGCCGAACGGCACGCCGGGGCGGAGCCGCTGGACTACCGCCGCACCGACGTGGCGGCGGAGCTGTGCGAACGCAGTGGTGGGCGAGGCCCGGACGTGTGCGTGGTCGCGGTCGGCCCGCCACGGCCCCGCTCGGTCGCCGACCGGTTCACCGGTGCCGACCGTCCGGACGCGGTGCGCGAGGCGGTGCACGCCTGCCGCAAGGACGGCGTGGTGGTGGTGCTCGGTGGAACCGGCGGGTTCGTCGACGCGTTCGACCTGGGCGCGGTCACCGACCGGCGACTCACGGTGCGCGGGGCACGTCGGCCGGACCTGGGGGACGTACCGATGCTGCTGCACCGGATGGCCCGCGACGAGCTGCGGACCGAACACCTGGCCACCCACCGGCTCCCCCTTGGCGACGGCGCACGGGGGTACGCGCTGTTCGCCGACCGCGCCGACGGATGCGTGCGGGCCGTGTTCACGCCGTGACCCGCGTCAGCGGGATCGGCGCTGGGCGATGACGGGTGGCAGACTCGGGCGATGACGGGCGAGCGTACGTACGACGTGGTGCTGTTCGGCGCGACCGGCTTCACCGGCGGGCTGACGGCGGAATACCTGGCCCGGCACGCGCCGCCCGGTCTGCGTTGGGCGCTGGCCGGCCGCGACCCCGGTCGCCTCGCCGCCGTGCGCGACCGGCTCGCCGCGATCGACCCCACGCTTGTCGACCTGCCGCTGCTGCACGCCGACGTGACCGACGCCGACTCGCTGCGCGTGGTGGCGCAGAGCGCCCGGGTGGTCGCCAGCACCGTCGGGCCGTACGTCCACCACGGCGAGCCGCTGGTCGGGGCCTGCGCCCGGGCCGGCACCGACTACCTGGACATCACCGGCGAGCCGGAGTTCGTCGACCTGATGTACGTCCGTCACCACGCCGAGGCGACCCGCACGGGTGCCCGGCTGGTGCACGCCTGCGGGTTCGACTCCGTCCCGCACGACCTGGGCGTCTGGTTCACCGTCAAGCACCTGCCGGCCGGTGAACCGATCACCGTGGACGGTTACGTGCGAGCCGGCGCCCGCTTCTCCGGTGGCACCTACCACTCGGCGCTCACGGCGTTCGCCCGGACCGGGGAGGCCAGCCGGGCCGCCCGGGCCCGTCGGGCGGTCGAGCCGCGCCCCACCGACCGCCGGGTGCGCGCGGTGCCCGGCCGGCTGGCCCGCAGCGCGGAGCTGGGCATCTGGACCGTGCCGCTACCGACCATCGACCCCCAGGTCGTCCGCCGGTCGGCTGCGGCCCGCCCGGAGTACGGCCCGGACTTCCGCTACCGGCACTTCGCCGCGCTGAAGCGGCTGCCGACCGTGCTCGTCGGCGCGGTGGGGCTCGGCGCGCTGATCGGCCTGGTGAAGGTGCCGCCGACCCGGCGGTGGCTGCTCGGGCGGCTCGCCTCCGGGCAGGGGCCCACCGCGCAGCAACGGGCGTCGTCCTGGTTCCGGGTCCGGTTCGTCGGCGTCGGCGGCGGGCAGCGCGTGGTCACCGAGGTCGCGGGCGGCGACCCGGGCTACGACGAGACGGCGAAGATGCTCGCCGAGTCGGCGCTGTGCCTGGCGCTCGACGACCTGCCGCCGACCGCCGGCCAGCTCACCCCGGTCAGCGCGATGGGGGACGCCCTGCTCGACCGGCTGGTCCGCGCCGGGCTCACCTTCCGGGTGCTCGAGCGGGACGAGACGGCCCCGGCGCACCCGGCCGCTTGACCCTCGACCAGGTCGAGGGGGCAGGATGCCCGACGTGGTGAGCGACCTGCACAGCATCGGCGAGTTGGCCCGGGCCAGCGGCCTGACCGTCAGCGCGCTGCGCTTCTACGACTCGGCGGGCGTGCTGACGCCGGCCCTGGTCGACCCGGTGACCGGCTACCGCTGGTACACCGACGAGCAGATCGCCCCGGCCCGGCTGATCGCGGGGCTGCGTCGGGTCGGCGTGCCGGTACCGGACATCGCCGCCGCCGTACGCGCCGAGCCGGCCGAGGTGCACCGGCTGCTCGACGCGTACCTGCGCCGACTGGCCGACGGGCTCGCCGACGCCCGCCGCGAGATCACGCGGCTGCGGACCCTGGTCGACCCGGTCCGAGCCGTGGTCACCACGCTGCTCCTCTCCCCCGCCGAGCTGGCCGCCGCGCTCGACGCGGTGCGCTTCGCCGTGGGCGTCGACCCGGAGATACCGGCCCTGTCCGGGATGCTGCTCGACATCGAGCCGGACGGCGTGCGCCTGGTCGCCACCGACCGGCACCGCCTCGCACTGGCCCGGGCAGGAGCGGCCGTCGACGGGCCGCCCGCGCGGGTACTGGTGCCGGTGGACCTCGTCGACCGGCTGCGCCGGCTGCTGGACACCGACGACGGGCCGGTACGGCTGACGGTGGCCGGCACAGAGCTGCGGGTGACGGTGGCCGGCCGGACGCTCGCGGGCACCGCCCTGCCGTACGACTTTCCGGACTACCGGCGGCTGCTGCGCGAGGCCGTCGGCGCGCGGCCGGCCGCGTACCGCATCCCGGTGGACGTGGTGGCTCTGCGCGCCGCGCTGCGCGACCCGGCCGCCCCCACGCTGGCCCGCGAGTACGCCGGCACGCCGCTGGCGATCTCCGTCCTGGGCCTCGACGATTCGGGTGACCTGCGACTGCTGCACCCCGCCGAGCTGACCGGCCTGGTGACTGGGCCGGAAGCCGGGCTGCGGTTCGGGGTGAACGGCGAGTACCTGCTCGACGCCCTGGACGCGGCCGGCGGACCGCAACTGGTCCTGGAGCTGGACGGGCCGATCGCCCCGCTGGCCGTCCGACGCCCGGACGACGAGGACACCTACTCCGTGCTGATGCCGATCCGGCTGTAGAAACCGGTCGCGCTCCCCGTAGTCGGGTGGAAACGTGCGCGACGGTAGCATCTGATGGTTCACCAGTGAACCCCGGACGGAGGCGTACGGAGCAGCATGCTCGACATGGAGTTGATCCGGAAGGATCGCGAGGCGGTGGCGACCGCACTGGCGAAGCGACTGGATCCCGCCGAGGTCACCCGTTCCCTGGACGAGATCCAGCGACTCGATCAGGAACGCCGCTCCCTGATCACGGAGATCGACAATGAGCGGCAGCGCCGCAAGGCCGAGGCCCGGGCGTACGCGCAGGCGAAGCGCGCGGGCACCGAACCGCAGGTCACCGCCCCCGAGGCGGAGCGCAAGCAGCTCGCCGAGCTGGAGTCCCAGTTGGACGAGGTGCAGGCCCGGCTGCGCGACGCGATGAGCGAGCTGCCGAACCTGCCCGCCGACGACATCCTCCCCGGCGGCAAGGAGGCCAACCGGGTCGTCAAGACCTTCGGTTCGCCCCCGGCGATCGAGAAGGTCCGCGACCACGTGGAGCTGTCCCGCGCGCTCGGTCTCGTCGACTACGAGCGCGGCGTCAAGCTCGGCGGCTCCGGCTTCTGGATCTACACGGGCGTCGGCGCGCGGCTGGAGTGGGCGCTGCTCAACTACTTCGTCGACCAGCACATCAAGGCCGGGTACGAGTTCCTGCTTCCGCCGCACCTCCTGCTGGACTCGGCCGGTTTCGCCGCCGGTCAGTTCCCCAAGTTCTACGACGACGTCTACCACCTGGACGCCGCCTCCGCGCCGCGCGGGCAGTTCCTGCTGCCCACGTCCGAGACGGCGATCCTGGGCGCGTACCAGGACGAGATCCTGGAGACCGCGAAGCTGCCGTTGAAGGCGTTCGCGTACACGCCGTGCTACCGCCGGGAGTCGGCCGGGTCGCACTCGGACGAGCGCGGCACCGTACGCGGGCACCAGTTCAACAAGGTGGAGATCTTCCAGTTCACCCTGCCGGAGCAGGCCGACGCGGCGTTGGAGGAGATGCTCGCCCACGCCGAGAGCCTGGTCGAGGGGCTGGGCCTGCACTACCAGCGCACGCTGCTGTCCGCAGGTGACGCCAGCGCGTCGATGAAGAAGACCCTCGACATCGAGGTGTGGATGCCGAGTACCGGCAAGTACAAGGAGGTCTCGTCGGTCTCCTGGGCCGGCGACTACCAGGCCCGCCGGGCGGCCATCCGCTACCGCGAGCCGGGCGGCAAGCAGACCCGCTTCGTGCACACCCTCAACGGCTCCGCCCTGGCCACGAGCCGCCTCTTCCCGGCCATCCTGGAGCAGAACCAGCAGCCCGACGGCAGCGTCCTGATCCCCGAAGTCCTCCAAGACCGCCTAGGCACCAACCGCCTCACCCCCCGCTAACAGCCCCCCCGTCCCCGCCCCCCGCCCCCTCCCCCTGTCCCCGCCCCCGCCCCCTCCCCCTGTCCCCGCCCGCGCCCCCTGTCGATCATGAAGTTATTGCCCCTCACCTCGGCGTGTCAGGGCAATAACTTCATGATCGACAGGGCTGGGTGGGTGGGGACTGGGTGGCTGGGTGGGTGGGGGCTGGGTGGGTGGGTGTGGACGGCGGGAGCGTGCGGTGCGGGCTGCCAGGATCAGCAGCGCCGCCAGGGTGGCCAGGAGCACTGTTGGGCCCAGCTTGTCGACGGTGTCGGCCAGGGCATGCTGCACCTGCGAGGCTGCCTGGATGACCGGGTCTTCGAGGGCCTCTCGCCGGCCGGCGGCCAGCCGTAGCTCGTACCGGCCGTACCAGGCGACGTAGCCGCCCGCCAGCAGCAGCACCAGGCCGCTGAGCCGGGGCACCAGCGCACCGGCGACGCGCAACCGGGCCACCAGCGAGTCGCGCAGCAGCGCCACGCCGAGCGCGGCGACCGCGACCACCAGGCCCATCCCGAGGGCGTACGCGCCGAACAGGGCCAGCCCGCGCCCGGTCGAGCCGGCCTGGAGGCTGGTCACCACGATGGCCAGGAACGGTGCGATGGCGCAGCCGAGCGAGGCCAGCGCGTACGCCGCGCCGAACAGCGCCATCGACGGCCACGACCTGGTCAGCCGGGGCGCGCGCGCCGTCCAGCCCGGCGCGGGCAGTCGCCGGCCGGCGAGCAGCCAGCAACCGGCCGCGACCAGCAGCAGCCCGAGCACCACGGTCAGCCACGGCAGCCGGGGCCGCAGCCAGCCGGCCAGCGGCGCGAGCGCCAGACCGAAGGCGCCGAAGACCACCACGTACCCCAGGGTCAGCCCGGCCGCCGCGGTGAGCGCGCGACCGACCGCGCCGCGGGCGTCCGTCGCCCCGGCGACAAGCAGCGAGAGGTACGCGGGCAGCAACGCGAAGCCGCACGGGTTGACCGCCCCGAGCATGCCGGCGGTCAGCGCGAGCAGCAGCGGGCCCACGAGCGCCCCCACGATGACTGTCCGCCCGATCCGCTTGCGCATCCGCTGCTCCGTTCGACGGGTGTGGTGGTCGGTGCCTTTCCCTACTCGGCCTTCGCGAGGCGCAGGGCGAGTTCCGGGCAGACCTTGACGGCCTTGAGGGCGCCCTCGCGCAGCCAGGTCGGCACGGGCGTGGCCGGGAACGCCGGATAGCCGTTGCCGTCGAGCCGGATGAAGTCCGGCACCACGTGCGCGCAGAGCCCGTGCCCGTCGCAACGGGACCAGTCCAGGGTGAGCCTCTGCGGGTCGGGGTCGGGTGCGCCGGGCAGCCCCATGACGCCCTTGACCCGCCGGCCGCAGCCGTCGCCGGTGCTGTGCAGCCGCAGCTCGTCGGCGAAGACCTCGATCGCGGAGAGGGCGAACCGGGCCGTACCGTCCGGGTGGCTGCACGCGCCCCGGCCCTTGACCTCGCCAGCGGCGGCCCGGACGACGTCGGCCGGTTGGCTGCCGGCGACGGCCAGGTCGACCGCGCGGGCCAGGTCCGGCAGGCCCATCTTGCACGGGCCGCACTGGCCGGCGGACTCCCCGGCCAGGTAACGCACCACCTGCGCGGCCTCACCGAGCGGGCAGGTGTCGACCCCGACCGGGATGATGATGCCCGCGCCGAGGGTGCCGCCGACCGCTGCCAGGCCCTTGCGGGAGACCTCGGCCTTCTCCGCCGCCTCAGCGGTGATCCACTTGCCGTGGTAGCCGCCCATCAGGATGCCCTGGACGTCCGGCACCTCGCACAGGTCGAGGACGTCACGCAGCGGCATGCCGGCGGTGCACTCCACCACGGCCGGACGGGCTGCCGCGCCGGTCACGGTGAGCAGCACGGTGCCCGGTTCGTCGTCGGTGCCGAGCGCCGCGTACTCGTACGGGCCGAGCCGCGCGCCGACGGCGAGCTGGGCGAACGTCTCGGCGTTGGACAGCAGGGTCGGCAGCCCGCTGACCCCGGAGTCGCTGGAACGCTTCTTGGTGCCGGGCGGGATGTGCGGCAACCCGTTGATCCCGTTGACCAGGGCACCGCCCTCGCCGGAGATGAACCGGTGCGGCACGGTGACGATGGTGGTCGGCACCGGCATCCGGCGCTCGTCGAGCGCCTCCATCAGCGAGTCCCGGCCGACCCCGTCGTCCGCCACGCCGATGACGATCTCGTCGGCGTCCAGCGCGTACGCGGCCAGCGCCGCGCCGTCGAGGATCAGGTGCGGAGCGCGGGTCAGCAGCACCTTGTCCTTCCAACTCGCCGGTTCTCCCTCGGTGGCGTTGACCACCACCACCGCGGCGAGGTCCTGCCGCTCACAGGACTCGAGCACCGCGCGCAGCTTGCGGGCGAACGGGAAGCCCGCGCCGCCCTTGCCCTTGAGCTGCATGCCCTCGGCGAGCTGGAGGAGCTGCGCCGGCTCCATCGGGCCGATCGGGCCGTGCACCTCCTCGTGCGCGGCCAGGTCGAGTCGACCGAACTCGGCGAAGCCGGCGGTCAGCCGAGGCTCACCGACGCAGGCCACCGGAGGCACGGTCGTCCGCATCACTTCGCCTCACCCCGCAGCCCGGCCCAGTACGCCCCGTCCACGGCGTCCGCGCTGGCCTTGCGGCGCTTGGCGGAACGGCCCTCGCCGGCGGCCCGCCGGGCCCGCCGCGACGCCAGGTCGACGAGGGTCGGGGTGTCGTCGACGGGCGGCGGCACCTCCTCGGGGACGTACCGGGCCGGCGGGCGCCAGTAGTCGGGCTCCTCCGGGAGGTCGCCCTCGGCGCTGTGCCGGCCGCTGCCGCTACGCGGCGCCGCCGAGATGGGACCACTGGAGATCGGGCCGGCGGAGATCGGGCCGGCGGAGATCGGGCCGGCGGAGACCGGACCGGCGGAGACCGGACCGGCCGAGATCGGCTCGGCGGAGACCGGACCGGCCGAGATCGGCTCGGCGGCCTGCCAGCGGCGCGGGCTGTCCCACGGCTCCTCGGGCTCGGCGAGGGTCCGTTGAGGCGGTGCCGAGTACCGGGCGTCCTCGTCCTCGGAACGGGACCGACGGCTGCTCCGCTCGGCCGCCGGCTCCTCGGCGCGACGGCGACGGGTCGGGGCGGTCTCCTCGTCCCGGTCGCGGCTGCGCGAGGCGCGCCGGCGGGTCGCCGTCGTCTCCATCTCCTCCTCGGCGCTGCGGCGCGCGGAGCGGCGGGTCGCCGTCGTCTCCATCTCTTCGCGACGGTTCTGCCGGGCGGCTTCCTCGTCCCGGCGACGCCGGCTGGGCCGGGTCGGCTCGACCAGCGAGCCGGGCTCGGGCACCACCGGAACGGTGAACCGCTCGGGGTCGCGCCGCCGTGGGCCGGCCGGGGCCGTCCAGGTGGCGGTGGTGGCCTCCGCCCAGGCCGGGCGCTTGTCCTCGCTGGTCTCGCGACGGCGGCCCAGGCCGGCCAGCAGCAAACGCCCGCGGCCCTCCTCGGTGCCCCGCCCGGCCAGCGCCGCGTTGCGCACAGCGGCCTGGTGCTGCTCACGGCTGCGCCGACCGATGGTGACCGAGAGTCGGACCAGCAGCGCCAGCACGACCAACACGACGCACGCGAAATAGCTGAGGACCACCCAGGACGCGGCGGCCCGACCGGCGTTGAGGCCGTGCATGATCGCGAAGGGCCAGGCGAGGTACGCGGCGGAGTGCAGGGCCCGCCAGAGCCACTTGGGACCGACGCCGGCGAAGCGGGCCCGGATGATGCCGGTCCAGATCACGCTGACCATCAGCAGGGCGGCCACCGTGCCGAGGCCGACGTAGAGCCCCCGGCCACCGATGAACGGCACGAGCGAGTCGGTCGCCGCCGCCCGACCCGTGGCGATCTTGGTGAGGACGTGGAAGAACAGCCCGGCCACGCCCAGGACGCCGGTGGCGCGGTGCGCGGACTGCATCAGCACGCGGTGCGAGATGTTCAGCACCAGCCGGTCGGTGGCGACGAGACCCAGCATCACGGTGAGACTCAGCGACACCAGGGCGATCACCCCGGCGAAGAACTCGGTGAAGAAGAAGCCGTACGCGTACGCCATCTGACCGGTGCCGGTCAGCATGGTCGCCGCCCAGAACGCGGCGAGCATCGACGCGATCAGCAACATGGTCGCTGAGCGGGACCGGGTCCGCACCCCCCGACTGCTGGTGCTGGTCCGGACCTCGGTGGCCTTCTGGTTCTGCTTTGCCCGGGCCATCTGCTCCTCGATCGTCTCGCGGCGGCGCACCACCGGCCGACCCCTGCTCCCCCATCCAGTACGGAACGGCGGGCCCGGCGGATCACCAGTGGGCGAAAAATTCTCGGCCGCGATCGAACCGAGTGGCACCGCGATGCGTTGTGGATACCCACCTCAGGTGACACACAGTGACGAATGTCCATGGATTGACAGTCCTTGCAACACGCCGCGAACGTGCCGGCGCACGACGCGGTGGCCATCCACATCGGCGCACGGGTCTGACCGACCCCGGGACCTCCGGTGGGCGGGTATCGCCGAACCGGGAGTCCCGAGGCGTCCACCGCCATAGAGTGGTTTGGTGCCGTTTGACCGAATGTCCCCGTCCCGTCGTCGCGCCGGCTGGATCGCTGGCGCGGTCGCCGTACCCGTGCTGCTGGTCGTCGCGTTGCTGGTCGGGCAGGCTCTCACGCCACGCTCGACGGCCCCCGAGGGCCAGCGGGCGGTGGCCGCCGATCCGACGCCGAGCAGCGTCGAGCAGAGTCCGGAGGAGTCGGTCCCCCCGGCCGCGCCCGCCCCGGCCGGGCTGCCGGTGCTCGACTACGACCCCGCGCCCAAGGGCTTCCCCGCCGACCCGGCCACCATGGACACCACCCCGCTGACCGAGGGCGTGCACCCGACCCGCCGGATCGCCGCGTACGACTCCCCGGGCGGCCGACCGTTGGCGTTCGTCGAGCCGACGCTCGCCGGTGTCGAGTTGACCGTACCGATCGCCCAACGGCGGGCCGGCTGGACGGCCGTCCTGCTGCCGTCGGCGAACCGGCAACTCGCCTGGCTGCCACCGGGCGGCTTCGACACCGTCGCCCTGCGCGACCAGATCGTGGTGGAGCGCAGGACACACCGGCTCACCTGGTACCGGGCCGGTAAGGCGGTGCGTTCCTGGGAGACGAGCCTCGGCCAGTCGGGGCAGGAGACGCCGCTCGGGCGGACCTTCATCCTGGGCCGCACCCCGCCGCCCGAGGAGGTCTACGGCGGGGTGGACATCTACGCCCTGGGCTCGGTGCCGGACGACCCGGAGGCGGTACCGACCGGCCTCAAGGGCGCGCACATCGGTCTGCACACCTGGTACAACGACGACGACCTGGGTGAGAACACCACCAACGGCTGCATCCGGGTGACCCGCAGCGGTCAACGCGAACTGCTCGCCGAGGTCCTGCCCGGCAGCACCGTCGTGGTCGTCGACCAGCTCGCCACGCCACCGCCGACCGCCTGATCGGGCGGTTCAGTCGCCGAGCAGCCACCCGTTCTGCTCGGCGATGCGGACGGCCGCGGCCCGGTTGCGGGCGCCGGTCTTGCCGATCGCCGCGGACAGGTGGTTACGCACGGTCCCCTCGGACAGGTGCAGCGCCCTCGCCAGTTCGGCGACCGCGCCGCCACCCCGCGCCGCGCGCAGCACCTCGGTCTCCCGCTCGGTCAGCGGGCTCGCCCCGGTCGCCAGGGTCTCCGCAGCCAGCGTCGGGTCGACCACCCGCAGGCCGGCGTGCACCCGACGGACGGCGTCGGCGAGCTGCCGGGCCGGGGTGTCCTTGACCACGAAGCCGTTCGCACCGGCCTCCATCGCGCGACGCAGATAACCGGGCCGACCGAACGTGGTCACCACCAGCACCCGGCACGCTGGCCGGGCGGCCCGCAGCGCGGCGGTGGCGGCGATCCCGTCCAGGCCGGGCATCTCGACGTCCAGCAGGGCCACGTCGGGCGTGTGCCGCAGGGCCTCGGGCACCACCTCGTCGCCCCGACCCACCTCGGCCACCACGGTCAGGTCCGGCTCCAGCGACAACAGCGCGGCCAGCGCGCCACGCACCAGCGCCTGGTCGTCGGCGAGGAGCAGCCGGATCGGCGTGGCCGAGCCGCTCACCGGACCTCCACCGGAGCGTGCACCCGCAGCAGGAAACCGGTGCCGTCCCACCGCCGACCCACGCTCACCACGGCATCCAACCGGCGGGCCCGCTCTCGCAGACCAACGAGCCCGTATCCGGCGGACTCGGGAGTGGACGGCCCCCGACCGTCGTCGTCGACCTCGACCCCGTCCGGGTGCACCCGGATGGTGCAGCACCGCGCCCCGCTGTGTCGGACCACATTGGTCACCCCTTCACGCACCGTCCAGCCGAACAGCCGGTCCCACTCGGGCGGCAGCTCCGGCGTCTCGGCCGGCACCTCCGCCGCGATGCCCGCCGCAGCGAGCGCGGATCGGGCGCCGGCCAGCTCACCGGCGAGGGTGACCTCCCGGTACGCCCCGACGGTCTGCCGTACGTCCGCCAACGCCGCCCGCGCCAACTGCTCCACCTCGGCGATCTCGTGGGCGGCCCGGCCGGGGTCGACCTCGATGAGCCGTCCGGCCAACTCGGCCTTGATCGCCACCACGGTCAGTGAGTGCCCGAGGATGTCGTGCAGGTCACGAGCGGCACGAGCCCGTTCCTCGGCGATGGCGAGCCGGGCGATCTCCCGCTGGGCGGCCTGAAGTTCACTGTTGCGCTGGGCCAGCCCGGACACGCCGAACATGGCGAACGAGGCGAGCAGCACCGCGAAGACGATGCCGTTCTCCGACTCCCACCCCGGCACCAGCCGGGACGCCAGCGCGGGGGTCACGGCGCAGAGCGCCACGGTGGCCAGCGCCTCCCACAGCGGCAGCAGGAACACCCCGGCCGCGGCCACGTAGACCAGGATCGCCAACCAGTCTCCGTCGGTGCCCGGGATGCTGACCAGGCCCACCGCGAGCAGCAACAGCAGGGCCACCCGCGCCCGCCCGGCTGGGATCGGCAGCAGCAACTGGCGCAGCCGGCGGGCCCACTGGAACAGCAGCACGTAGCCCAGGCCGAAGCCGACCAGAGCGGTCACACCGACGACCCGCCGCCACAACTCCGGCTGGTGCAGCGCCGTGGAGATCGGCACGTTGAGGAAGAACAACCACACGGCGGCCAGCAGCCAGCCGATGTACCGCCAGTGGCGGTGCATCGGCCGGGGCTGCCCCGTCGGAAGGTCCATCGGGTTCACGCTAGCGGTCGGACCGGTCAGACCCGCGCGGTGTCCCGGCGGAACAGCCGGGTCGCGCCGACACCGAAGGCCACGGTCCACAAGACCATGTTGGCCACACCGGCCATGCTCACGCCGGCGCCGGTCAGCGGGGCGCGGGCCAGCTCACCCATGCCGTACACCGGGGTGAACTTCGCGACCTGCTGAAGCACGTGCGGCAGCACCTCCACCGGCACGAACAGCCCGCCGAACATGGCGAGCACGGCCAGGATCGGCCCGATGAACTGCATGACGTTCTCGGCCGGCACCAGATAGCCGATGAACAGGCCGAACGCGGCGAAGACCAGCGAGCCGATCCACGCGGCCAGCCCGGCCAGCAGCCAGACGTCCAGCGGAAGGCGGACGCCGGCCGCCGCGCCCACCACGAACTCGATGACGACCGCGATCAGGCCGAGGGTCATCGCGGTGGCCACCTTCGTCGCCACGTACGCGGTCGGCCGCAGCGGGGTGAGCCGTAGCTGCCGGCTCCAACCCAACGCCCGCTCGGTGGCGACCGCGCCGCCCGCGCTTGTCGTCGCCACCATCGCCGCGTACACGGCGAGGCTGATCATGACGTACGCCGTCACGGGTCGGCCGTTGTCCAGGGTCTGCCCCCGCTGCGGCAGGCCGAAGATGAGGAAGAAGACGCCGGGCATGATCAGCGTGAAGGCGAGGGTACGACGGTTGCGCAGCACCCGGCGCACCTCGATGCCGAGGACGGCCGGGGCGAAGCCACCGAGGGCGGGCAGCCGGCGATCGGGCGGGGCGGGACGGTCGGCGCGAGTGGCGGCGGGGGTGGCCGGCAGGGTGGACATCTCAGGCTCCGATGCGCTCGGTGGTCAGGGCGAGGAAGGCGTCCTCGAGGTTGCGGGAGGTGATCTCCACGTCCCGGGCTGCGGTCCGGGTGAGCAGGTGACGGGCGATCGCGTCGGAGTCGCCGGTACGCACCAGCACGCTGTCGCCGCGCACCTCAACGGCGTCCACGCCGGGTAGCGCGGCGAGCACGGCCTGGTCCGCGCCGGGCAGGGTGGCCCGCACGGTACGACCGGCGGCCAGGTTCTTGATCTCCGCGGTGGTGCCGTCGGCGACGATCCGTCCCTGCCGGACCAGCACGATCCGGTCGGCGTACGCGTCCGCCTCGTCGAGGTAGTGGGTGGCGAAGATGACGGTCCTGCCGTCGCGGGCGTCGCGGCGCAGGGCCTGCCAGAAGTCCCGGCGGCCCTCGACGTCCATCCCCGTGGTCGGCTCGTCGAGGACCATCAGGTCCGGGTCCGGCAGCAGCGCCAACGCGAAGCGCAGCCGCTGCTGCTGACCGCCGGAGCACCGCCCGACGACCCGGTCGGCGATGTCGGCGATCCCGGCGCGCTCCAGCACCTCGGCGGCCGGCCGGGTGTGCCGGTAGAAGTGCGCGGTCATCCGTACCGTCTCGCCGACGGTGAGGTCCTTGAGCAGCCCACCGGTCTGGAGTACGGCGGCGACCCGACCCCGGGCCACCGCGTCGTCGGCGGTGCCGCCCAGGACGCGGACCGTGCCCGCGTCCGGACGGGCCAGGCCGAGCAGCATGTCGATGGTGGTGGTCTTGCCCGCCCCGTTGGGGCCGAGGAACGCCACCACCTCGCCGGGCTGCACCCGCAGGCTCAGCCCGTCGACCGCGGTGACCGTACCGAAGGTCTTGGTGAGGCCGTTCAGCTCGACGGCCGGATCCGTACTCGTCATGCCATAAATGCTCGGGTGTCGCGGACCTCGACTCCTGAAGCGGCCGTCATGTTCCGGCCGTGACATTTGTCAGGGGCGTGCCACGAGGAATTCCCAGCGCGGCACCGGGTAAGCGCGCCGCCGGACGCCGCGACACCGGGAGGACGCGATGGGTGCCACACCGCAGGGCCAGGTCGACACGGTCGTGCTGATCCACGGGCTCTGGATGACCCCGCGCAGCTGGGACGGGTGGGCCGACCGCTTCACCGAGCGCGGGATGCACGTGATCGCGCCGTCCTGGCCCGGGATGGACCGGTCCGTGGAGCAGTTGCGCGACGATCCGAGCCCGATCGCCGAGCAGAGCATGGCCACGATCGTCGCCCACTACGACCGGATCATCCGGGCGCTCCCACGACCACCGATCATCATGGGTCACTCGTTCGGTGGGCTGTTCGCCCAGGTCCTCGCCGACCGGGGGCTCGGCGCCGCGGTCGTGGGGGTGCACCCGGCGGCGATCAAGGGAGTACTCAAGGTGCCGCTGAGCCAGTTGCGCTCCGGCTTCCCGATCCTGCGCAACCCCGCCAACCGTGGCAAGGCCGTGCCGTTCACCCCGGACGACTTCGCCTACACCTTCGGCAACACGCTCAGCCGTGCGGAGTCCGACCGGGCCTGGCAGCGCTACGCCGTACCCGGCGCGGGACGGGTGTTCTTCGAGGGCGCGTTCGCCAACGTCGACCCGCGCTCACCCGCCCGCGTCGACACCGGACGCGTCGACCGGGCGCCGCTGCTGCTGATGGCCGGCGGGCAGGACCACGTGGTGCCGGCGTCGGTCGTCCGCGCCAACGCGGGGCTCTACCAGAAGTCCCGGGCGCTCACCGCGTACGAGGAGTTCCCCGACCGGTCGCACTTCACCGTCGGAGCGCCCGGCTGGGAGGCGATCGCCGACTACGCGCTGGACTGGGCGGTGCGGGCGGCGGCGCTGCCCCGGGAGGCGACGATCGCCAGCGAAACGCCCCGACGCTGATACCTGCCGACAGGTGATCTCAGCCAAGTCCGCCACCTTGACCGGCAGGGCAGCTCGACGTAGAGCGGTATGACACACAGGTCTAAATATTACTCTGTGTCATACCGCTCGCCGGCACCCACGGCCGCGGCTGCACACGTCGGAACGACGATCTGAGCGACGCGTGTCGCATGGCTCGCCCAGCCGGGGGTATGAGCCGAGGATGAGGGCGAGTTTTCGGCTCGGTCGGATCGCGGGGGTGCCGGTCGGCGTCAACTGGAGCGTTCTGGTCATCTTCGCGTTGATCGCGTGGGGGCTGGCCGCCAACCAGTTCCCCCGCTCGTACCCGGACCGCTCACCCGTGGCGTACACACTCGCGGGTCTGGCGGCGGCGGTGGTCTTCTTCGTCGGCCTGCTCGCCCACGAGGTGTCGCACGCCGTGGTGGCCAAGCGCAACGGGCTGACGGTCGACGGCATCACCCTGTGGCTGTTCGGCGGAGTGGCCGAGCTCAAGGGCGAGCCACGCGACCCCGGCGCGGAACTGCGCATCGCGGGTGTCGGCCCGCTGGTCAGCCTGCTGCTCGGGGCGTTCTTCGGCGCCATCGCGTTGCTGATCGCGCTCGCCGGGCAGGGTGGGCTGCTCTTCGGCGCGGTCGCGTGGCTGGCCGGTATCAGCGTGCTGCTGGCGATCTTCAACGTGTTGCCGGCAGCGCCGCTGGACGGTGGCCGGCTGCTGCGCGCCGCGGTGTGGAGGGCCACCGGCGACCGGACCCGGGCGTCCGTGGTCGCCGCACGGGCCGGCTGGGTCCTCGGCGCGCTGCTCATCGGCCTCGGGTTGTGGCAGTTCCTGTCCGGGGTCGGCTTCGGCGGGCTCTGGTTGGCGCTGATCGGCTGGTTCCTGATCGGCGCCGCCGGGATGGAGGAGCGGCAGGCCCGCACCGGAACCGCGCTGCGCGGAATCCGGGTCGTCGACGTGATGACGCCGCAGCCGCAGACCGCCTCGGCGGACATGACTGTCGCCGACTTCGTCGACCACTACCTCTTCGCGTACCGGCACTCGGCGCTGCCGCTGACCGAGCAGGGCCGTCCGAGCGGCCTGGTCACCGTCGACCGGGTGCGGGGCGTACCCGCCGAGCGACGGGCGTCGACCACGCTGGCCGAGGTGGCCTGCCGGGCCGACGAGCTGGTACTCGCCCAGCCGGGCGAACAGCTCAACGACCTGCTCCCCCGGCTCAGTGAATGCGCCGACGGCCGAGCGCTGGTGGTAGGCGACGACGGCCGCCTGACGGGAATCGTCTCCCCCAGCGACATCTCCCGCGCGGCCCAACGCGCCACCCTGCGCACCCCCGCCTCCTCGCGGTGATCATGAAGTTGTTGCGCCGACACGCCGCGCCCGGAGGCAACAACTTCATGATCACCGGGGGTCAGTGGGGGTTAGTGGGGGGGTCAGGGGGGGCAGTGGGGGGGCAGTGGGGGTTAGTGGGGGAAGTAGTGGTCTAGCTGGTTTGTGTGGAACTTTGCTTTGGGGTCCAGGGTGGTCAGCAGGGCTGTGAAGTCGGCGTGGCGGGGGTAGCGGGCGGCCAGCTCGGTCGGGTCGGTGACGAAGACCTTGCCCCAGTGGGGGCGCGGCGCGAACCGCGTTAGGCGCTCCTCCACCGCCGCCAGCACGGGCAGCACCGCGTCGGTGTCGGCGATCCAGGTGAAGTGGACGACGAAGCTGTCCCGCTGGTGGTTGGGGCTGAGCCACAGCTCGTCGGCGGCCACCGTCCGCAGCTCGCAGACGTGCAGGACCGGGGCGATCAGGTGCGCCACGTCGGCCAGCGCGGCGAGGGCGTCGGCCGCCGCGCTGCGCGGCAGGTGGTACTCGGACTGCAACTCGTCACCGCTGCTCGGGGTGAAGCCGAGCTTGAAGTGCGGCAGCCGCTCGTGCCACGGGCCCGGCTCGCCGAGTTGCGGGGTGCAGTTCTCCGACGGCATGCCGAGGACCGGGTGCCGGGGCTGGGCGGCGGCGGTGGTGCCGAGCCAGTCCGCCTCCGGGGGCGGCTGGTCCGCGAACTGCTTGCGCCAGACCTCCCGCAGTCGGGGCGTACGCCAGTCGGTGAAGACACTCACGCTGTACGCCGAGTCGAACGCCTCGTCCAACGCGTCGGGGTCGAGGTCGAGCCGTACGTACTGGCGCAGCTCGAAGGTCGGCACCAGGTCCAGGGTGACCCGGGTGACCAGGCCGAGCGCGCCGAGCCCCACCACCATCCCGGCGAACGTGTCGGTGTCGCGGTCGACCCGCAGCAGGTCGCCGTCGGCGGTGACCAGCTCCAGGCCGGCGACGGCGCTGGCCAGGTTGCCGTGGGTGGGGCCGGAGCCGTGGGTGGCGGTGGCCACCGCGCCGGCGACCGAGATGTGCGGCAGCGAGGCCATGTTGGCCAGGGCGTACCCCTGGGTGTGCAGGTGTCGGGCGAGGTCGCCGTAGCGCATCGCGCCGCTCACGGTGACCTGGGCGCGCTCGCGGTCCACCGCGACGCTCTCGGGCAGGCCGGCGAGGCTGACCAGGTCGCCGTCGGTGTCACCGAGGCGGTTGAAGGAGTGCCCGGTGCCCAGCGCGCGAACGCGCCGGCTGCCGGCGACGAGGCGGCGCAGCTCGTCGAGCGAGGTCGGCCGGTGGAACGCCCGGGCCGCGTAGCGGACGTTGCCGGCCCAGTTGCGGCGCGGCACCTCGGGAGCTGCGGTCGAGGTGGCGTTCGGTCCCGGGGTGGTCACGTGGCGGTCTCCCGATCGGTGGACTGCTGGTCGGCCAGGGCGGCGACGAGCGCGTCCAGAACCGTATCCGTCTGGGACGTGTTGTAACCACGTTGGGCGATCGGCAGACCGGCCGCGGTGGCTCGTTCGATCTCACCCCGGGCTGCCTGCCGGGCCGCCGCGTCGCCGGACAGCAGGGCGTCCTGGCCGCGCCGGATCAGCCGATCGACCCGGTCCATGGCATAACCGCGCAGGCCGACAGTGAGATCCGGGATGGCGAAGGCGGCGCGCCGCCGGGCGAGCAGGTCGACGAAGCGGTCTCCGGCATGCTGGGTGAGCGCTTCGGCCACCTGCTCGGGCTGCTCGCGGACCTGGTCGAGGACGAGCAGTTCGATGGCCGGCCGGCCGTCGAGCGGGTGTCGAGCCGTCACCAGCTCACGCGGCAGAGCCTGTGCCGGCACCAGCAACAGCCTCGGCGGCGTCGGGTAACCGTCGCGCCGAGGCGGCTCGTCGAGGACCACCGTCTCGACCTCGGCCCACCGGAACTCCCGGCGCAGACCGGGTCGTCGGATGCTGAGCCCGTCCGCGTGGATTCCGAACCGGAACGGCCGCAACGCGCTGACCAGCGCCACCGCGCCGAGCGCGATCGCGCCCACCGCGATGATCGTCCGTAGCAGGGCGCGGTCGCTGGGATAGACCAACAGAAGCACTCCACCGAGTACGCACACCAGGGCGAGCGCACGGGCTCCCCGATTCCGGCGCAATTCCACGCTCGGACCCCCGTTTCATGACCGTGGCGTAGGTCCCGACATCTTCCGCCGAACCGGGCACCAGGGACACCGGTCGATCGGGCACGGTTGTTCTCGTCGTCGTCGGGGAACCCTACGCCCATGAGCAGCTACCGTGATCCGGCCGCACGAGGTGACGTCTTCCCCTCCGAGGAGGAGCTGGACCCGACCGGCAGTGTGGTCGGGCAGGCCAGCGCGCCGCCGGGCGTCCGGCTGCCGAACCACCCGGGACCCACGCCCGGCCCCCGTCCGACACCCGCGCCCGCGCCCGCGCCGACGCCCGTACCTGCGCCCGGGCCACCGCCCCGCGAGCCGGTCGGCGAGTCGCGGTCGATCGTGACGCGGCACCTGGACGGGTCGGTCGAGGTGGTCACCGACCTCGACGGTGACGGCGTCGCCGACATCGTCCAGATCGACGTGGACGGTGACGGCGTACCGGACATCACCTATGTGGACAGTGACCGCGACGGCCGGCTGGACACCGTGCTGGGCGACCCGCGTCGGCACGCGCAGCACCGCGCCTGACCGGCCGTCCGGCTCACAGGTTCGCCAGCACCTCGCTCGCCACCAGGTCGAGGTGGTCCAGGTCGCCGAGGTCCAGCACCTGGAGGTAGATGCGCTGGCTGCCGATCTTCGCGTACCGGCCGATGGTGTCCAGGACCTCGTCGGGCGTACCGGCGACGCCGTTGGCCCGCAGCTCGTCCGCGTCGCGGCCGATGGCGGCGGCCCGGCTGGACACCTCGGCGTCGTTGCGGCCGCAGCAGAGCACGAGCGCGTTGGACCAGACCAGCTCCGCCGGGTCGCGGCCGATCTCGCCGCACGCCGCGCGGACACGGTCGAACTGCGCGGCCGAGTCCGCCGCCGACGCGAACGGCAGGTTGAACTCGTCCGCGTAGCGGGCGGCCAGCCGGGGCGTCCGCTTCGGCCCCATCCCGCCGAGCAGGATCGGAGGGCGGGGCTGCTGCACCGGCTTGGGCAGGGCCGGGGAGTCGCTGACCGGGTAGTACCGGCCCGGATGGCTGAACGTCTCGCCCGCCGGGGTGTCCCACATCCCGGTGATGATCGCGAGCTGCTCTTCGAGCCGGTCGAACCGCTCACCCAGGGCCGGGAACGGGATGCCGTACGCGGTGTGCTCGTCGCCGTACCAGCCGGTGCCGATGCCCAGCTCCACGCGACCGCCGCTCATCTGGTCCACCTGCGCCACCGTGATCGCCAGCGGGCCGGGCAGCCGGAAGGTGGCGGCGGTCATCAGCGTGCCGAGTCGGATGCGGCTGGTGTCACGGGCCAGTCCGGCCAGCGTGGTCCACGCGTCGGTGGGGCCGGGGTCGCCGCTCACCGAGCCCATCTTGAGGTAGTGGTCGGATCGGAAGAACGCGCCGAAGCCGGCGTCCTCGGCATGGCGCGCCACCGCGAGAAGCTGGTCGTACGTGGCACCCTGCTGGGGTTCGGTGAAGATCCGCAGTTCCATGCTCCGAGCATAGATAGCCGCCTCGGCTGCCGCTCCGGGACGGAGGTCACTGCCATATGCTTTGAAACGCATATGGCGACAGGGACGTATTGAGTCGGTGTCGACCGACGCCTTCACCGTCCTCGCCGAGCCCACCCGACGCCGGATCCTCGACGCGCTCCGCGACGCCGAAAGCAGCGTCAACGAGCTGGTCGACGGGCTCGGCATGAGTCAGCCAGTCGTCTCCAAACACCTGCGGGTGCTGCGCGAGGCCGGCTTCGTCTCCTGCCGGGTGGCCGCCCGGCAACGCATCTACCGCCTCGACCCCGGCCCGCTGCGAGCTGTCGACTGCTGGCTCGACCCGTACCGCGAGCTGTGGAGCCAGCACCTGGACGCCCTCGAACAGCACCTCGACAGTCAGGAGCAGTGAGATGGGCCTGACCCCGGCGCCGCCGTGCTCACGCTCGTCGACGGCGAGACCTCCGTGGAGCAGACTGCGGGGGTACGTCGAGCCGAGCCGCCCCACCTGCTGGAGTACACCTGGGGCGACGACCTGCTGCGCTGGGAGCTGACCCCACTGGGCGCCGGAACCCGGCTCACCCTGCGGCACACCGTCGCCGAGCGGGGCAGGCTGCCGATGGTCGCGGCCGGCTGGCACCTCTGCCTCGACGTGGCCGACCGGCTGCTCGACGGCGACCCGGTCGGCCCCATCCGCGGCGCCGAGGCAAAGGACTTCGGCTGGCCCGCACTGCGTGACGCGTACGCCGATCAGCTCGAAGCCGAGTGACCGGCGGCCCCGGTCAGACGTACGGCCGAGTGGCGTACGCGGTGCGCAGTGCGGCCAACCCGGCCGACTTCGGCGACAGGGTGCCCCACCCGGAGTTGAAGTAGTTGGTCCGGGCGATGAGGGGCCCACGCTCGGCGTTGAGCTGGGCGATCGCCGCCGGAACTGTGGCGATCCAGGCTGGCTGGTTGGGGATCTCGGCCGCGCGCACCCCGTACTCCGCGATGATCACCGGCCGGGACAGCGCCACCGGGCCGAGATCCGCCACCGCCCAGTCCTTCGTCCGGCGGAAGCGGGCCAGCGCGGTCTGCCCGACGGCCGTCGCGTAGGCGTTCCACTGGAGGTAGTCCAGCCGCGACATCAGTGACTCGGGGTGGGTGCGCTGGAAACACGCCCGGTCGAAGCCGCCCAGACCGACCGAGAAGGTCGTCCCGGTGGGCAGGGTCCGGGCCTTGAACCAGGTGACGATGTAGGTCACGGCCTGCACCGCCCGCGCGTCCGACTCGGCCCAGGTGTACGCCTTGCCGGCCTCGGTCGTGCCGAACTCGTGGTCGGTGTCCAACTCGGACGCGAGTTGGATGTTCACCCCGAAGCCGAGCGCCCGGTACTGCGACAGAGCACGCGCGAACAACCCGTCGCACTGGCCGTTGAGCACCTGGGTGTAGCCGTACGCCTTCGGCCAGGTGGTGCCGGGGCGCTGCTGGATCGTCATCGCCGGGGCCGGCACGGTGTAGGTGACGCCGTCCACGGTGAAGGTCTGCGGCCCGGCGTCGCCGGCGCCGTAGTGCTTCAACTCCAGCACCATGTTCATCTGCACGCCGGCCTTGCCCAGGTTGACCAGCCACGGCCGGTTGTAGCCCGGGAAGATGAAGCCGTCGGCGAAGCTGCGGTACTGGGTCAGCGAGCGGAAGTTGCCGCCGGCCATGTCGGCGGTGGGGTCGGCCCCGCCGGACAGGTAGTAGCCGCCGAGCACCGGTTGGCGCAGGCTGTAGTCGACACCGGTCGTCGCCGTGTTGCCGGCCGAGTCACGGACCTGGACGGTGACCCGGGGCATCACGCCACCGCCCGGTACACGGCCACGGAGCCGTTGTCGGAGACCCGGGTCCAGGTACGCCCGGAGTTGTCGGAGACGCTCACGGTGAGCGGGTCGATGACCGCGGTGACCTTGACCGGCGCGCTGCTGTTGCCCTGCGCGTCGGTGACCACGATGGTGACGGTCAGCGGTTTGGTGTCGGCGTCGGAGTACGTGACGGTCAGCAGCATCTGGTCACCCGGCGCGAAGACGGATGCGTTCAGGGCTGCGGTCGCGGTAGGAGCCGCCATGACAGGGCCTCTCTGCTTCGGTCGCCCGGTCGGACGCGCGGATGAGCGACGCCGGACAGGGCGGGGAGCCACGGTGCGTGGGGTTGTCGGGCACGTGGGCGACGCGCCGGTTGGGCGACGTCGCCCGCGATGGAGGGTGTCTCCGGAGAGTGGGGATGTGGCCCGACATCCGCTGTCTCCTCACCTGCCCCAAGCGTGCTCTACCAGGGGCTTTACCGTCTTGTCCGGTTAGCGACAAACGCCCCGGTGTCGGACCATGCGTCGGCCGTGGGGATAGCCGATCGAAAGCTCGCCGACAGCGCGTTGTGCTGGACTACCGGCGTGCCGCGAGCCGACGAGACGTGCCTGCACGACCTGGTGACCGAGCAGGCCGCCCGGATGCCCGACGCGGTGGCCGTGCTGGCCGACGACGGGGTGCTGCGCTACGCCGACCTGGTGGCCCGCGCCAACCACCTCGCCCATCGCCTGCGCGCTCGCGGGGTCGACGTGGACACTCCGGTCGGGGTCGTCGCCGAACGTGGGGTCCACCTGGTCGTCGCGCTGCTCGGGGTACTGGTCGCCGGCGGGGCGTACGTGCCGCTCGACCCGGACCTGCCCGCCGAGCGGCTGGGCTACCAGCTCGACGACGCCGATCCGCCGGTCGTGTTGGCGCAACGCCACCTGCTCGACCGGGTTCCCGGCGTCGACCCGGCGCGGTGGTGCCTCGTGGACGACGAGTCGACGCAGCCGGGGCCGACCACCCCACCGCCCCGGCGCGCCAGCCCGGACAGCCTCGCCTACATCATCTACACGTCCGGTTCGACGGGCCGACCCAAGGGCGTGTGCGTGCCACACCGGGGCATCGTCAACCGGATCCGCTGGATGCAGGACACCTACCGGCTACGCGCCGACGACGTGGTGCTGCAGAAGACCCCGTACGGCTTCGACGTGTCGGTCTGGGAGTTCTTCTGGCCGCTGGTCGCCGGGGCCCGGCTGGTGCTGGCCCGTCCGGGCGGGCACCGCGACCCCGCCTACCTGGCGGCGACGGTCGTCCAGCGGAACGTGACCACGCTGCACTTCGTGCCGACGATGCTGGCGCAGTTCCTGGCCGAACCCGACCTGCCGTCCATGCCGACGCTACGACGGGTGATGTGCAGCGGCGAGGCCCTGCCGGTCGCCCTGGCCCGGGAGGCGACCCGGCGGCTCCCGGGTGACCTGCACAACCTGTACGGCCCCACCGAGGCGTCGGTGGACGTCTCCGCACACCGGGTCCGGCCGCCACTGCACGGAACGAGCGTGCCGATCGGCGTCCCGATCGCCAACGTCAGCCTGCACGTGCTGGACGACCACCTGACCCCGACGCCCACCGGTGTCGTCGGCGAGCTGTACATCGGTGGGATCGGCCTGGCCCGCGGCTACCACCGTCGCCCGGCGTTGACGGCCGAGGTGTTCGTGCCCGACCCGGGCGGCTCCGGCCGGCTCTACCGCACCGGCGACCTGGCCCGCCGGCTACCCGACGGCGAGTTCGACTTCGTGGGCCGCCGTGACGGGCAGGTGAAGATCCGCGGCAACCGCGTCGAGCTGGGCGAGATCGAACAGACGCTGCTGGAGCACGAGGGGGTCCGCGAGGCGGCGGTGACCGTACGGCATCTCGCCTCCGGGCATCCCCAGCTGGTCGCGTACGTGGCCCCGCCCGGTTCCCCGGTGGACGAGCTGCGTGCCCGGCTGACCCGCCGGCTGCCCGACTACATGGTGCCCGCGCTGTTCGTGCACCTGGACCACCTCCCGGTCACACCGAGCGGCAAGACCGATCGTCGGGCGTTGCCCGCGCCACCCGACGACGGGCCGGAGCCGGTGGACCCACCGGCCGACGGCGTGCCGGCCCGACTGGCCGCGCTCTGGTCACAGGTGCTCGAGCGGGGCCGGGTGGGCCCCGACGACGACTTCTTCGCCCTGGGCGGTGACTCGGTGCTGGCCATACGGGTGGTGGCGCTGGCACGCCGGTCCGGACTCCGGTTGACCACCCGGCAGCTGTTCGCGTACCCGACGCTCACCGCGCTCACACCGCACGTCCAGGTGGCCGGTCCGACGCCGGAGCTGCGGGACGGCCCGCCGTTCGCGCTCTGCCCGGTCGACCCGGCGCTGCTGAGCGGTCCGCCGGGCGGTCCGGCGCGACCGGCCGACGGGTACCCGCTGACCCCCATGCAGGAGGGCATGCTCTTTCACACCCTGCTCTCCCCCGGCGCGGCGGACTACCTCCAGCAGCACGTCTACCGGCTGACCCGGCCGGTTGACGTGGCCGCGCTGGCGGACGCGTGGCGGGAGGCGGTACACCGGCATCCGGCGTTGCGCACGACCGTCCGGTGGGCGGACGTCGCCGAGCCGGTGCAGCTCGTCCACGAGGGGTACCCACCCGACGTGCGGGTGCTCGACGGGCCGGTCGACCTGCGACCACTGCTGGCCGACGAGCGCCACGCCGGGTTCGACCTGGGCGCCGCGCCGCCGGTACGGCTGACCCTCGTCCGCCGGGCGACAGGGGGCGTCGACCTCGTGCTGACCTTCCACCATCTGCTGCTCGACGGGTGGAGCCTGGCCATCCTGCTCGCCGAGGTGCTGGACGGGCGACGCGAGCCGGTGGTCCCGCCACGGCGGCACCTGCGCTGGCTGGCCGAGGCGGACCGGGCGACCGACCACTGGAAGCGGCTGCTCGCCGGCTTCGGGGTGCCCACCCCGCTGCCCCGACCGCCGGTGCCCGCGCCGGGCAGCGCCACCACCGCGGACTCCCCCGCCGTCGAACGGCAGGTGGGGTTGCCGGGCACCCGGGTGGCACGGCTGCCCCTCACCGACCGGCTGCGGGCCGCGCTGACCGGCCGCGCCGCCAGCGCCGGCGTGACGCCGTACGCCGTGACGCTCGGCGCGTGGGCGCTGGTCCTGGCCGGGTACGCCGACAGCGACGACGTGGTGGTCGGGGTGACGGTCGCCGGCCGACCCGACGACCTGCCCGGCGCGGACTCGATCGTCGGCCTGCTGATCAACACGGTGCCGTTACGGGTGCGGTTCGACCCCGACGCACCCTTCGCCGAGACGCTGCGGGCCGTGCAGGCCCAGCAGGTCGCCAGCCGGGAGTACGAACACCAGTCGCTGACCGACATCACCCGCACCAGCGACCTGTCACCGGGCACACCGCTGTTCCACAGCATCGTGGTCTTCCAGAACCACCCGCCCCTGCCGGCCGGACTGTCCCCGGTCGACGTGGTGGAGAGCACCGGCTACCCGTTGACCCTGGTGGTGGAACCGACCCCGGAGCTGGTGCTACGTCTGCTGATCGAGGACGAAGCGGTGAGCCCGGCCGAGGGCGGGCGGCTGTTGACCGACCTGCGCCGCGTCCTCGACGTCGTGACGGCCCAGCCGGACGCCACGACCGGCGAGGTGCGGGCCGCGCTCAGGGCCGGCTGAGCACCTCGTCGATCACCGTCAGCGCGCGCTCGACGTCCGCGCCGGTCACACCCGAATGGGTGACCGCCCGGACCCGGCCGTGCCCCAACTCGGCCAGGGCCACCCCCGCGGCGTGGGCCTCGGCGAGGAACCGCGCCCGGGTCAGCCGGTGCTCCGGCACCCGGAACATGACGATGTTGGTCTGCACCGACGCCGGATCGACCTCGATCCCGTCGATGGTGGCCAACCCGTCGGCGAGTCGGCGGGCGTTCGCGTGGTCCTCGGCGAGCCGGCCGTGTTCGCGGATCGCGATGATGCCGGCCGCCGCGATGACGCCGGCCTGGCGCATCCCACCGCCGAGCATCTTGCGGATCCGACGCACGCGCTCGATGACGTCGGCATCACCGACCACCATCGAGCCGATCGGCGCGCCGAGCCCCTTGGAGAGGCAGAACTGCACCGAATCGGCGTACCGGGCGATCTCCGCGACGTCGATGCCCGCGCCGACCGCCGCGTTGAAGATCCGCGCGCCGTCGAGGTGCACCGGCACGCCGCGCTCGTCGGCGAACCGGCGGACCTCGGCCAGGTAGGCCGTGGGCAGGATCTTGCCGCCGCAGCGGTTCTGCGTGTTCTCGAGGCAGATCAACGCGGGTACGGCGAACTGCGGGTCGTCGGGGTCGTCGGGGAACCCGGCGGCCAGGTCGCTCAGCAGCAGACGGCCATCGGGCTGGTTCGGCACCGGCTGGTAGGTCACGCCGCCGCAGACCGACGCGCCACCGGCCTCGTAGATGTAGATGTCGCTCTCCGCGCCCACGAGCATGGCCGCGCCGCGTGGCGCGTGCGTCATGATCGTCGCCAGGTTGGCCATCGTGCCGCTGGGGGTGAGGCACGCCGCCTGTTTGCCCAGCGTGGACGCGGCCAACTCCTCCAGCTCGCGGACGGTCGGGTCCTCGCCGTACACGTCGTCCCCGAGTGGGGCGCGGACCATCGCGTCGCGCATGGCCGGGGTGGGCAGGGTGAAGGTGTCGCTGCGCAGCTCGATCACGACACGTCCACCCGCACCGTGAGCAGGTCGCCGGCCTCGGCGAGGACGGCGAGCACCTGCGCGGCGTCGTCCCCGACGGCGATCAGGTGCCCCACCCGGTCGTACGCGTTCTCCGGCGGCCGGACCGGCGTGCCCGGGCCGGCCGTGACGGTCACCCCCCGTACTCCCGCGCAGCGGCTGGCCTCCTCCACCCCGTCCACGCCGGCGAGGGTGCCGGCGCGGTCGGCGGTGAGGAAGCGGATACCCGCGTACCCCTTGCTGGTCGGGGTGAGCGTCACCGGCAGGCCGGTCGCCGCGCGCAGTTGCGCGTCGAGCAGTTCCACACCCGTCGCGGCACGGATGAGCTCGGGGATCATCCCACCGGCCGGCCGCGGATTGATCTCGACCAGGGCCGGCCCGGCGGGCGTGAGCCGCACCTCGGTGTGTGTCGCGCCGACGCTCATGCCCACCGCCGTCAGCGCCCGGCGAACCAGGTCGGTCACCTCCGCGGCGGCCTCCGGTGGCAGCCCTGCCGGGAAGACGTGCTGCCGCTCCACGAAGTACGGCGGCGGGTCGACCCGCTTGTCGGTGATGCCCAGGCAGTGCTGGGTCTCGCCCGTGCCGAACAGCTCCACGCTCACCTCCGGTCCGTCGAGGTACGCCTCCACCAGGACCCGCCGGGCGGTGGGCAGGCCGCGCACGTTGTGGCGTACGGCGAGGACGCGCTCGGCCTGGGCGAGCGCCTCGGCGACGGTGGCGCAGAGCCGGACGCCGTTGGACCCGGAGTCGTCGACCGGCTTCACCACACACGGCAGGCCCGCCTGCTCGACCGCTGCCGCCACCCGAGCCGCGAGTGTCGCGGCCGGGCCCTCCTCGATGATCGCGTAGCGGGGTTGGCGCACCCCGGCGGCGTCCAGCGCCACCCGCAGCCGACCCTTGTCCCGGCAGGTCAGCACCGCGTCGACGGGGTTGCCGGGCAGCCCGAGCCAGCCGGTCAGCTCGGCCACCGCCGGGACGAAGAAGTCGCTCGTGCTCGTCACCCCGGCCAACTCCTCGCGGCGGTAGCGGGCGTGCACGAACGCGCGCAGCGCCGGCACCGACGCGGTGTCGCAGACCAGGACCTCGGCCCCCGTCTGAGCCAGTCCGGCGTACCGGGTCGGGTCGGCGGTCAGCAGCACCGGACGGAAGCCCAGGTCGGCGGCGCGGCGCAGGGCGAGCATCCCGGTGCCGGTGGTGTTGGACTCGACGAAGAGCAGGTGCCGCCGGTCGGCCGGCGGTGCGAGGGCCGCCCGCGACCACGACGTCACCACGGTGTCCGGCTCGACGACCGCCGGCTCGGCGGCCAGCGGCAGCGCGGTGAGCCCGGTGGCGGCCCAGTAGTCGTCGTCGTAGACGGTGTCGGCGTACCGGTCGCCACGGTCGGGGAAGATGCCGACCACCCGGCCACCGGGCGGGGTACGGCGGGCCACGTCGCACAGCACCCGGTAGACCGAGCCGGACGTGTTGCCGGCGAAGATCTGCTGCTCGCGGGCCAGCTCCCGGGTGGCCACGAACGCCTCGTGGTCGTTGAGCCAGTGCACCTCGTCGATCAGCCGGCGGTCCAGGTTCGCTGGCAGGAGGCTGTTGCCCAGACCGCTCTGGAGGCGGCCCGGCTGGTCCGGCTGACCGAACAGCATGCTGCCCACGCAGTCCACCCCGACGACCCACAGCTCGGGCAGGCGTCGGCGCAGCGCCCGGGAACTGCCGCAGAGCGACCCGCCGCTGCCCACCGAGCCGACCAGCACGTCGAACGGGCCGAGGTCGGCGAGCACCTCGTCGGCCAGCCACCGGTACGCACCGGGATTGTCCGGGTTGGTGTACTGCTGTGGCCAGAACGCCCCGGGCAGCCCGGCCAGCAGTTCCTGCAGCCGCTCGATCCGGGCGCTCTGCCACCCGTGCGAGGTCATCGCCGACACGACGTGCACCTCGCAGCCGAGGGCGCGCAGCTTCGCCAGGGTCACCCGGTCGATCCGGGGGTCGGTGACGATGTGCACCGGGTGCCCGAGCGAGCGGCCGACCAGGGCCACGCCGAGGGCCATGGTGCCCGACGAGCTCTCCACCACCGGGTCACCGTCGGCGAGCACACCGAGCCGACGCGCCTCGATGATCATCGCGCGGGCGACCCGGTCCTTCATCCCGTACAGGTTCTGCAGCTCCAGCTTCGCGTACACCTCGACGGCCGGCGTGTCGGGCATCCGCAGACGGACCAGCGGGGTGTGGCCGATGGCGTCGCGGATCGCATCGAAGCGCATCAGCCGCTCCCGGGAAGTTCGTCGGCGCCGAGCGACCGGTGCACGGTCACCTGGCCGGGCAGCGCGGCGCAGGCCAGGCGTACGTGGTCGATCTTCGCGGCGCGTTCCGGGTCGTCCTCGGCGAGCAGGACGCCGAGGGCGGTGCCGCTGTGCGCGATGACCAGGCCGTAACCCTCGACGTCGCGGCAGAGCCGGTGCACCACGTCGAAGTGCCGGCGCGGACGCAGCTTGCCGTTCAGGACGGCGCTGCGGGTGGCGACCCGGCCGACGGCGGGCAGGTCACCGGCGCGTACCGCCGCGGTGAGGGCGGTGAGCAGGTGGGCGTACTCCTGCTTGTCGGCGTCGTCGAACGGCTTGGGGATGCGGTTGAAGCGGATGGTGTCGACCGCGCCGCCCTCGTCGTGCGCCACCACGGTGAGCGGGGGCAGGACGCCGATCCTCTCCCGCAGCCGCACCTCCCGGTGGTAGAAGGCGACGATCCCGTCGTACATCACGCCGTCGGAGGGCTCGATCTGGCGCAGCAGCGACTCGATGGTGCGCTCGCTCAGCGGCATGCCGAACGCGTCCCCGACCGCCCGCGCGGTGGCCACCAGGTCCGCCGACGAGCTGGCGAAGCCCTTGCCCTCGGCCAGCTCGCCGCCCAGCTCCAGCACACCGCCGCCGGACAGGCCGAACAGCTCCATGATGGTGCCCGCCAGCCGGGCCGACTTGCGCTTGTGCCGGGGGAAGACGCGGATGTGGTCGAGGTCGTTCGTCGGCCAGAAGGTGGCGGTCGCCCACTGGGCCATCGGGAACGTCACCAGGAAGTCCCGGTCGGCGTCGGGCAGGACGCCCTGCAACAGCTCGCCGAAGGTGCCGAACGCCGTACCGACGCCGAGCCGGCCGGTGGCCGCCAGCAGCGCGTCCCGATCGGCCGTGCACGCCCCCTCGCCCATGTCGTCAGCCGATCCCGTGGCCCACGCCGGCCGGGGCCAGCCCCAGCAGCCGGTCGGTCTCCTCGATCGCCGCCCGGTCGGTCGCGGCCCGCCGCTCCCACTGCGACCGCAGCTCGTCGTACTCGTGCGCCTGCGTCGACAGCAGGTCGACCACTGCCGACGGGCGGGTCGAGCCGGTGGTGCGCCGAGCCGCCAGACCCGCGTGCACGTCGAACGCCTCGCGCAGCAACGTCGCCGGGTCGACCAGCCGGTAACCCTCGGCGGCGGTGGTCGCCGCCAGCAGCTCGGGGTCGGTGTCCCGGGGTGCCCGACCGGCCGACGCCACGGCCACCACGTACCGGCCGGCGAGCACCTGGGCCCGCCGCCACGGCACGCCCTCGCGCAGGGTCAGCAGGTTGGCCAGCGCGAACCCGCCCAGGAACTCGCGCTCGCAGGCGGCCAGCATCTTCTCGGGGCGCAGGCGCAGACCGTCCACCACGGCGGTCAACAGCCGTAGCAGCGACCGGGTGGCGACGATCGCGGAGTGCAGGTGGGTGCCGGCCTCCTTGGACACCTCGACCAGATTGGCGTACGGGGTGTTGCGCTGCCCGAGCAGCGCGTCGGTGTGGAAGGCGCCCAGGTGTGCCGAACGGCCCCGGATTCGTTCCAGGATCGGGAAGTTCTTCTTCTGCGGCATGGCCGAGGAGATGCCGCTCAACTCGTCGGGCAGGTCCAGGAAGCCCAGGTCGCTGCCACCCCAGGTGATCAGGTCGGTGACGAACCGGCTGGTCTCCGCGCCGAACAGGGACAGCTCGGCGGTGACCTCCAGCACCCAGCGCCGGGACGCCACCGCGGTCAGCGCGTGCGGCTGGGCCACCCGGAAGCCGAGCAGCCGGGCCATCCGGTCCCGGTCCCACGGGAGGTCCTGACCGGCCATCGCGCCCGCGCCGAGCGGGCAGGCGTCGATCCCGTCGTACGTGCTCAGCAGCCGGCGCAGGGTGTGCAGCACGTGCCCGGAGAACGCGGCCAGGTGGAAGCCCGGCGTGATCACCTGCGCGGCCTGGAAGTGGGTGTAGCCGGGCATCGGCGTCGTGGTGTACGCGCCGGCCCGGCGGTGCAGGGCGGCCCCCAGCCCGAGCAGCGCCTGCGCCACCCCGACCACCTGCTGCCGGCCGAAGAGCAGCTGCGCGGTGGCCTGGAGATCGTTGCGGCTGCGGTCGACGTGCCAGAGCGGCAGCGGCTCGGTCAGCGCCGCCTCGACGTGCCGTTCCAGGGCGAACGCGAGATCCGACAGGTTGGCCACCGGGTCGGCGGTGAGCGCGGTCGGGCCGGCGCTGTCCAGGCCGGCCGCCACGGCTGTCGCCTGGTCGGCGGTGAGGAGCCCCATCCGCTGGTATTCCAGCGCCAGGACCTTCTCGACCGCCACGTACGACGGCAGCAGGTGCTCGACCTCGAAGTGGAACTGCGGCGCCAGCACCTCGTCGTGGAGCAGCCGGTCGGGTGGCTCGTCGATCCGCCCGGTCAGACCGGACGGCGCGCTGGTATTCACGATCGGCCTCCCCGTTGCGCCGGCCGCAGAAACATACCCAGGCCCGCAGCGACGTGACAACCCCTGTCGATATTCGCCGGTCCGCGACATACCGCGGCGAAAGCGCATCGATAGCGGACTCTGGCACGGTGGCTGGCGGCGAGGAGGTGCCGTGACGTCACTGGACGAGATGTTCGCGCGACAGGCCCACCGGACACCGTCGGCGACGGCCGTGGTGGACGACGACGGGACGCTCGACTACGCGACGCTGGACAGGCGGGTGGGCGACCTGGCAGCCGCACTACGTGACGCCGGTGTCCGTGCCGACCGACCCGTCGGGCTCATCCTGGACCGGTCGGCGCACATGGTGGCCGGCGTGCTGGCCGTGCTGCGCGCGGGCGGCGCGTACGTGCCGATCGAGCCGGAGACGCCCGCCGCCCGCCGGGAGGCGATCCTGACCGACGCCGCCGCGACCGTCTGCGTGGTGGGCCCGGCCCTGGTCGACGAGGTACGGGCAACCGGCCGGACCGCGGTGGTCCCCGACGCCACCCCCACCGGCCGCGTCCCGCTGGAACCGACGTCGCCGCACCCGGACCAGCTCTGCGCGATCTACTACACCTCCGGCTCCACCGGCCGACCCAAGGGCGTCGCCTGCACCCACGGCGGCTGGGCCAACCGGATGCGCTGGATGCAGGAGCGGCACCACCTCCAGCCCGGCGAGACCGTGTTGCAGAAGACCACGCTGACCTTCGACGACGCGGCGGTCGAGCTGCTCTGGCCGCTGCTCGTCGGCGGTCGGGTCGCCATGCTCGCCCCGGGCGCGCACCGCGACCCGCGGGCCATCATCGACGCGGCGATCCGGCACGAGGTCGTGCACCTCCAGTTCGTGCCGAGCGTGTTCGACCTCTTCCTGGAGACGCTCACCGACGCCGACGTGGCCGGGCTGAGCCGCCTGCGCAGTGTCCTGTGCAGCGGCGAGGCGCTGCGTCCGGAGCTGGTACGACGGTTCTTCGCGCGGTTCTCCGACGGCGTCTCGCTCGACAACACCTGGGGTGCCACCGAGGTGTCGATCGACTCGACGTACCACATCTGCCGGCCGGCCGACGGCCGCGCGGACGGCGCGAGCGTGCCCGTCGGCCAGCCCATGACCGGCAACCGGGTCACCGTGCGCGACGCCCGGCACCAGCCGGTCCGCGCCGGCGACGTCGGCGAGCTGTGCATCGGCGGGGTCGGCCTGGCCCGCGGCTACCAGGGTGACCCACGGCGCACCGCCGCGGCCTTCGTGCCCGACCCGGACGGCTTCGGCGCGCGGATGTACCGCACCGGCGACCGCGGGGCACAACGTCCGGACGGGACGCTGACGTTCGTCGACCGGGTCGACCACCAGGTCAAGATCAGAGGTGTACGGATCGAGCTGGGCGAGGTGGAGACGGCGCTGCGCGGCCATCCGGAGGTCGCCGACGCGGTGGTGCTCGCACTCGGCACCGGCACGAAACACCTCGCCGCCTACCTGGTGCCCCGACGGGCCGACGGCCTCTCGGTGGACGACGTGCGCGCCCACCTGCGGACGGTGCTGACCAGCTACGCCGTGCCCACCCACCTCACCGTGCTCGACCGGCTGCCGCTGCGCCCCAACGGCAAGGTCGACCGGGCCGCGCTGGCGGCACTGCCAGCGCCCGGTGGTGACGAGGGCGCGTTGCTGGCGCCCCGGACGGTCACCGAGGAGACCGTCGCGGAGATCTGGTGCGCGGTGCTCGGCGTCGACCGGATCGGCGTCGACACGGACTTCTTCGCCGCCGGTGGGCACTCGCTGCTCGCCGTGCGCGTCCTCAGCCGGTTGCGCCAGGCCTTCGGCCTGGACATCCCGCTGCGGCTGATCTTCGACCACCCGACGATCGCGGCGTCCGCGGCCGAGCTGGAACGGCTCGTGCTGGCGGACCTGGAGGGAGCAGCGCGGTGACGAGCGACATCGACGAGCTGTCGTACAGCATCGTGGTCAACCACGAGGAGCAGTACTCGATCTGGCCGGCCGAACGGCCGGTGCCGGCGGGTTGGCGGGCCGAGGGCACCACCGGCAGCCGCGAGGAGTGCCTCGACCACGTCGAGCGGGTCTGGGTGGACATGCGCCCGGCGAGCCTGCGCCGGCACCTGGACGGCTCGCCGGACGACGTGGCCTGACGTGTCGAGCACGGCGGAGCTGCTGGCCCAACGGCTACGCGCGGCCCGCGAGGCGAGCCGGGCCGCGCCGTCGCCCGCCCTGCCCCGCTGCCCCGACGACCAGCTCGTCACCTCGCCCGCCCAGGAGTCGGTGTGGCTGGCCGACCGGTTCCTCGACGGCGCACCGGACTACAACGTGGCCGAGGTGCTGCGGGTCCACGGCCCGCTCGACGCCGCCGCGCTGCGGCTCGCGTTCGGCATCGTGATGGAGCGCCACGAGGTGCTGCGCACCAGCTACCCGGAGGTTGCCGGTCGGCCCCGGCCGGTGCCGCACGAGCTGGGCGAGATGCCGGTCGCCGTCCGCACGGTCGAGGACCCGTTGGCCCGAGCCCGGGAACTGGTCCGGCAGCCCTTCGACCTCGCGACGGGCCTGCCACTGCGCGCCGAGTTGCTGACCGCCGACGAGACCGAGTGGTACGTCGTGCTGGTGGTCCACCACATCGCGGTCGACGGCTGGTCGATGGCGCTGCTCTGGGCGGAGCTGGCCGCCGCGTACCGGGCTCTGTTGGCGGGTGTCGTGCCGGCCCTGCCGGAGCTGCCCGTGCGGTACGTCGACCACGCGTACCACCAACGCGAACAGCTGCGCGGCGGACGACTGGCCCGGCAGCTCGACTACTGGCGTCAGCGGCTGGCCGGGTTGTCGCCGTTGGAGCTGCCGGCCGACCATCCCCGACCGCCGGTGTTCACGGGCCGGGGCGACCGGTACGACTTCGCGGTGCCCGACGCGCTCGCCGACGGTGTCCGCGAGCTGGCCACCCGCCACGGTGTCACGCTGTTCCACACGCTGCTGGCCGGTTTCACCGCCGTGCTGCACCGGTTCAGCGGTCGTACCGACCTCGCGGTGGGCACCCTTTTCGCCGACCGGGAGCACCCCGAGCTGGAGTCGGTCGTCGGGTTTTTCGGCACCACCGTGGTGATCCGCAACCGGGTGCGCCCGGACCGGCCGTTCACGTCCCTGCTGCACGACGTCCGCGACGCCGTCGTCGACGCCCACGAGCACCGGGACGTGCCCTTCGAGCGGCTGGTCGAGGAGCTGCGCCCGGCCCGGGACCTGTCCCGCAATCCGCTGTTCCAGGCCATGTTCACCGTGCAGGACGAGGAGACCGCCCCGTTCGAGCTGCCCGGCTGCGTGGTCGAGCCGGTACCGGTCGGCACCGGCACGGTCAAGTTCGACGTCGAGCTGGTGCTGACCCGCCGCGACGGCCGGCTCGCCGGTTTCGTCGAGTACGCCACCGACGTGTTCGAGCCGGCCACCGTGACGCGTCTGGTCGACAGCTACCTGTGCCTGCTCGCCGACGCGGTGGCCCACCCGGGCAGCCCCGTCGCCGCACTCACGGTGTTGCCGTCCGCCGAGCACGCCCGGATCGTCGGCGAGTGGAACGACACCGCCGCCGCGTACCCGTACGACGAGCTGCTCTCCGACCTGATCGGCGAGCAGGCCCGACGAACTCCGGACGCGGTCGCCGTCCGCTGCGACGACGCCGCGCTGACCTACGGCGAGCTGGAGCGCCGCGCCAACCGCCTGGCGCACCTGCTCGTCGACCACGGCGTCGGGCCCGACGTCACGGTGGGCGTCTGCCTGGACCGCACGCCCGAGCTGGTGGTCACGCTGGTCGCCGTCCTCAAGGCCGGCGGCGCGTACGTGCCGGTCGATCCGGACCATCCGGCCGACCGGGTCCGGCACGTCCTCACCGACAGCTCAGCCCGGCTGCTGGTGACCACCGGCGACGTGTGGGACCGCCTCGGCACCCCGCCCGGCCCGCGGCTGCTGCGCCTGGACCGGGCGGACGACCGGCTCGCCGGGCTGCCCGACACACCACCGGCCACCGCCACGACCGCCGACGACCTGGCCTACCTGATCTACACGTCGGGCTCCACCGGGCGGCCCAAGGGCGTGATGGTGCCGCACCGGGCCATCGTCAACCTGACGGTGGCGTTCGTGCGGCTCTTCGAGGTCACCGAGGCCGACGTGGTCGCCGCCGTCGCCTCGCACGCCTTCGACCTGTCGCTGCCGGAACTGCTCAGTCCGCTCACCGTCGGCGCTACGGTGCTGCTCGCGTCGCGCCGGACGGTCACCGACGGCGTGGCGCTCGGCGCGCTGCTGGCCGACGGCGGGGCCACCGTCATGCAGACCACTGCGACGATGTGGCGGATGCTCGTCGACGCCGGCTGGACCGGCGGGGACCTGCGCGCTGGCGCGTCCGGCGAAACGGTGCCGAGCGCGCTGGCCGCCGCGATGCTCGGCCGGGTGTCCCGGTTCTGGTGCCTGTACGGGCCGACCGAGACGACGGTGTGGTGCACGGCGTACGAGGTGCACGCCGTACGACCGGACCGACCGATGCCGATCGGTCGGCCACTGCCCAACAACACGGTGTACGTGCTGGACCCGGCCCTGCGTCCGGTCCCGGTCGGAGTCATCGGCGAGGTGTACGTCGGCGGGGTGGGGGTCGGTCGCGGGTACGCCGGGCAACCCCGGCTGACCGCCGAGCGGTACCTACCGGACCCGTTCGGCTCCGGCGGCCGGCTCTACCGCAGCGGCGACCTGGCCCGACTGCGCCCGGACGGGACGATCGAGTTCGTCGGGCGGGCGGACACGCAGGTCAAGGTGCGCGGCAACCGGATCGAGCTGGGCGAGGTGGAGGCCGCGCTGTCCGCCCACCCGGCGGTGGCCGGCGCGGCGGTGACCACCTGGGGCGAGGACGCCGACCGGCAGCTCGTCGGGTACGTGGTGTGGCGCGCCGCGCCGCTGGAGGTGGCGACACTGCGGGCGTACCTGCGCGGCACCCTGCCCGACGCGTTCGTGCCCAGCCTGCTGGTCGAGCTGCTGGAGCTGCCGCTCAGCCCCAACTGCAAGGTGGACCGTGCCGCCCTGCCCCCACCGGACGTACGCCCGGCGGGGCCCGGGCACCTCGCGCCACGGACCGACCTGGAACGTCTCGTGGTGGACACCTGGACGGCGGTGCTCGGCCGGGACGGGATCGGCGTACGCGACGACTTCTTCCAGCTCGGCGGGCATTCGCTGCGGGCGTTGCAGGTGGCGTCCCGGCTCCGTGCGGCGACCGGCGTGGACGTGTCCCTGCGGACCCTGTTCGCCCACCCGACCCCGGCCGACCTGGCCGCCGCGCTGACTGCCGGGGGCACCACGCTCAGCGGCGATCAGGCCGGGGCCACCGCGGCCACCGCCGACCGTCCGCCGCTGACCGTCCGGCCGGCCGGGGCGGTCGCCCCGCTGTCGTACGCGCAGCGCCGGCTGTGGTTCCTCGACCGCCTCAACCCCGGCGACGGCAGCTATCTGGTGCCGAGTGTGCTGCGCCTGCGCGGACCGCTGTCGACGTCGGCGCTGGCCGGAGCGCTGCACACGGTGCTGGCCCGGCACGACGCGGTGAACGCCCGGTTCGTCGCGGACGGCGTGGGTGACCGGCAGGTCCCCGGCCCGCCGTGCGAGGTGGTCCGCACCGACCTGCCCGGCGTCGAGGACTCCACCGTGTTCCGGCTCGCCAGCGAGGACGCCACCCGACCGTTCGACCTGGCGAGCGGCCCGCAGGCCCGTGCGCGGATCGTGCGGGTCGCCGACGACGACCACACGGTGGTGCTGGTGCTGCACCACGCGGCGGTGGACGGCTGGTCGCTCGGTGTGCTGTGGCGGGAGGTCGGCACGGCGTACGCGGCCCTCGTCGCCGGCCGGACGCCGGAGCTGCCGGAGCTGCCGCTGACGTACGCCGACCACGCCTACTGGCAGCAGCAGCGCGGCCCGGCGGCGTTCGCCGACCAGCTCGAGCACTGGCGGGTCCGACTCGCCGACCTGCCGCGATGCTCCCTGCCCACCGACCGGCCCCGGTCCGCCACCTGGTCGGGGCGGGGTGACCGGGTGGACTTCGCGCTCTCCGGCGAGACCGCGCGGGCGGTACGGGAGCTGGCCCGGCGCTGCGGCGCGACGACCTTCATGGCGCTGCTCGCCGCTTTCCAGGTCGTGCTCGCCCGCTTCACCGGGCAGGACGACGTGGTGGTGGGCACGCCGGTGGCCGGCCGGGACGACGCCGAACTGGAGCCGGTGGTCGGCTGCTTCGTGAACACCCTGGTGCTGCGCGGCGACGTCGGCGGTGACCCGACCTTCGCCGGGCTGCTGGATCGGGTGCGCCTCGCCGCCGCCACCGACTTCTCCCACCGCGACGTGCCGTTCGAGCGGCTGGTCGAGGAGCTTCGGGTCGCCCGGGACCCGTCGCGCAACCCACTGTTCCAGGTGGGCTTTCGTCCGGAGGAGCGCGGCGGTGCGGCGCTGCGGCTGCCCGGGGTCACCGTGGACACGATGGACCTCGGCCCGGGCGGCGCGAAGTACGACCTGAACGTGTCGGTGCTCGACACCCCGGAGGGGCTGCGCGGCACCGTGGAGTACGCCACCGACCTGTACGACGCGGCGACCGTCGAGGCGTTCGCCGCCGCGTACGCGCGGACGGTCGAGGCGGTGGTGGCCGAGCCGGACCGGCGACTGTCCGAACTGGGCCCGACGGCCGACGAGTGGCGACTCCTCGCCCAGTGGAGCGGGATCGGCGAACCGGCGCCGGAGCGGCCGTCGCTGCCGGAACTGGTGGCGCGGCAGGCGGCGCGCACCCCGGACGCCGTCGCGGTGTGCCTGGCCGCGCCCCCCGACGACGCGCCCACCACGGCGCGGGAGCTGACCTACGCCGAGCTGGACGGGCGGGCCAACCGGCTGGCCCACTGGCTGCGTCGACGCGGCGTCGGCCCGGACGTCGTGGTCGGCGTGGCGCTGCCCCGCTCGATCGACCTCGTGGTGGCGCTGCTCGGGGTGCTGCGCTCGGGTGGCGCGTACGTCGCGCTGGATCCGACCGCCCCATCCGGGCGGCTCACCCACCTCGTGGCGGACAGCGCGCCCCGGCTGATCCTGACCTGCCGCGACGCGCTGGCCCGACGCGGGCCGGCCGCCGCCACCGAGGGCGTACCGGTCCACCTCCTGGACGAGGAGTGGCCTGCCGTGCTCGCCGAACCGGCCACCGATCCTCAGCACGCGCCGCACCCCGACGACCGGGCCGCGATCTACTACACCTCCGGGTCGACAGGGGCGCCGAAGGGCGTACCGACCCCGCACCGGGGCATCGCGAACTTCCTGGCGTACCTGAGCGGGCCGATCGGGTTGACCGACCGGGAGGTGGTGCTGCAACTGGCGGCGATCTCGTTCGACGCGTCCATCCGGGACATCTTCGGTCCGCTGGTGGTCGGCGGGCGGGTGGTGCTGCCGCCGGACAGCGCGGCTCGCGACCCGTACGCCCTGCTGGCCGCGATCGAGCGGCACCGGGTGACTGCGCTGTTGACGCTGGTGCCGCCGATGCTGACCGCGCTGGCCACCGCCGCCGCCGGCAGGCCGGATGCGGCGGGATCGGTGCGTCTCGGCCTGGTCAGCGGCGAGGCGCTGGGCGTCCAGCACGTCCGCGCCGCCCGGCAGCTCTCCCCGAGCATCGCGCTCGTCAACCAGTACGGCCCGACCGAGGCCACGATGATCTCGACGTACCACGAGGTGGGTGACGAGGCCGGCGCGGTGCCGATCGGACGGCCCATTCCGTACGTGCGCTGCTATGTCCTCGGTCCGCGCGGTGAGCTGCTGCCTCCGGGCGCGCTGGGCGAGCTGTACCTGGGCTCGCCGGGGCTGGCCCGGGGCTACCAGCGGGCCCCCGGGTTGACCGCGCAGCGCTTCGTCCCAGACCCGGTCGGGCCGCCCGGTGGCCGGCTGTTCCGCACCGGCGACCTGGTCCGCTGGCGTTCCGACGGCCGGCTGGTCTTCCACGGCCGTCGCGACCAGCAGGTGAAGATCCGCGGCGTGCGCGTGGAGCTGGGCGAGGTCGAGGCCGCGCTGGCCGCCTGCCCGGGTGTCCACGCCGCGGCGGCGGCCGTACACGACGGGGAGCTGGCCGGCTACGTCGTGGCCGGCCCCGACGTCGACCTGGGCGGGTTGCGCGACCAGCTCGCCGACACGCTGCCCGAGCAGTCGGTGCCGGCCCGCCTGACCGCGCTGGACGCGCTGCCGCTGACCCCGCACGGCAAGCTGGACCGCTCCCGGCTCCCGGCACCGGCTCCGGTGGCCCGCGCCGACGCGCTGCCCCCACGCGACATCCTGGAGCTGGCCCTGGTGCGGATCTGGGAACGGGTCCTGGGTCACGGCCCGATCGGCGTACGCGACGACTTCTTCGCCGTCGGCGGCCACTCGCTGCGGGCGGTGGACCTCGTCGAGGCGATCCGCGGCGAGTTGGACGTCGCCGTGCCGCTCAGCGTGGTCTTCACCCACCCCACCGTGGAACGGCTCGCCGCGGTGCTGGGCAGCGCATCGGCCACCACCGACCGGTTGCTCGTCACGCTGGCCGACGGGCCGACCACGCAGCCGCCGCTGTTCCTGGTCCATCCGCAGGGCGGCGACGTGGCCTGTTACGCGCAGCTCGCCCGGGATCTGGCCGGCGTGTGCGCGGTGCAGGGCATCGAGGCGGTCGGCTACAACACCGACGATCAGCCGTTGGTGGCCATCGAGGAGATGGCCCGGCGGTACGTCGACGAGATGCGGGCGGCGGTGCCGGATGGGCCGTACCGACTGGCCGGTTGGTCCTTCGGCGGCAACGTGGCCTTCGAGATGGCGTCCCTTCTGGAGGCGGCCGGCGAGCGTGTCGACTTCCTCGGTGTCCTGGACGCGCGGGCGTTCGGGCGGGAGGAGTTGGAGCCCTGGTTCACCGGGCGCAGCGAGCTGGAACGCTACGGGTTGATCGCCGAACTGGACCCGGCGCAGGTCGCCGAGCTGGCCGCCGCCGAGGAGCAGGAGGCGCTGGCCATCCTGCTGCGCGACGCGCAGAGGCGGGGTCGGGTGCCGCGCGGCGCGGACACCGCCACGCTGCGCCGGATGGTGGCGGTGTTCACCGCGAACGGCCGGGCCGCCGACCGGTACGCGCCCCGCGCGCCGATCCGCGCCCCGATCCACCTGTTCACGGCCACCGAGAGGCATCCCACGCTGACGAACCCACCGGTCAACCCGGCGAGCTGGCGGACGCGCACCCGTGGGCCGGTCTACGTGGTGCCGGTGCCGGGAAACCACCACGACCTGGTGTACGCGCCACACGCGGCCGTGCTGGCGGCCCGGATCTCCGACGTGTTGCGGGAGCGGGGTTGGACATCCGCCGTCTAGGCGTGGTGGGAGGGGTCGGCCCGCTGGCCGTCGCTTACTTCTACCAGCGCCTCATCCAGCTCACCCCGGCCGTGGAGGACGACGAGCACCTGGAGGTGGTGCTCGTCGCGGAGCGGGTGCCGAGCCGCATCGCGTACCTGCGCGGTGTCGGGCCCAGCCCGGTGCCGGCGCTGCTGCGGGCGGCCAAGCACCTGGAGGCCGCCGGAGTGGACGCGGTGGTCATCCCGTCGGCGACCACGCACGCCTTCCGGGACGACGTGGCCCGGGCGGTGGCCGTACCGGTGCTGGACCTGCTGGCCGAGGTGGGCGCGGCACTGGCCGGGCGGGGACTGCGCCGGCCGGTCTTCCTGGCCACCGCACCGACCGCCCGGCTACGGCTGTACGAGCCGCACCTGACCACCGGGACCCGGCCGCTGTACCCGACGGCAGCGGCGCAGCGCCGCCTCGACGGGTTGATCGACGGGGTGAAGCGGGGTGCGCCGGTCGAGACGCTGCGCGCCGGCCTGGCCGATCTGATCGCGGCCGGGCCGTGGCCGGGCGACGCCGACTGCGTGGTCCTGGCCTGCACGGAGCTGCCGGTGATCGCGCCGCTCGGCGGGGCCGGGCCGCTGCCGCTGGTCGACGTGACCGAGGTGCTTGCCGACGCGGTGCTGGCCCGCCACCCGACACCCGCCCGTCTGACAAGTCCCTGACGGGCGCGAACGCGTCGGGTTGTCGTGCACCAGCGCCCGGGCGGGACCGGCGGCCGAACGGACCTCAGGCGGACTCGGCGGGGGCGTGTCCGGTCGGCTCGTCGCTCGCCAGCCGTTCGGCCGCGTAGAGCCGCGCCAGGCCGGACAGCCGGTACCGGGTCGGGCCGACCCCGACCTCGACCAGCTGCGCGTCAACCAGCTCCTCCAGGGCGTCCTCGACATCCGCCTCCCGAGCGCCCGGCAGCCAGGTGGTGAGCGGGGTCGGCAGGTCCGCGTCGGGCAGCGCGCCCAGTGACCGGAACAGCAGCCGCGCGGCCGGAGCGAGCGCCGCGTAGCTGGTGGCCAGCCGGGTCCGGACGTCCAACCCGCCGAAGCTCAGCTCGTCGAGGCGGCGGCTCGGATGACGCAGCCGGCCAGCGAGCTGCGCCACCGTCCAGTGCGGGCGGGCGGCGAGTCGGGCGGCGGCGATCCGCAGCGCCAACGGCAGGTTGTCACACAGCCCGGCCAGCGTCGCCGACCCGGCCGGGTCGGCGGTCAGCCGGGGCAAGCCCAGCGCGGAGGCCAGCAGCCGCACCGAGTCCTCGACGCCGAGCGGGTCCAGGTGCACCGACCGGGCGCCGGTCAGGCCGGTGAGCCGTCGTCGGCTGGTGACGAGCACACCGGCGCCGCCGGTGCCCGGCAGCAGGGGCAGAACCTGCCGCTCGTGGGTCACGTCGTCCAGCACGACGAGCACCCGCCGTCCGGCGATCCGGTTCCGGTACAGCTCGGCACGTTCGTCGAGGCCGGCCGGCACGGTGGCGCCCGGCAGGCCGAGCGCGCGCAGGAACCGCGCCAGGGCGGCCTCCGGCGGCACCGGACGACCGTCGGCGTCGAGCAGCCGCAGGTACAGCTGACCATCCGGGTACGCCGGCGCGAGCGCGTGCGCGGCGCGGACCGCGACCGTCGACTTCCCGACGCCGACCGGGCCGGAGATCGCCACCACCGGCACCGACGTGCCGCCGCCGTCGCCCAGCGCCGCACAGACCACCCCCAGGGGCTCGTCCCGCCCGATGAGTTCGGCGGGGTCGGCGGGGAGCAGCCGGGGCACCGCCGGCGGCGTGGGCGCGTCGTCGGCCGGTTCGTCGGCCCGGCCGTCGGTGAGGATGGCCCGCTCCAGGCGACGCAGCTCGCCGCCGGGCTCCAATCCCAGCTCGTCGAGGAACGTCCGCCGGGCCGACCGGTACGCGGCCAGCGCCTCGGCCTGCCGACCCGCGCCGGAGAGCGCCCGCATGTGCTGCGCGTGCAGCCGTTCCCGCAGCGGATGGGCAGCGAGAAGTTCCCGCAGCTCACCGACCACGTGCTGATGCCGCCCACGGTGCAACTCGACGTCGAGCCAGTCCTCGGTGACGGCGAGCCGCCGCTCGTCGAGCCGGGTCGCGGCGGCTCGCACCGCCGGGCTCTCCACGCCGGCCAGCGCAGACCCACGCCACAGCGCGAGGGCCGCGCTGAAAGCTTCCGCGGCGTCGTCGAGCCGCGACCCGGCCAGCGCCTGCTGCCCGGCCAGCACCAGCCGGTCGAAGTAGTGCAGGTCCATCTCGCCGTCGGTCACCTCGATCAGGTAGCCGGGCGGGCGGGTGACGATCCGGTCCGGCAGGCCGAGCCGGGTGAGCGTCTTGCGCAGCGCCGACACGCAGATCTGCACCTGACCACGGGCGGTGCTCGGCGGGGCGTCGTCCCACAGCGCGTCGGCGAGCTGCGCGGTGGAGACCACGCAGTTCGCGTCGAGCAGCAGCGTGCCGAGCACCACCCGCTGGCGTGCCGCGGTGACCGTCAGAGTGTGCCCGGCGCCGGAGATCTCGAGGGGTCCGAGGATCCGGAAGCGCACCGGTCAGCTCCGCGCCGACGCCGCGATCTCCAGGCGCTGGCGCAGCGGATGCCGCAGCGGCTTGCCGAGCGCGTTCTTGGGCAGGATGCGGACGAACTGGAGCCGGTCCGGCCAGAGCACCCGTGCGACGCCCTCGGCTTCCAGGTAGTCGTGCAGGCCGGCGAGCGTCGGGGTGTCGCCACCCCCGGGGATCACCACGGCGCAGACCAGGTCCGCCCCGGGTACGGCCGGGTCCGGGTAGCCGACCAGGACGGCCTCCACCACGTGCGGGTGCCGCTGCAACACCGCCTCGATGTCGAGTGTGGACACGCGCAGACTGTTCGCTCGCGTGATGAGGTCGACCCGTCGCCCGGTGATCCGGATGCCGCCCCGGCCGTCGTCGCGGGCCAGGTCGCCGGTGTCGAACCAGCCGTCGTCGTCGAGCAGCGACTCGTACAGCTCGCGTTGGTTGAGGTAACCCAGGCACTGGGAGGCGCCCCGGGCGTACAGCCGGCCGGCCTCCTCGCCGGGGTCGGTGTCGATCCGCACCTGCATCCACGGCACCGGACGGCCGTCGCTGTGCGCCGCCCAGTCGTCCGGGTCGTCCAGCCGCGTCACGGTCACCGCGCCGTTCTCGGTCATCCCCCACAGCGCCCGCATCGGCACCCCGAACGCCTCCCGCACGTCGGCGATGAGCTGCGGCGCGATGGGCGCCGAACCGGAGACGATCTGGCGCAGGGTCGGCGTCGGCACGGGCGCTCGCCGTTGGGCGGCGAGCATGCCGATGACGAAGCCGGGCGCGGCGTACACGAAGGTGCCGCCGTGCCGGGCGATCAGCGCGACCAGCAACGCCATGTCGTCGCCGGAGTCCATCACCACAGCGGTGCAGCCCAGATGGACGGGGAGATAGACCGCGTGCGTGACGCCGGCCATGTGGGTGAGCACACTGGGCAGCAGCACCACCTCGTCCGGGGCGAGGCCGAGTGGCTCCGCCGACGCGCGGACACACGCGTACATGGTGTTCTGGCTGTGCACGACGCCCTTCATCGGCCCGGTGGTGCCCGAGGTGTGCAGCACCAGGGCCGGCTCGTCGGGGCCGAGGGCGTCCGTCCCGTCGTCCGGGAGGCGTTCCTCCCACGGGGTGTCGACGAACACCTGCTGGAAGTTGATCGCGCCGACCCGGGCGGCGTCGCCGATCACCACCCGGTGCTCCAGCGTCGGCACGTCCAGCTCGGTGAGTCGGGTGGCGTAGTCGGTGCCGGCGAAGGTGTCCAGGGTGATGCAGACCCGGGCCCCGGTCGACTCCAGGACCTGGCGCAACTCACGGGTGCTCAACATCGGAAAGCCCGGCGAGCTGACCGCCCCGATCTGGTTGCAGGCCAGGTAGAGCGGCGTGAGCACCCACCGGTTCGGCAGGTAGATCATCACCACGTCGCCCCGACCCACCCCGAGTGACCGCAGCGCGCCGGCGAACCGGGCGACCATGGTGGCCAGCTCCGCGTACGTCAGCGTGCGCGCGTGCTCGCCACCCTCGTACGTGCTGATCGCCGGATGGTCCGGGCGGTCGCGCGCAGCCACGGCGAGGTCGTCGAGGAACGTCTCCGACCGCCACCAACCCGCCGCGACGTACTCCTCGGCCTGCCGCTTGTCGACAGGTGCCAATGAATCCCACATGTTCGGTCGCCTCCCGGCCATGCCCCGTCACGTCCACATGAGATGTGTCTGCGGGCGAAGCTACCACCCGGAACCGCCGCTGTCGCGTCCACGAAAATCGCGGTTACACACAGCAAACCCGCAGCTAGCGACCACCATCCAGTGACCTTGACAAATGATCAGACATGGACGACTCTCACCAGAGTCATAGATGCCTGTCGGGGTGCGCGGAAGCGTGGAGGTGTCATGAGGATCGGTGTTCTTGCCTGGGATCACGGCGAGGAGGACGACGACTCGCCGGTCATCGCCGAGCTGGGCCGCGAGCGCGGTCACGACACCTCGCTGTTCACCGTCGAGGAGATCGACGTCGCGGCGGCCCCGGGCGGTGGCCCGGAGGTCATGTTCAACGGTGAGCTGGGGCGCTCCTTCGACGCGGTCATCTCGCGGGCGCAACTGCACGGCGACTGGCGCGACCGGGTGGAGCGGCTGATGCTCGCCAGCAGCATCCCCGGTGTGACGATGTTCGACCCGGTCGAGGTGTGGCAGGCCGCCTACAGCAAGTTCCGGATGATGCAGGTGCTCGCCGACGCCGGCCTGCCCGTGCCACCCACCCGGGCCTGCCGGGTGCCCGCCGACGTCGAGGCGGCGAGCCGGGAGTGGGGCACCGTCGTGGTGAAACCGTCGTACGGACGTGCCGGCATCGACGTGGAGCGGATCACCAACGTCGCCGACGACCTGCCGCTGATCGAGAAGCTGCTGGCCCGCTACGGGGTCCTGGTGTGCCAGCCCTACTACCCCACCCAGTACGGCGAGTACCGGCTGACCGTCTCGGGCGACACGATGCCGATGAACATGGTGAAGTATCCGGCCGTCGGGCAGTGGAAGACCCGGACGCTGCTCGGGGCGAGCTTCGAGCGGGTGGACATCCCGCCGGAGCTGGCGGACATCTCGATCCGGGCGACCCGGGCGATGGGGATCACGCTGTCCGGCTTGGACATCCTGCCCACCGAGGACGGCTACGTGATCCTCGAGTGCAACGCCATCCCCGGCAATCTCAACATCCTCGGCAAGGAGTCCCAGCGGCTCGCCTTCGAGGCCATGTACGAGTGGGTGGAGGCCCGCACCCCCTGCTGAACTGCCCCGCGCGACGGACGGAGTGTCGATGCAGCATGCCCTGGCCGACTACGACCTGACCGAGCACGGCCCGGGCGAGCAGTTCGCCCGCGCGGTGCTCGCCGCCGAGGGCGGCGACGTCGACGTGCCGATCGCCGCGTCCCTGCCCACCCTGTTTCCGCTGGCCAAGCACCGGCCCCGCTACACGGTGCGGCACCTGCTCAAGAGCGCGACGGTGACCGAGGAGCCGGTCAGCTACGTCAGCGAGGCCCCGACTCCGGGCACCCCGGAGATCGCCGGTACCAGCTACCAGGCCAGTCCGGAGGCGACCTTCGTGCCCCGCTTGGTCGAGACGAAGCTGACCGAGGTGACCGCCGCCGTGGCCGTCCCGCCGGAGCTGTTGCGCGACCCGACGCTACTGGCCGGTTTCGTGGACTACCGGGTGCTGGTGCGGCTGGGCACCATCGAGAACGAGGTGCTGCTGCACGGCAGCGCCGACGCGGTGATCCCCGGCCTGGTCGGCCTGCCGGGGGCCCGGCGGAGGGCCGCACCCGGCGAGCTGACCGCCGAGGTGATCACCGCCGCCGGCGAGGTCGAGGAGATGGGCGGGTCGTGCGACGCGATCGTCGCCCATCCCAACCGCTACTGGGACCTGCTGGGCAGCGGGATGCTGGCCCGGCTCGGCGAGGTCGGCATCCGGGTCAGCCGGACCAGGATGATCGCGCCGGACCAGGTGCTGCTGGGTGACTTCCGGGCGGCGGTCACGCTGCTGGAGTCCGGCACGTCGCAGCTCACCCTGCGCCGGGGCGTCGGCCCGGACGGCTCCGACGTGATCACCGCGGGCCTGCGACTCGGCCTGGCCGTGCACCTGCCGCAGCACTTCCTGCTGCTGGACCTGCGGTGAAGGTGGTCTACCTGACCGGCTGGAACCGCAGCGGCTCGACGGTCCTGGGCAATCTGCTCGGCGAGCTGCCCGGGGTCGTGCACGTCGGTGAGCTGTACTACCTGTGGCGCAACGGCGTCCTGGGCACCGGCACCAACACGTCCTGCGGCTGCGGCGAGACGCTCACCGGGTGTCCGCTGTGGAGCAGGGTCGTCGCCCGGGTCGCCGGGCCGGACCCGGCCGACGAGGCTCGGCGCATCGTGGGCGAGCAGCGGCGCCACGTCCGGGTCCGGCACACCGGCGTACGGCTGGCCGAGGTCGCGGGGCGGCGGCCGAGGCCGGCCGGGGTGACCGAGGTGGCCCGCCGCATGGTCGACACGTACCGGGTGGTCGCCGAGGAGACCGGCGCCGAGGTGGTCGTCGACGGCTCGAAGTATCCCGCCGAGGCGGCCGTGCTGCTCGGCGACGCCGGGCTGGACCTACGGGTGCTGCACCTGGTCCGCGACCCGCGCGCGGTCGCCCACTCGTTCGCCCGACCCAAGCAGTACCTGCCGCAGATGAGCGCGGCCCGCAGCACCGGCATGTGGACCGCGATAAACGTGGCCTCGGACCGGATCGGCCGCGCCGCCGGCGAGCGCTACCTGCGGCTGCGCTACGAGGACTTCGCGGCCGCGCCGCGCGAGGTGCTGAGCCGGGTGCTGCGCTGGGCCGACCTGCCCGGTGAGCCGCCCGTCGGGCTGGACGGGCGGGCCGTGCTGGGTGTCAACCACACGGTGACCGGCAACCCGGACCGGCTGCGTCGGGGGCCGACGACGATCCGACCCGACCTGGCGTGGCGGGACGCGTTGCCGGCGCGCGCCGCGGCGGTCGCCACCACGCTCGCCGTCCCGGTGCTGCGCCGGTACGGCTATCCGTTACGACCCTGAGGGAGTGGTTGGGTATGGATCTCGGCATCGCGGGACGGGTGGCGCTGGTCGCCGGCGCCAGCAGCGGCCTCGGCCGGGCGACGGCCCGTGCGCTCGCGGCCGAGGGCTGCGCCCTGTCGCTGGGAGCGCGCGACCCCGGGCGGCTCGCCGAGGCAGCGCAGGAGCTGCGTGCCGCCGGCGCTCCGGACGTGCTGACCCGGCCGGTGGACATCACCGACGAGCAGGGGGTGGCCAGCTGGGTCGCCGACACCGTGGCGCACTTCGGCGCGCTGCACATCGTGGTCGCCAACGGCGGTGAGGTGCCGGGAGGCCCGGTCGACAGCTTCGGGCTGGACGCGTACCGGCAGGCGCTGGACGCCGCGTTCCTGCCGCACGTCGGCCTGACGCTCGCGGCCCTGCCGCACCTGCGCGCGGCCGGCTGGGGCCGGGTCCTCATCGTCGCCTCGGAGACGGTCCGCCAGCCGATCCCGGAGTACGGGCTGTCCGCCGCGGCCCGGCCGGGTCTGCTGGGTTTCACCCGGGCCCTCGTGCAGGCGCTCGGGCCGGGTGACATCACTGTCAACGTGCTCGCGCCCGGCTACCACGACACCGAGGGCGTACGCGCCGACTACGGCTCAGCGGCCGACGCCCGGCTCGCGGAGATCGGCGCGGGCATCCCGCTGGGCCGGGTGGGTCGGGCCGGGGACTTCGGTGCGGTGGCTGCCTTCCTGGCCAGCGAGGCCGCCTCGTTCATCACCGGCACCTGTCTGCTGGTCGACGGCGGACGGACCCGCGGCCTCGGCTGACCCGTCCGGGGCGTACGCGTCCATGGCGTGCAACGACCGGCCGCGCAGCGCCACGGCCACCAGCAGCAGGTACGCGCCACCGAACGCGGCCAGGGTGGGCACCAGCCCGACCGCGCCGACGGACCAACCGGCGAGCAGCACGCTCAGCGGCGCCCCGCTGAGCGCGACGGCGCTGCCCAGCCCGAAGACCCGACCCCGGGCCTCCTCCGGCACGTGTTCGAGGGTGACGGTGGTGAGCAGTGGGTTGAGCGGCCCGGCGGCCAGGCCCAGCAGCAGACAGATGCCGATCATCACGGCCGGTGGCGGGGTGGTCGCCATGGACAGCCGCAGCGCGCCGATGACCACGAAGCAGCCCAACATGGTGCGTCGCCTGCTGGCCAGCAGGCGGCGGCTGGCCGGGGCGTACAGGAAGGTGCCGAGCACGGCCCCGCAGCCGGACGCGGCGATCAACCAACCCAGGTAGCGCCCGTCGCGCAGCACGTCGTGCGCGTAGACGGGCAGCAGCACCGGGGTGAACGCGGCGTCCAGCAGGTTGGTGACGAACACGAAGGCGGTCATCGCGGCGATCACCGGCATCCGTCGTACCAGTGTCGCGCCCTCGAGAAGTTGCCGCGCGAAGCTGGCGCGGCCGGTCGTCGGCGCGGCGGCCAGGGCGGGCACGCCGACGGTGACCAGCACGGCGGCGAGCAGCAGGCCGGCCGCGTCGACGTAGAGCCCGACGGCCGCGCCGAGGGCGGCGACCAGCAGCGCGGCGAGCGGCGCGCCGACCACCAGGCCGAGCCGGGGCGCGGCCTGGTACCACGAGTTCGCGGTCTCCAGGCGTACGCCGGCCGCGCTGGCCACCGGGCGGATCAGACTCACCCGGGCCGCGTTCGCCGGTGTGGCGACCAGGCTGCGGGCGAACAGCAGCGCCAGCAGGGCGGGCAGTGGCAGCCCGACGGTGGCGTCCAGCACCGGCACCGAGGCGGTGAGCAGCCCGGCGAGCGCGTCGGAGAGCACGCTGACGCGTCGGCCGCCGAGCCGGTCGATCCACACGCCGCCGACCGCGCCCGCGAAGATCAGCGGAAGGGTGCCGGCGAAGCCGGCGAGGCCGGTCGCCGCCGCGCTGTCGGTACGCGCCAGCACGTACAACGGCACGGTGACGATGGTGATCGCGTTGCCGAAGGACGACAGGTGGTGCGCGGTCAGCAGCGCCACCAGGCTCCGGCGTTCGCCCCCACCGCTCATCGCAGCGCCGTCACCGCCCGGTCCACCACGGCCGCGGCGGTCACCCCGGCGCGGTCCAGCAGGTACCGCTGGTCGCCGGCGACGGCCACGAACCCGTCCGGTACCGCCACCCGCAGCACCCGGACGGGCCGTCGTTCGGTCAGCGCCTCCGCGACGGCGGAGCCCAGCCCGCCGCTGGGCCAGTGCTCCTCCACCGTGACCACCACCGGCCGGCCCGTTGCCAGCACCGCCGCGTCGAGTGTCTCCACGTCGAGCGGACGGACGGTGTGCACGTTGAGCACCGTCGCTTCCACCCCGCGCCGGGCCAGCTCGTCGGCGGCGTCCAGCGTGGCGAGCACCGGGTACGGCCCGCAGGCGGCCAGCACCACGTCACCTCCGGTGCGCAGCGTCTGCACCCGGCCCAACCGCACCGGCGGCGCGTCCGGGCGGCCGGTAGCGGCGAGGGTGGCCGCCACGTCCGGCGTCGCGGCGCGGCCGAGCCGCAGGTAGACCGGGCCGGGCAGGTCCAGCGACTGCCGGAACGACCGGGCACAGGCGTCCGCGTCGGCCGGCACCACCACCGTCATGTTCGGCAGCGTACGCATGATCGCCAGGTCTTCGAGGGCGTGGTGGGTCGGCCCGAGGTGACCGGCGGCCAGCCCGCCGTGGGTCGCCACGATCCGCACCGGCAGGTCGTTGAGGGCGATGTCCACCTTCACCGCTTCCAGCGCGCGCGTGCTGGCGAAGGTGGCCATCGTGTTGACAAGCGGAATCCGCCCGCTGCGGGCCAGACCGGCGGCGACGCCCATCAGGTTCTGCTCGGCGATGCCGAGGTTGACGTAGCGGTCGGCCGCCGGGCCGAAGTCCACGCCGCTGAACAATCCGGTGTCGCTGTCCAGGCAGACCAGCCGGGCGTCCGTGGCCATCAGCTCGACGAGCAGATCCCGGTAGACGTCCCGCCCCGCACGCGGCCCGGCCGCCGTGCTCACCGGACCCCCCGGCGTACGACCCGCAGCGCCCGTCCCCGTTGGGTCTCCCCGAGCCGGGCGAAGTGACTGCGCACCTGTCCCTCCACGTAGGGCAGTCCCCGGCCCTTGACGGTCCGGGCGATGACGGCCACCGGTCGGCCCGAGCCGGACGCCGTCAGCGCCTGCCGCAGTGCGACAGGATCGTGCCCGTCCACCTCGCGGACCGTCCACCCGAACGCCCGCCACCGGTCCGCCAGCGGTTCGAGCGCGATCACGTCCTCGGTGCCGCTGCCCAGTTGCAGGCCGTTGCGGTCGATGACGGCGGTCAGCCGGTCGAGTCCGAGGCTGCTGGCCGCCATGGCCGCCTCCCAGACCGAGCCCTCCTGCAACTCCCCGTCACCGAGGACGACCACGCAGCGCCGGTCACTGCCGTCGAGGCGGGCGGCGAGCGCGTGCCCGACGCCGAGCGCCAGCCCGTGCCCGAGCGACCCGCTGGGCATCTCCACGCCGGGCACCCCCCGGTGCGGGTGGGCCAGGAACGGTCCGCCCGGCGCGGCGTACCCGTCGAGCCACTCCACCGGAAAGTAGCCCCGGGTGGCGAGCACCGCGTACAGCGCGATCCCACCATGGCCCTTGCTGAGCAGCAGCACGTCCCGCTCGGGCGCCTCCGGTCGGGTCGGGTCGACCCGCAGCACCTCGTGGTACAGGGTCACCAGGATCTCGACCAGCGACATCGACCCGCCCAGGTGGCCACCGTCCGAGCTGGCGCACATCTGCACGATCAACTCCCGTACGCGTACCGCGACCGCCGCCAGCTCGGCGGTGACCGGTTGGTCGGGCAGCTCGGCCGGTTCGATCGGTTCGGCCACCGCGAGCGGCTCCCGGGACGTCACGTCAGGCCCCGCTCGGGGCGAGACGGAAGCCGTTGACCCGGTCGGTGGCCGGCGCTGGCGTGGGGGCGTCCAGCTCGCGCAGCGCGTGTCGCAGGACGGCGATGCCGCGCAGGTAGTCGGCCAGCACGATGTGCTCGTCGTCCGAGTGGTCGAGGCTGCTGTCCCCCGGGCCGTAGGTGGCCATCGGGACGTCCCACTGCTCGGCGAGCACGTTCATGTCCGACGTGCCGGTCTTCACCTTCAGCGCGGGCCGGGCCCGCTGGGCGCGGATACCCGCCGAGAGCGCCCGGACCACCGGGTTGCGGTGATCGGCGCGGCAGGCGGCGACGCGGTTGACCACGGTCAGTTCCCCATCCGGCGTACGCTGCCGCAGCTTCCGCAACAGCCCGTCCACGTCGTACCCCGGTGGGGTGCGGACGCTCAGCTCCGCCTCCGCCTGGACCTGGTCGGCGCGCAGCGAGACGAGGGTCGCGCCGGGACGGTCGAACGAGCCGTTGCCGCTGTCCGGCCCGAGCAGTTCCAGCAGCGTCGTCCAGCAGCGCACCGCCAACTCGGATGCCTTGGCGACGGGGTTGCTGGGGTGGGTGGCCGGCACGGACACCCGGTAACGCATGTCGAGTTTGCCCTTGTAGCCGAGCGTGATCGTCGACCAGCCGCTCGGTTCGCCCACCACCACCGCGTCCGGCCGGGGCAACCGCCGTCGGATCTCCCGCGAGCCACGCGAGGCGATCTCCTCCTCCACCGCGCCCACCACCACGATCCGTCCGCCGAAGTCCGCCGAGGCGGCGGCGCACACCATGGCCGCCAGCGGCCCCTTGGCGTCCACCGCGCCCCGGCCGTAGAGCCGGCCGTCCTGGGCGCGGACGACCGGCCCGCCGGGCACCGTGTCCAGGTGGCCGATCAGCAACACCACCGGGCCGTGACCCCGGCCGATCTCGCCGACCACGTTGCCGACCTGGTCGACGTACGCCGCGAAGCCCAGCTGCGCCATGGCGTCCACCAGGGACCGGGCGAGTGCCGCCTCGTGGTACGACGGCGAGGGCGTCTCGACCATGCGGCGCAGCAGTCCGGCCGCGAAGGTGTCGGTGACGGCGCCCGGCCGCGCCTGCGGTGTACCGGGCTCCGGGGCGTCCTCAGGCATCTTCGCTCCTCACGGTGATCTCGGTGGCGGCGCCGGCCAGCGCCGCCCGGACAGGACCGGTGCGCCGGCCGTCGGCGACGAGCACCCGGCCGACCCCGCCGAGCAACGCCTCGCGGCCGGCGGCGAGCTTCATCGCCATCCCTCGGCCGACACCGGGTGGCACGCCTGTCGTCGGCACGGCACAGCGGTCCAGCGCCGACCCTTCGTTTCCCGGGTCGGCGAGGACCCCGGGCGCTCCGGTGAGCAGGACCAGCGTGCGGGCGTCCAGCGCGGCGGCCAGGGCGGCGGCGGCGCGATCGGCGTCCACGTTGACCGGTCGGCCGTCCTCGCCGAGTGCCGGCGGCGACACCACCGGCACCGTGCCGGCCGCGAGCAGCGTCCGGACCAGTTCGACGCGTACGCCGACCAACCGGCCGCCGTGGTTGTCGCGCAGCACCATCCGCCGGCCGTCGACGACCGCCCGGTGTACGGCGGCGCGCCGGGCCCGCAGCAGGCCGCCGTCCAGTCCGGTCAGGCCGACCGCGTCGACGCCGGCGCGGGCCAGCGCGGCGACCAGTCGGGGTTTGACCGCGCCCGCGAGGGCGAGCACGACGACCTCCAGGGTGGCCGGGTCGGTGTAGCGGGTGTCCATCCCGTCGTCGCTGACCATCCGCCGCTGCGGTACGCCCAACCGGTCGCCGAGCGCGGCGATGTCGGCGGACCCGCCGTGCACCAGCACCACGTGTTGCCCGGCGCGAACCAGCTCGGCGACGTCGGCGCAGACCGCCGCCGCGTCCACCCCGGCGGTGCCGCCGCACTTGACCACCGTCACCTCGCCCGGCTGGGCCGTCGGGGTGTTCACGCCGGATGCAGGCCGGGGAACTCCAGCCCCAGCCGCTCGGGCCAGCCGTAGCGGACGTTGAGGCACTGCACCGCGTTGCCGGCACCCCCCTTGACGAGGTTGTCCAGCGCCGCGACGAGAAGCGCCCAGCCGCCGCCGGGGTCGACGGCGAACCCGACGTCGCAGAAGTTCGAGCCGGCCAGGATCTTCGGCTCCGGCAACCGGTACGTGCCACGCCGCCCCGCGACCACCCGCACGAACGGCTCGTCGCGGTAGTAGCGGCGGTACACGGCCCGGGTGGCGACCTCGTCGACACCGTCGGCGAGCGGCACCCGGCACAGCACCTGCACTCCCCGGACCGCCTCGACCCCGGTCGCGGTCATCCGCGCCGGTACGCCCACCGCCTGGGCGATCTCCGCCTGGTGCCGGTGCGCGGTCGGTGCGAAGACCCGCATGGCGCCGCTGCGCTCGGCGTGCACGTTCGCCGCCGACGGAGTACTACCGGAGCCGCTGGAGCCGGTCCGCCCGTCGACCGTCACCTCCCCCGCGCCCAGCAGGCCGGCGTCGGCGAGGGGGTGTAGGGCGAGGATCGCGGCGGTCGCCATGCACCCCGGCACGCTGATCCGGTCCGCGTCGCGGAGCTCCTTGCGGTGCAGCTCGGGCAGCCCGGTGACGAACCCGGCGAGCAGGTCGGGCGCGGCGTGCGGGCCGCCGTAGTACGCGGCGAACACGGCGGGATCGCGCAGCCGGAAGTCCGCCGACAGGTCGACCACCGTGTCGGCCAGGTCGAGCAGGCCGCGCATCGCGCCCATCGCCAGTCCGTGCTCGGTGGCCAGCAGCAGCACGTCGTGCCGGCCCAGGTCCTCGGGGGCGGTGAAGGTCAGCTCGGTCAGGCCGCGCAGGTTGGGGTGGGTGGAGCTGACCCGTCGACCGGCGAGTCGGCGTGAGGTGACGGTGGTCAGCTCCACCCTCGGATGCCCGAGCAGCAGGCGGACCAGCTCCCCGCCGATGTAACCGGCCCCGCCGACGACCGCCGCCCGGACCGGACCGGCCACGGCGGTCACGCGAGCCTCGCCAGGACGTGGTCGACGATCCGACCGGCGACGTCGACAGCACCGCCGTACGCCTGCTCGAAGCCGGCGAACTCCACCCCGGAGTTGACCTCCAGGACGTACAGCCGACCGGTCTCGTCCTCGACCAGGTCGACGCCGGCGAGGTCCGCGCCGACCGCGGCGGCGGCCGTGGTGGCCAGCTCGACGATCCGGTCGGTGAGCGCGCACCGCTCGGTTCGGGCGCCACGGGCCACATTGGTACGCCAGTCCGCGCTGTAGCGGTACACCGCGCCGAGCACCTCACCGCCGACCACCACGACCCGGATGTCCCGGTCGGGTTTGCGGACGTACTCCTGCACGTACACGATGTGCGCCTGCGGTCCGGGCAGCGCGGCCACGTACTCCAGGACCGTGCGGGCGAGGTCCGGGTCCGGCACCGTCGTGACCAACCGACCCCACGACCCGACCAGCGGCTTGACGACGGCCGGGTAGCCGATCGCGGCCAGCGCGGAGAGCGCCGCCTCCGGTGTGGCGGCGAGGGCGGTACGCGGGGTGGGCAGGCCGGCCGCGCGCAACGCGATGGACGTGTGCCACTTGTCGGCGCAGGTCTCGATGGCGGAGGCGGAGTTGACACCGATCACGCCCAGTCGCTCCAGGGCTCGGGCGGCGTAGCCGGCGCGGATCTGGCCGATCTCCCGGTTGAGCACCAGCCGCCATTCGGGCGTGCCGCCGTCCAGCGGCCACCAGGCCGTCCGGGTGTCGACGTGGGCCACCGCGACGTTGCGGCGATCCAGCGCCTCCAGGATCCGCTTGTCGTCGACCCGCAACCGGGACGTGAGCACCGCAACCGAGGCGGGTTCACTCACCCCAGTCCTCTTCGACCTCGGGCGCCGGCGCGAGCGTCACCGGCTGGACCGTGACGACCTCCAGCTCGACCTGGCACTCTCCACACTCGACCACTTCGCTGAGCCGGGGTGGCTGGGCGAACGTCACGTCGGCGGCGCACTCGGGGCAGGGGGCGATGGTCTGTTCCTGGACTGTCACGGGAGGCTTCCGTTCCTTCGTGGGGGCCGGGTCCGCTCCGACCATAGGAATCCCACCGCTGGTCTCGCGTCCGCGCGCCGTCGACACCCGGTCAACGCCACGATGACCCCGGGACGGCGGCGTGACACGGCTGTCGCAGCCGCGTTGGACCGAGTAACATCGCGATCATCGATGTGTTGAATTCACCGGCGGCAGTACGTAAGGCGGGGGAATGTCAATCCGGGTTCTTGTCTGCGACGAATTGCCAATTGTCAGAGATGGCCTCCGTACGCTGCTGGGCAGCGAGCCCGACGTCTCCGTGGTGGACACCTCGGACAGCGGCAACCACGCGATAATGTTGGCTCGCACGCATCGGGTCGATGTCATCGTGACCGGCCTGAAATTGCGCGGCATTTCCGCCGTCAATCTCATTCACAAAATCAACACCGAGAAATTGAGCCCACGACCCCGTTTCGTGGTGTTCGCCACCGACGACAGCGACGACCTCGTCAGCAGCGTCTTCCAGGCGGGTGTCAACGGCATCCTCATGCCGGACGCGACCTGGGAGGAGGTCGCCGCCGCGGTACGCGCCGCCGCCGCCGGTCAGACCACCCTCGCTCCCCGGATCGCCGACCGGCTGGTCGACTGGTTCCGGCGTCGGCAGCCGTACCCGGAGGAGGTCTTCCAACCGGCGGTGTCCACCCTGACCCCACGGGAACGGCAGGTGCTGCTGCTGATGGCCGACGGAAAATCGACCGAGGAGGTCGCCACCGAGTTGTCCATCGGCCTGACCACCGTGCGCACCCACGTCTACCGACTTCGGTGCAAACTCAACGTCAAGGACCGGGCCCAGTTGGTGTCCTTCGCCTACCGCGCCGGCCTCATGCAGCCCGCGTGAATCCGGCGTGTGTCAGAAACTCTCATCGAGGTGGTCGGCGGGTGAGGACTGGAGCAGCCACGCCAACGGCACCTTGGCGTGTTCCTCGTACGACCCGTCACCACCCAGCCGGTGCAGGGTGACCGTCTGCGGCCCGTCGCGGTCCACCACCCAGTACTGCCCGATGCCCGCCGACGCGTACTCGCGGACCTTCGTCACCGAGTCCATCGCCTCCGAGCCCGGTGACACGATCTCCACCACGAGCGCGATTTCGGTCACCGCTCTTGGTGACCTGAAGCAGACGGGTGCCCTGCGACAGGCGGGCGATCGCCGGCGTCCGGTTCGCGATCGGCGCACGGTCCTCGAAGCAGAAGACCCCGCCGTCGTACGCGCCGAGCCGGAGCAACGCCCCCGGCCCGCTGATCGGGTGGGCCTGCTCGGCCTCGGCCAACGTCAGCTCCCGCAGCACGTCGGCGCCGAGTTGCGCGGCAACCGTCGCGGGCGTCCGGTCCCGGACGACGGTGAGCAGAAGCCCGGACAGCGGTCCTGCCCTGCCCACACCCACTGACGCACGTCCATGGCGCCACTGTATCGACGGCGCGGACGGGCCCTGGCCGCGCGCCGGGTCCCGCGACCGTCGCGGCTACTGTCGAAGCATGTCGCTACGCGCCGACGAGGTCGAGGTGTTCGAGCGTTCCAGGGCCCGCCTGGAGGCGATCGCCTATCGGCTGCTGGGCTCGGCCAGCGACGCCGAGGACGCGGTCCAGGACACGTTCCTGCGCTGGCAGGCCGCCGACCGCGAGCACGTCGAGACGCCCGAGGCGTGGCTGACGAGGGTGCTCACCAACCTGTGCCTCAACCAGCTCACCTCGGCGCGCGCCAGGCGGGAGACCTACGTGGGCACGTGGTTGCCCGAGCCGGTCCTCGCCGGGGACCGGATGCTCGGCCCGGTCGACACCCTGGAGCAGCGCGAATCGGTGTCGATGGCGGTGCTCACCCTCATGGAGCGGCTGTCACCCAACGAGCGCGCGGTGTACGTGCTGCGCGAGGCGTTCGGCTACTCGCACGGCGAGATCGCCGAGATCCTCGGCGTCACGGAGTCGAACTGCCAGCAGATCTACCGGCGCGCCAAACAGCACGTCACCGTCGAGCGGACGCACGCCCCCGTCGACGACGCCGCCGCGCGGAGGATCGTCACGGAGTTCCTGACGGCGGCCAACAGCGGTCAGATCCAGCGGTTGGTGGAGTTGCTGACCGGGGACGTGACGAGCATCGGAGACGGCGGCGGCAAGATCCCGGCGCGCACGAGGCCGGTCGTCGGGGCGCTGGCGGTGGCGAAGTTCATGCGCGGGCTCTTCCAGCCCAGCGACGCCAAGCGGAACCTGGTGGGCGGCACCAGCCCCGCCCTCTACGCCGGGGTCGTCAATGGCGGCCCCGCGGTGGTGGTCGTGACCGGCGAGCAGGTCGTCGGCGTCATGTCACTGGAGGTGACTCCCGAGGGGGTCGCGGCGATCCGCGTCCAGGTCAACCCCGACAAGCTCGAACGCGTCACCCGCCAGTGGTCCGCCGCCGAGCACGGGAAACCGCTCCTGCACGTCTGGTGACCCAGGTCATAGCCGGCCCCTGTCAGCAATCGCGTCGCTGTCCGGTTCAGGAAGCGACCATCGCCGAGACAGGAGTGCCGCCATGAAGCACCGCATCGTCGTCCTCGGAGCCGGCTACGCCGGAGCGATCGCCGCCGGCCGCCTCGCCCGCCGGTTGCACCCCGACGACATCGAGATCACCGTCGTCAACGCCGAGGCCGACTTCGTCGAGCGGGTCCGCATGCACCAGCTCGCCACCGGCCAGGACCTCACGCACCGCCCGCTGAGCACGGTGTACGCGGGCACCGGCGTCCAGGTCCGCCTCGCCCGGGTCACCGCCGTCGACGTCGACCGCCGGACCGTCGCGCTGACCGACGAGCAGGGTGCCGACGAGATCGCGTACGACACCCTCGTCTACGCCCTCGGCAGCACTGCCGCCGAGCACGGCGTCCCCGGCGTCGCCGAGCACGCGTACGACATCGCCGGCCGGCCGTCGGCGCTGCGGCTGCGTGACCGCCTCGTCCACCTCACGGCCGGTCAGCGGGTGCTCGTGGTCGGCGGGGGTCTCACCGGCCTCGAGGCGGTCACCGAGATCGCCGAGGCCCGGCCCGACCTCGACGTCGCGATCGCCGCCCGCGGCGGCCTCGGTGACTGGCTCAACGACAGGGCGCGCCAGCACCTGCGGGGCGTGGCGGACCGGCTCGGCATCACCGTCCACGAGCACACCGACGTCGTCCGGGTCGAACCGTCGGGCGTGGTCACCGCCGACGGCGGGACGATCCCGGCCACGGTGACCGTCTGGACGACCGGCTTCGCCGTCCACCCCATCGCCGCCGCCACCACCCTGACCATCACGGCCACCGGGCAGATCGTCGTCGACGACACCATGCGGTCCGTCTCGCACCCCGACGTGTACGCCATCGGCGACGCCGGACTCGCCGCCGGGCCGGATGGCAAGCCACTGCGGATGTCGTGCGCCTCGGGTACTCCGATGGCCTGGCAGGCCGCCGACGCCATCGCCGCGCGCCTGACCGGTCGGACGAAGATGCCGAACGCACCGCTGCGCTACTTCAACCAGTGCATCAGCCTCGGCCGCCGCGACGGCATCATCCAGTACGTGACCGCCGACGACCGCGCCAAGCCGTCCCAGCTCACCGGACGCCTGGCGGCCCGCTACAAGGAGGTCGTCTGCAAGGGCGCCGCCTGGGGCATCTCCCACCCGATCCTGTACCCGGTACGCCGCCGCCGCGTCAGCGCCACCCGGACCGAGGCCGCCGCGACGGTGTGACCCTCAGGAGAACGTTCGGCGTGCCCAGGTCCGAAAGTCGGTCGTGGGCAGGCCGAGCGCCCGGGTGATGTCCGGACGGGCGGGGCTGCCGTTCTCGTTGATCCGCTCGACCGAATCGATCATCGCGGGGTGCAGTCCGCGTTCGACGGCTTCCTGCGGGGTGAGGACGGGCGCGGAGATGGTCCGACCGGTGACCTCGGTGAGGATCGCGGCGATCTCGGTCATGGTGAGCAGGTCGCCGGCCAGTTCGACGTCCAGTCCGTCGAGTCGGCCCGGCTGCGTGAACGCGATCGCCGCGGCCTCCCCGATGTCGTCGACGGCGACCCACGGAAGCCGCGTGTCGGCAGCGAAGCCGGTGATGATCGTGCCGCTGGACCAGTCGCCGAAGAGGTAGGACCAGCCGAGCAGGTTCTCCATGAACGTCGACGGCTTGAGTACGGTCCAGTGCGCGAAGCCGCGGGCGCGGACCATCTCGTCGACAGCCGCCTTGCTCTCCCAGTAGTGCCGGTCCCAGCGGCCTTCGGCCCAGCCGGGCTGGTTGCGGTGGAAGTCACCCGCACCGGACACGCTGCTGTGCACGACGTGTGCCACCCCGGCCCGGCGCGCGGCCTCGATGACGTTGCGGCCACGCGTCAGCTCGGCGTCGCCCTGCAGATTCGCCACGTCGGGAAACGGGATCGAGAAGAGGCCGTCCATCCCCTCTGCCGCGGCGAGCAGCGACGCCGGGTCGTCCAGATCACCCTTGACCAGTTCGGCCCCCCTGGCCGCCAGAGCCTGGGCGCTGTCGGTGGCGACGTCGCGGACCAGGGCGCGTACTGCGGCGCCACGGTCGAGCAGTGCCCCGGCGGTGGCCCCGCCCTGCTTACCGGTCGCGCCGATGACGAGAACAGCCATGACGCCTCCCCCAATAAGTGGGGCGTCACCCCACTTCACCCCGGCTACGATATGGGGGACCACCCCACTTTGGCAAGGGCGAGCCATGAGAGCGGACGCACAACGCAACTACGACCTCATCGTGCGGGCGGCCGCGGAGGCCATCGCCCGCGACGGCGCGTACGCGTCGCTGGAGGAGATCGCCCGAGCCGCCGGAGTGGGCTCGGCGACCCTGCACCGGCACTTCCCCTCCCGGTGGTCCCTGCTCCAGGCCGTCTTCCGGACGTGCGTCCGCAACCTCGCCGGCCGCGCCGAGGAACTGCTGACCGAGCCGGACGCCCTCGCCGCCCTCACCACCTGGCTGCGCGAGGTCACCGTGTACGCCACGACGACCCGCGGCCTGGCGGTGACACTGCTGAACGCGCCACCCGAGGAGAGCGAGACCTGCGGCGCGACGCTCAGCGCGGCAGGCGAGAAGCTGTTGCGCCGAGCCGTCGAGCAGGAGTCCGTCCGCGCCGACGTCGCCATGGCGGACGTGATGACCCTCGCCAACGCGATCTCACTCGCCGCCCAGCCGGCAGACGCCACGAAGGCGGAACGACTCCTGACCCTCGCCCTGGCCGGAATCCGGTCCCACGGACGGTGACCCGCCCGCCTTGACTCGATCGTCATGCTGGAGGCCGAAGCCCGTACCAGCGTTGGAGGACCCGTGCGCAAGCCAGCCAGGACCGCCGCCGTCCTCGTCGGGCTCGGCGTCGGCGCCGCGATCGGCCCATCCCTCGGGCCGGCCGCCATCTGGTCCGGGTCGCGGTCGCCGCGCTCGGCGTGGCGCTCTCGCTGGTCGGCACCACGGAGTCCCGCCTCGTCGAGGACGGCTTGACCGACCGCGGGGAGGGTACCCAGGCCGCCGCCGCACGACGGCGCAAGCGGGAGACGCCGACCCTCAGCGGCCCGGGTACCCGGGTGGAGCAGATCCTCGACCTCGCCGAGAAGCAGGCCGAGGACCACCGCACCGTCGCGCGACTCGAGGCGGAGAGTCCCCCGAAAGCTGGTGAGTCAGTTGCCGGTGGCGCACAGCGCCGTCTCGACGCTCTCGTTGACCTCGGCGAGCATCTGCTCACTGGTCGGCAGGCCGGTCACGGCGACCACGGCCCCACGGCCGTCGCGGGTCACGAGGTTGCGGGTCTCGAAGCCCTGGATGTCGCCGCCGTGGCCCCAGGCCTCGCCACCGCAGGGCAGCTCGTGGCTGGCGATGCCCAGCCCGTACGCGTACTCGCCGGTCGGCTCGAAGCCCGGTGCGGGCACCGTCGTCATCATGGCTTCCTGCTGCGCGGGCTTGAGCAGTCGACCACCGACCAGCGTCTCGAAGAAGGTCCGCAGCTCGTCCGGGGTGGAGACCAGTTGGCCGGCGGACCAGCCCAGTGACGGGTCCATGTCGGTGACGTCCACCCACGGGGCGCCGGGGGCCAGTCCGACGTAACCGTGCGGGTGCGTACCCCGCAGGCGCTGCTCCCCCACGCCGGGCCAGTAGGTGTCGCGCAGGCCGAGCGGCCTGATGATGCGGTTGGTGATCTCCTCGCCGATGGGACGTTCGGTGACCTGCTCGACGATGAGTCCGGCGAGGACGTAGTTGGTGTTGCTGTACTCCCAATTCGAGCCGGCCGCGAAGTGCGGCGCGTTCGTCAGCGCCGCGTCGACAAGCCGCCGCGGCTCGTAGTACGAGTGGCTCTTGTCGACGAGGTCCTGCGCCTTGGTGAACAGCACGTCGTCGTAGTCCGCCAGGCCGCTCGTCTGCTGCAACAGCTGCCGCACGGTGATCTTGCCGCCGTCGTTGCCGTGCCCTCGCACGACCCCGGGCAGGTAGTGCTCGACCGTGGCGTCCAGGTCGATACGGCCCTCCCCCACCAGCTGCAGGACGACCACCGCGGTGAAGGTCTTGGTGTTGCTGCCGATACGGACCTGGCCGTCGCGGGGCACCGGGCGGTGCGCCTCGATGTCGCTCACCCCGGCGGTGTAGTCGCGGACCCGACCGGCGGGCCCCCGCACCGAGGCGAGCACGCCGGGGAAGCCACCTTCGCCGACCAGGCCGTCCAGTTGTCGCTGGACGGCGTCCCGTGGAGTGGTTGGTCGACCGGAGTCGGCGGCGGCGAACGCCGCCGGGCCGGCCAGGACGGTGACGGCAGCCGCCGTCGCGGCGACCGCCCGGAGGGCGTGGCGGCGGGTGAGGGTACGAGCTTGCGGGGGCATGGCTGCTCCTCGGTCTCGGAAACGCCTGATGCCATCAATGGTTCAAGGAATCCGATACGGGGACGATCCCCCCTGCTGCCCTCCTCCGGGTACAGCCTGCGCTACCCCTGGCGTCCCCGTCGGTCACTGCTGTCGGCACGGCGAGGTCGTCGGCCAGGCTCGTCACCCCCGGCCGTCAGCCCGGCGGATCATCTCCTCCGTCTCGGGATCGGGCATGAGCTCGCGGACCTCCTGACCGCAGCGGCAGGAGGCGGCGATCCTGGCGGCCCACACGAGCGCCTCCTCGCGGGTGGGCACGTCGACGACCGCGAACCCGCCGATGACCTCCTTGGTCTCCGGGTAGAGGCCGTCGGTCACCGACCCGTTCGTGGCCACGATGCTGGCCCGCTGCCTTTCGAGCCCGCCGCCGAACACCCAGACGCCGGCGTCGACGGCCCCCTCGACCACCGCGTGTGACGCCTTACCCACGTCGGACATCTCCTCGGCGGGGATGTGGTCCATCGCGCCGTCGTTGAACGAGATCAGGTACCGCGCCATCTCGAAGCTCCCTTCGCGAGGCGGCAGTTCGACGGCGGCCTCGGGTCGGACGGGATCGCGCCCAGCCGCACCGTCACCCACGGCCCGGCCTGCGGATCGGCCCCCTCGTCGCTCATCCACTCGGCCGGCAGCCGCACCCCGGTGCCCTGCGCGACGCGTACGTCGTCCAGGTCGTCGGCGAAGGTGGACGGGGCATCGCCGTGCCGCTGCTCCGGGTCGTTCAGGTCCATCCAGGCGAGCACCCTGCCGTACACCGCGTACGTCAGGCCGCCGTTGCCGTTGATGGTCCACTCGACCGTGTGCACCCGGGTACCGTCGCTGAGCCAACGCAGCACCTCGGGCCGGCTCAACGCGCAGCCGTTGTCCTGGAACACCAGCACGTCGGAGCCGATCTGCGCCAGGTCGGCACGCTCGCCCGACTGGTCGTCACCGGGCTCGACAGGCGTGGCCCGCAACCGCTCGATGACCCCGTCGACAGTGGCCTCGACACTCGCCGGCTGCACCACGGCCCAGCTCAGCCCCTCGGCGAGCCAGTCCCGCTCGCTGAGGAAGTCGTCGTAGTAACGCACCGCGTCCGAGACCATCGGAACACGGTACGACGATCGTCGCCGCCGGTGGTGCCGCTGCGTCGACCCGGCGATCTCGGGCGATCTCCTACGAGGCTCGCAGCGCTTCCAACCGGCTGCCGAGCCGACCGAGGAAGTCGCGGAACGCCGCCTCTCCGTGCGGTGTATCGATCTCGTCGGTCAGCGGACCGTCGTACCGCCCGGCCTGGACGATCGCGTCGGCGTAGGCGTCGGGACCGGCACCGAAGTAGCGGCGCTCGCCCATCGCCACGGCCATCTGGTCGGCCGTGGCGTCGTCCAGTTGGGGGGTGAACATCAACCCGTACAGGATCTGGTTGATGAGGCCCTTCCAGTCATCAGTGGCCACTCGCAGAAACCCTTTCCGATTCCGGCAGTCAGTTCAGCCGGGTTCGGCCGTCGAAGCCGAAGAGCGGGACGTTGTCGACGCCGTTGCGACCCAGTTCGTCGGTGACCTGTCGCATGTGTTGCGGCGTCGGCTGGTAGTGCCCACTCGCCGAGGTCACGTACTGCACCCTACCGTCGACCACCGCGATCTCGCCGGCCGCGGCGACGGGATTGCCGTTGCCCAGCGTGGAGTGGTGGAACTTGCCGACCTCCTGGTAGGTCGACGCGTAGATGTTGCCGCGTTCGTCCATCACGAAGATGGCCCGTCCCCCGTCCTGACTCCAGTGCGTGCTCGCGTTGCGGGTGTCGAACGGCTGCCCGTCCCGGGCGCTACGCATGATGCCGTCCGAGTCGACGTAGACCCGGTGCTGTTCCCGCGCCGCATCGTCGAGGCGGTGTACGGAACTGGGCCGGAACGGGTTGCCGGGGTGGTCGCCCATCGTCTCGTACCGGTACTTGTCCAGCATCGGCTTGCCCTGGTAACGAGCCTCCCGCAGCGGCCCCGGCACCGTGGGCGGTCGACCCGGCCCACGGCCCCCCTTGCGGGTGAACCGACGAAGCAGCGTCTTCGCACGACGGAGAAGCCGCGGAATGATCTCGTTGACGACCCGGTCGACGACTTCCTTGATGATCCGGCGGATCGCGATCCGGGCCGCGCCGATCGTGAGCGGGATCTGCGCCAGCGACGCACCCAGCGTGGGCGCGGCCGCCGCCAGGGCCATCGCCACCTGGATCACCACGATGATCAACTGGACGATCGTGAGGATCTTCTGGGTCAGCGTGATCACGGCCATCACCAGCAGCGCGGCGGCGATCAACTCGGCGGCTTCGGCACCGTCCTCGATGCGCCGGGTCGGCCCCTCCTCGCCTCGCCACATGGTGTCGAAGGCGGTGACGTCCCGGCCTCGGTTGGCGACGCCGACCATCGCGGCGTCGGTGTTCGCCGTGGTGCCCGCCGAGCGCAGCGTTCCGGCGAAGGCCGTCCACGCCTGGGCTGCCTCGAACAGCAGTTCCTCGTCGGCCTCAGGCCAGGTGAAGCCCACCCAGTTGAGAGCTTCGGCCAACTCGGGTGGCAGTTGCAGGCCCATTCGACAGCTCCAGTCCCGTGCACAGGTGGCGTACCCGTGTCGGTGCGGTTCGACGAGGAAACTCGGCGGAGTTTATCGGCGCGAGCGTCCTGGCGTGGCCCGGCCGGTGCGTGCCATCGCGGAGGTCTGTCCAGCTTGGAAGGTGTCGATGTCCGCCGGTACCGTTCCGCGAGTGGGATGGCTGACGGACCGGCGCCGTGACGTTGCCGGATGGTTGGTGACGCCACTGTTCACCCTCGTGGCGGCACCGGTGTTGGCCTGCGCCGTCGGATTGCTGGGGAACGTCGGAGACCACAATGGCCCCCCGGCGCTGTGCAAGGAGGCCGTCGCCGACAACATGTGCGAGGAGACCAGCCTCGGGGTGATCGGCGTGCACGTGGCGATCTCAGGGGCCCTGTGGTTGCTGCTCTGGCTCATCCCCTGGTGGCGGGGTCTTCGCGCCGCGCGTGTCCTCGTCGCCATCGCCGCGACAGTCGTCCTCGTACTCCTACCGGTGCGGATGTTCGACTGGTCCATCCGGTACTTCTGACAACCGCTCCCGGTCGCGCCCGTCCCGCTGTCGGGGACAGCTTTCCTGGTTCAGGGCTGGACGTCGTTGGAGAGATTCATCCGGATCCCCGTGTTGCGGTACCCGGCGCGACGGAAGGCGGCCGCCATGGGCGTGTTGCCCATGTCGGTGGTGGCGGTGATGCGCGACTCCCCGTTGGCCGCGTGAAAGCGGGTGATCTCGGCGAGCACTTCGTCCACGTAGCCGCGCCCGTGGAACTCCGGCACCACCCCGAGATAGCCGACGTTCACGTTGTACGAGGTCGCGGAGGGAATCGCCATGCCCGCCACCTCCTCCTCGTGCGTGTAGGCGACCCGCCACCACTCCCGCTTGCCCGGTGCCCGGAGGTAGAAGTCCATCTCCTCGCGCGCGGTCGCGTCCACGCCCTTGGCGGCCAGGTTCGCACGCGTCTGGGCGTCCAGGCTGCCCTCGGCGATTCTCCTGAACACCGCGAGGAACTCCTCGTCGGACGCCTCGGTGAACCGCAGCCGGCCGGTCACGGGAGGCACCCCGTCGGCGGGTGCCCACTCGAACTGCAGGCGCTCCACCTCCCGGGTGAGGCCTGCCGTGTGCGCGGCTGCCCTCCGCCACTCGACGGCCGCCGAGGTGGCGGGATCGTCGCGCCAGCCACCCGTCACGCTGATCCGGTACTGCACCGGCTCCGGGAACCCGGCCAGCACGGCCCTCATCAGCTCGGCCGCGACGGCGGCACGGTCGCCCACCGCAGGGTCCACGTCGAGGCAGTCGAGCGCGACCGGATGCGGGCTGCCCTTCGGACCCCACCACAGCGCCCGCCCCACGACCTGACCGTCGTGCTCGGCGATCCAGGTCCATCCCGGCCGGTACATGCCGTCGGCCAGATCGGCCACGTACCGATCGGCGGAAATCCACCCCACGGGTTCGGTCACAACCCAGGCGGTCACGCGACCGAGGTCTGCGGGGGTGCTAGCGCGGTAGGAAATCACGTGCAGAGGCTAGCGACGCTGCTGCGGACTCCGTGCGGACCAACGCCGCCATGGTGATCGCTAAGCCTGCCTTCGCGCAGGGCGCGGACCCGGAAGGGTCAGGTTCCCGGGCCCAGAGCACCTGAGACCGCGGACGCATGCGGCCGAGCCGGCTAAACTAATCGCTTAGCTAAGCGAGGAGGTCGCGCGCCATGTCGGCTGAGCCGGTGCACTACAACATGCATGATGCCAAGACCCATCTGTCGCGCATCATCGAACGGGTGGAACACGGCGAGGAGGTCATCATCGACCGGGCGGGCACCCCGGTAGCGAAGGTCGTACCCCTGGTCCGGCGGGCTAACCGCACCGCAATCGGCTCCCTCGCCGGCCAACTGGACCTCTCCGGTGACTGGGACTCACCACAGACCAACGCCGAGATCGCCGAGGACTTCGGCATCGGCGCATGAACCTGCTGCTGGACACGCACGTCGCGCTCTGGGCCATCACCGGCGACCCGGCCCTCGGCCCCGAGTTACTCGATCGACTACGCCACGAGCCGGACATCTTCCTCTCCCCGGTCACCCTGTGGGAGATCACCATCAAACAGAGCACCGGGAAGCTCGCCGGACCTCCTGACCTTGCCGAGCGGGTAAGAGACATGGGCTTCCGGGAACTCCCGGTGACCCACGTCCACGCTATCGCCGCCGGCCGCCTGCCATCGCACCACCGCGACCCCTTCGACCGCATGCTGGTGGCACAGGCGATCACCGAAGGGCTGGCCCTCGCCTCCCGCGACCCGTCGATAGCGCTGTACGACGTGGACGTCCTCAAGGTGTGATCGCACAGCTCGGTCCACGCTTGATCCACACCGCGCCGTGGGCTGGCGCGGACGCTGCCGGCGTGACTGCCGCCGAGCCAAGCCTCGGAGCGGGGCCGGCTGGCGATGACGGCAGCCATGGACGCCGTACCCCAGATCGACCTTGCGCCGCCCTACTCCCGCGGTACGGGCGCAGCAGGCGCCCTGCTCATCGAAGCGGCGCTCGCCGCCGCCACCAGCTCGGACGTCACCGCCGCAGGCGAACTCACCGAGCGCGCGGCCCGTCTCGCGGACGACGCCAACTGCCACGACCACGACGGCATCGCATTCGGCGCCACTCCGGTCGACCTCGCGCGCGCCCTGATCGCGACGTGGTCCGGGGATCACCACCTGGCCGTGCTCAGACACCGACGGGCCATCGGTGCCAACGGTTGGCACCTGCTCCCCGCCGAACATCGAGCCGCCCACCTGATCGACATCGCACGTGCCCACCTGAACCTCGGCGACGCGGGCGCAGCCGGCCAGGCCCTGGTCAACGCCGATCGCATCGCGCCTGCGGAGACGTGGACCCGCCGCGTCGCCCGGGAGTCGCTGGCCGCTGCGCTACGAGCCGGCCCAACAGCAGCCGACGTGGCCCGCTTGGTCGCCGCCATCGGACTGACCCGGCGCTTCCGGCGTCGTCCATTTCGAAGGCGAGGACGGCGCCCGCTGGTCCTACGTCTACGCCGACGGACGGATGGCCCAGCAGGGTTGGCTCGGCTGGGACGGATCGGTCGAGCCGTTCGGCGAGTACGTGGATCCCCCTTCCTCGGGGTAACACTCGTATTCGGATCTGCCAGCGAGTCATATTCATACTTGTGCGATATACCGCTCACCCCGTACGCCGCCCGCATCCTCTGTGCGGTTCCGCGAGCTGTCACCGTCGCCTGGGAGGTCATGCCCCCAATTTCCGAGTGCCTGAACTCAGGCGTCGACGGCGTGGCGTGCGGGGCGGCGCAGGGCATCGCCGGCCCGGTCTTCGCGTTTCCCGCAGCACTCCTGGTGGCGCTCCTTGGCGCAAAGCTTCTCCGTGTTCGCCAATGGTGGCAGGTAAGCGCATCGGCAACGTTCCTGACAGCTCTCCTCACCACGGTCACCCACATCGACACCTGGCGCGCTCTAGCCGCGCTTCCCTCGAACCCGACCGCCCTGCACTGCACCGGTGGAAATCTGGAACGGACGCGCGATGTGATCCTTGCTCGGCGTTGCTAGCGTCGTGGCCACTTCTGGGGGGCGAGGGCGACGGTCCCGACCTCGAGGCCGGCCCAACCGGGCCGTCGGCAGCATGACTGACCAGGTATAACGGTGGGGCGGGCGGGACTCGAACCCGCGACCGAGGGATTATGAGTCCCCTGCTCTAACCGGCTGAGCTACCGCCCCGACACCGCGCGGATCTTATACCGCCCGGTGGATCACGGGCCAGCGCCGATGCGGCCCCGTCCCATCACCGCCGCCGTCGCCACAGCAGCACGATGGGCAACGCGAGAATAACAGTGAGCAGCGAGCCCGCCACGACGACGCCCCACAGCCACACGTGGCGACGATCAGAGGTTATCAACTACGGCTGCGGTGTCCTCTTTCGAGGCGCGGGGTCAGCCGGCGCGCAGCTCCTCCAGCACGGCACCGGCGGCCCGCCAGCCGCTGGCGAGAGCGCCCTGGATCGATGGACTGTCCCGGTGGTCACCGGCCACGAACAGCCCTTCGGCGAGCGCAACCGGCTTGCGCAGCCGACCCTGCGGAGGCGGGGCGGCGGGCAGGGCGTCCGGGACGGACACGGTGGTGAGGTGCGTCCAGTCGGCGGTGGATCGGCCGTACAGCCGGGTCAACTCGGCCCGGACGGTCGGCTCGGGCGGGGCCGTCGGGCCGACCACCGAGGTCGCCACCAGGTGCCGCCCGGTCGGCGCGTACGTGCTGGCGGCGTTGCTGAGCACCACCGTGTTCGCCACGATCTCCCGACGGTCGCCGTCGACGAGCAAAATCGGCTCGGCGAGCGGCGGCTCGGAAGCGCTGTGGTAGTACGTGGTGTAGCTGTGCATGCGTACCGTCGCCAGAGCCGGCAGCAGCGCGGCCACGGCGGGCGGGTCGACGGCGACCACGACGGCCCGGCAGCGGATGTCGCCGGCCTGCGTGCGGACCAGGCCGGGCGCGACCTGCGCGACCGGGGTGTCCAGGTCGAGCAGGTCGACCGGGAGCGGGTCGGCGATGACCCGGGGCAGCGCGGCCATCCCCTCGGCGGGCAGACCGATACGGCCCCGGGCGAACGAGCGCAGCACCATCGCGAACACGTGACTGGAGGTCGCCAGCTCGCGGTCGACGAACACACCCGACAGGAACGGCCGCAGCAGCTCCTCGATGATCGCGTCGGAGAGGCCGGCGCGACGCAGCGCCGTCTCGGTGGTGGTCTCGGGCGCGGCCAGCAGCCGGGACGCCGGCAGCGTCGCGCACCCGGTGGCGAGCGCGGCGAAGCGGAGCCGGTCGAGCAGCGAGCCGACGTCGGCGAGCGCGGTGCGCGGCCCGCCGGTCGGCTCGCGCAGCGGGTTGACCAGCCGCAGCAGGTCGTCACCGCGGCGGACCAGCACGCCGGAGGTGAAGTACCCGAGGTTCAGGCGGTCGGTGTCGAGCAACGTCCCGAGCCGCGGGTAGGCGGTGTTGAGCACCTGGAAGCCACGGTCGATCAGGTACCCGTCGACGACGTCAGTCGCCACCCGGCCCCCGAGCCGGCCGCCGGCCTCCACCAGCCGCCAGGGCACGCCGGCACGGTGCAGCCGGCGGGCCGCGGCAAGGCCCGCCAGGCCTCCGCCGACGACCACCACGTCGGTCTCAGCCAGCATCGCGCGCCTCCCGCTCACCGTTCGTCCGGGACAACCGGCCCGGCCACCAGATCTTCGGCCCGATGTCGTACGCGAGCGCGGGCACCAACAGCGACCGGACGATGATCGTGTCGATCAGTACCCCGATCGCGACCGCCGTACCCAACTCGACGAGCACCACCAGTGGCAGGACGGCGAGGGCGGAGAACGTCGCGGCGAGCACGATCCCGGCCGACGTGATCACCCCACCGGTGACGGCGAGGCCGGCCAGCACACCGGCCCGGGTGCCCCGCCGGACGGACTCCTCGCGGACCCGGCTGGTCAGGAAGATGTTGTAGTCGATGCCGAGCGCGACCAGGAAGACGAACGCGAACAGCGGGAACGACGAGTCCACGCCGGGAAAGTCGAAGACGTGGCGGAACAGCAGCGCGCAGAGGCCGAGGGTGGCCGCGAAGCTGAGCAGCACCGTGCCGATGAGCAGCAGGGGCGCGAGGAGCGCGCGCAGCAGCAGGGCCAGGATCACCGCGATGACCACCAACACCACCGGGATGATGACGTTCTGGTCGCGCTTCGCGGCGTCCGAGGTGTCCACGTTGATCGCGGTGAACCCGCCGACGACGGCGTCCGCGCCGGGCACCTGGTGTACGGCCACCCGCAGATCACGGATGGTGCGCTCGGCACCGTCGCTGTCCGGCGCGTCGGTGAGCGTCGCCTCCAACTGCACCCTCCCGTCGACGACCTTCGGGGCAGTATTCGGGTCGGGTGGACCGCTCTGCTGGCCGCCGCTGAACGGGCGTACCGCCGCCACCCCGCGTACGCCCTGCGCCACCTGGGCCACCTGCTGCGCGGCCCGTTCGGTGACGAAGATGGTGGCCGGACTGCCGGTGCCGGCCGGGTAGTGCCGGGCGATCACCTCCTGGCCGTCCACCGAGTCGGTGCGCTGGGTGAACAGGTCGGACTGACCGAGGATGGTCGCGCCGAGCTGGGTGAGGCCGAGGGTGAGGATCGCCAGGACGACGGCCGTACTCAACCAGATGGGACGGGCGTGCCGGGCCACGAAGCCGGCGATCCGGCTCCAGATGCCGTGGTCGGCCTGGGGATCGGACTGGTCGACCCGGGGACGTCGGGGCCAGAACGCCCACCGGCCGCCGAGGACCAGCAGCGCGGGCAGGAAGGTGAGCATCACCAGCAGCGTGGCGGCGATGCCGATGGCGGCGACCGGGCCGAGCGCCCGGTTGGAGTTGAGGCTGGACAGCAGCAGGCAGAGCAGGCTGACGATGACCGTCCCGCCGGACGCGATGATGGCCGGCGCGGCACCCCTCCACGCGGCACGCATCGCGCCCCACGGTCGCTCGTGGCGGTGCAACTCCTCCCGGTAGCGGGCGATCAGCAGCAGCGCGTAGTCGGTGCCGGCACCGAACACCAGCACGGTGAGGATGCCCTGCGCCTGCCCGTTGAGCTTGAGGATGTCGGCGTCGGCGAGCAGGTAGACGAAGACCGACGCCAGCGCGTACGACATGCCGGCGGCAAGCAGCGGAAAGATCCACAAAACGGGGCTGCGGTAGACGATCAGCAAGATGATCAGCACCACCACCAGCGTGACGAGCAGCAGTGGCCCGTCGATGGCGGAGAAGACCTCGATCAGGTCCGCGAGCAGACCGGCCGGGCCGGCGACGTCCACGCTGAGCCCGTCCCGGTCACCGCCGGCGATGTCACGCACCTGTTGGACGACCGCGCCGATCTCCTCACCCTCGGCGTCGTCCACCGGCACGACAATCTGTAACGCCTGGCCGTCCTCGCTGGGGATCGGCGGTGGCAGCGGAGTGACCACGCCGGGCACCCGGGCGAAGCGGGCCGCGTCGGCGGCCACCCGCTGCCGGTCGGCGTCGGTGATCCCCGACGATCGCTCGTAGACGACAAGCGCCAGCGTCGTCTCCCGATCGACGAAACCACCGGCGAGGTCCTGGGCCCGGGTCGCCTCGGCGTCGGTCGGGAGGAACGCGGCGTTGTCGTTGGTGGAGACCTCACTGAGCCGCCCGGCGTACGGGCCGGCCACCGCTCCGATCACCAACCAGGCCAGCACGACCACCACCGCGACCAGCGTGGCCCGGCCGAAGCCCCCTCGTCCGGTCATTCGCGCTCACCCCAACAATCGACGCATCTATCGACGCAGCGGGAGTCCAAGTCGACATCGACCATCCTGCCGGCCAGCCGAGCCCCAAGCGGCCCAAACCCTCCCATTCCACCGCCCCGCGCCCCGCGCCCCGCGCCCCGCGCCCCGCGCCCCGCGCCCCGCGCCCCGCGCCCAAGATCCTCACAACATCACCGGGTAAGGGTCTGTCAAGTTAACGGTGTAACTGGGGTTGGTTGATCTTCTACTTGCGGCCGGCGGAGAGGCGTCCGTCGAAGGTGATGTCGAAGGCGTTGAGTGCGCTTTTCCAGCGGGTGGCCCAGCGTTTGCGGCCTTACCCGGTCGGGTCGAGGCTCATCACCGCGAGGTAGACGCACTTGAGGGCGGCTTGCTCGTTGGGGAAGTGTCCGCGGGCGCGGACGGCGCGGCGGATGCGGGCGTTGACGCTCTCGATGGCGTTGGTGGAGCAGATGATCCGGCGGATCTCGGCGTCGAAGGCCAGGAACGGCACGAACTCGGCCCAGGCGTTCTCCCACAGCTTCACGATCGCCGGATACCGGCCGCCCATGCCTCGGCGAACTCGAGGAACCTTTCGGTAGCGGCGGCCTCGGTCGGTGCGGTGTAGACCGGTTTGAGTGCCTTGGCGATCGCGTCCCAGTGCTGGCGGGCCGCGTAGCGGAACGAGTTCCTGAGCAGGTGCACCACGCAGGTCTGGACCACGGTGCGGGGCCAGACCTGCCCGATGGCATCCGGTAGGCCGGTCAGTCCGTCGCAGACGGCCATGAGTACGTCGTCGACGCCCCGGTTCTTCAGTTCGGTGCAGATCTGCAGCCAGAACTTGGCACCCTCCCGCCGTCGCCGGCTCACAGGCCGAGGATGTCTCGGTGGCCGTCGGCGGTGACCGCGAGAGCGACGTAGATCGGCCGGTTGGCGACCTTCCCGTCCCTGATCTTGACGTTGATGGCGTCGAGAAAGACCACCGGGTAGACCGGATCGAGGGGCCGGTTCTGCCACTCGGTCATACCGTCCATCACCTTGTCGGTGATGGTGGAGATCGTCTGGCGAGAGACCTCGGCGCCGTAGACCTCGGCCAGATGCGCGCAGATCTCGCCGGTGGTCAGGCCCTTCGCCGACAGCGACAGCACCAGGTCCTGCACCCCGGACAACCTGCGCTGACGCTTGCGGACGATGGCCGGTTCGAACGAGCCTGCCCGATCGCGTGGCACGTCGATCTGCACCGGCCCGACATCGGTGAGCACCGTCTTGGACCGGTTGCCGTCGCGGGAGTTGCCGGAGTTCGCGCCGGCCTGGTCGTGTTTGTCGTAGCCGAGGTGGTCGGTGATCTCATCATCGAGGGCCGACTCCAGCACGATCTTCGTCAGCTGCTGCAGCCCCTGCTCGCGGGCCTGGGTCACCAACTGTGACACCAGCGCCGGGTCGACACCCGCCGGCGTCGTCTTCGTACGCGGCCGTTTGGCCTTCTCGTCACCGGGCACAGCGGCACTGTCCACCACATCGGTCGTGATCGCCATCATCAAGTGCTACTCCCTTGATCGGAGTTACACCGTTGTTTTTACAGTCCCGACGGCGGACACCACGATGAGGGTGATGCCTGTGAGTCATCTTGATGACCCACAGGCATCACGCTCAATGGAGGGGGCGGCTCCGATCCGGCCGGACCACGGGCCCGCGAGCGACGGTTCACCAGCGGCCGAAACGGCCGGTCCTCTCGGCCTCCGCAGGCCGGCCAGGGGCTTTGCCACACGGCCTAACACCGCGTCCACCAGGTCGAAATCGATGATCTGGGTCAACTCACCCAGATGTCCGGGCGCGTGCACATCCCCGGCCACCACGACCGACCGAGTGATGACAGACTTTTCCTGCAACGGAACTCCCGGGACGTGATCTTCTTGCTCGACACAAGTTGATCTACCAGGAGTCCCGTTCCCACTATCCAGCAGGGGTTGACCCGCCAATCACAGCCCTAACGCATCGGCGTGACATCCAGGATCGAGCACGATCTTGCGAGGCGAGGCGAGGCGAGGCGAAGCGCGGCGCGGCGCGGGGAGAGGCGCGGCGCGGCGCGGGGAGAGGCGCGGCGCGGGGAGGGGCAGCGCATTGGGTGACTGCACAGGATCGTGAGGGTCGAGGAACGGACGACCGCAGGTCGCGGCGGGCGCGCGCGGACGACCGGCAGATTGCGGCGGGGCAGCTGTCGCCGGCGGACCGGGCAGGCCGGCGGGCGGGGCCGAAGCAGTGCGGGCGGGGCAGCGCGGGCAAGCCGGGGTCGAGCCGGCCAGCCGGGCGAGGACGGGCGGGCCGGCCGGCGGGCGGGCCGGCGGGCAGGCCGGCGGGCAGGCCGGCGGGCGGGCCGGCGGGACCGACCGAAGCAAAGCGGGCGGGGGCCGGATGGAGGGGGATATGGGAACGCCCGTCGGCGGGTGGCCGACGGGCGTTGGGTGAAGAAGCTCCCCCGATTGGACTCGAACCAATAACCTGCCGGTTAACAGCCGGCTGCTCTGCCAATTGAGCTACAGGGGATCGTGCACCGCTCGGAGAACCGGATCTCGCCGGCACCGTGCGACGGGGACAAGAGTACAGGACATCCCCCGCTGGCGGTCCAGTGGGTTGCACCCGCATCTGCCTTGATCCAGTTTCGCAGGTCAGGACTGCGCCGCGAATCGCAACCGGGGCAAATCGCCATCCGGGCACAAGCAGGCTTGAGCGGGGAGCAGGATGGGTAGTTAGCTGCGGACAGAGGACGCAGGCGCGAATTGGTCGTGCCCGACGGGGCAACCCGATGGGGCGACGGCGCGTCAGGTACGGAAGGAGCCGCCATGCGCGGAAAGATCATGTTTCTTGGCGGGCTGGCTGCGGGATTCGTCCTGGGCGCCCGTGCCGGCCGGGAGAAGTACGAAGAGCTCGTGGTCCGGGGCCGCAAGGTGCTCGACCACCCGACCGTGCAGGAGGCGGCCGGGGTCGCGCAGGCCCAGGCCAACCGGCTCTACAGCGAGGGCAAGGACAAGCTCGGCCAGACCAAGCTCGGCGAGAAGCTGGGTAACGGCAGCACCGGCAATCAGGAGCTGACCGCCGCCGACGACGCGTTCGCCGGCACGCCCGCCACGGTGGGCGCCAAGGCGGGCTCCGGCTCGGTCGGCACGGCCTCCGGGTCGCCGTCGGCCACCACCCCCCGCACCAAGCCGTCCGGCTCGGGCACCAACGCAAGCACGCTCTGACCCACCCGCACGTCGACGGGCCGGCCGCCGCGAGGCGACCGGCCCGTGTCGTGTGCGGATCATGGTCCGGACAGACCGAGCCGTGGCCCGGCCCGGTGGTCGTCGGGCCGGGCGCGGGGCTCGGTCAGTCCTTGCTGCTGAACGCCGCGTCGAAGGCGGCGCTCGGCGCGTCGAAGGCGAGCCGGCGGACGAACTGCAGCGCCTCCGGGGCACCCAGCAGGCGGTCCATTCCGGCGTCCTCCCACTCGACGGAGATCGGGCCGGTGTAGCCGATCGCGTTCAACGCCCGGAAGCAGTCCTCCCACGGGACGTCGCCGTGGCCGGTGGAGACGAAGTCCCAGCCGCGGCGCAGGTCGGCCCAGGGCAGGTGCGAGGCGAGCCGGCCGCGCCGGCCATCGCCGGTACGCACCTTCGCGTCCTTGCAGTCGACGTGGTAGATCCGGTCGGCGAAGTCGAAGATGAAGTTCACCGGGTCCAGCTCCTGCCAGACGAAGTGCGACGGGTCCCAGTTCAGCCCGAACGCGGGCCGGTTGCCGATCGCCTCCAGCGTCCGCTTCGTCGTCCAGTAGTCGTACGCGATCTCGCTGGGGTGCACCTCGTGCGCGAACCGCACCCCCACCTCGTCGAACACGTCGAGGATCGGGTTCCACCGGTCGGCGAAGTCCTGGTAGCCGCGCTCGATCATCGACGGCGGCACGGGCGGGAACATCGCCAGGGTGTGCCAGATCGACGAGCCGGTGAAGCCGACGACGGTGTTCACCCCGAGCTTCGCGGCCGCCCGCGCGGTGTCCTTGATCTCTTCGGCGGCCCGCTGGCGGACGCCCTCGGGTTCCCCGTCGCCCCAGATGCGGCCGGGCAGGATGTCCTGGTGCCGCTCGTCGATCGGGTGGTCGCAGACCGCCTGACCGACCAGGTGGTTGGAGATCGTGAAGACCTGAAGGTTGTGCTTCGCGAGGGTCTCCTTCTTACGCTCGACGTACGAGTCGTCGGCGAGCGCCTTGTCGACCTCGAAGTGGTCGCCCCAGCAGGCGATCTCCAGACCGTCGTAGCCCCACTCGGAGGCGAGCCGGCAGACCTCCTCGAACGGAAGGTCGGCCCACTGGCCGGTGAAGAGCGTGATGGGTCGCGCCATTGTCCTTCTCCCCTGATGTGATGGGGATTCCGTTGTGCGGACCGGGGCGAGGGTGACCGGTCAGACCGGTACGCGGGACCGAGGCGGATCGCCGGTGGGTGCCGAGCGCACCTGGGCCCGGCGGGTTGCGCCTCCCACCGGGTCACCGGCCACCGTCACGGTCGCCGCCCCCACCCTATTTCCGTCGAGCCCATCGCGAAAGCCCCGGAGTGTCAGCTGACCGCTTCTTCGGGTGCGGGCAGGAACGCCCGGACGGTGAAACCGCCGTCGGGGTTCGGGCCGGCGTTCAGGGTGCCGCCGACCCGCTCGACGCGGCGGCGGACCGCCGGCAGACCGCCACCGGCACGCGCAGCGCCTTCCACAGGTGGCGCGCCGTCGTCGCGTACCTCAATGGTGATGCCCTGGTCGTCGTAGCGCAGGCGGACCGCGACGGCCGCGCCCGGCGCGTGCCGGCATGCGTCGGTCAGGGCCTCTTCGATGATCCGGTACGCCGCCACGTCCACCGCCTCGGGCAGCGGCCGGGGTGCCCCACCCAGGCTCCAACGCACGGGCTGACCTGCGACGAAGCCCTCCACCAGAGCGTCCAGGCGGTTCAGGCTGGGTGGCGGGCCGGTCAACGGGTCGGGCTCGTCGACCTGGCGCAGCGCGTCGTGCAGCCGGCGCCCCTGCGCCTCGACGACCTGGCGCCATCGCGCGTAACGCCCCATGCCGGTCAAGGTACTCCCAGCCGGCCGGGTGTCGGTCTGCCGCATCGGCACAACCGGCGGGACGCCGTCGGCGCGGCGGCGGTGAGGTACCGCCGCGCCGACAGCGTCATCGGGTGGTTCGCGCCGGGGCCGTCGGTCACGTCCGACGACCCCGGCGAGTGCTGCGCTGGATCAGGGCAGGGTCCACTTCTGGTTGGCCGCGCCGTTGCAGGTCCACAGGTGGACGATCGTGCTGTCCGCCGAGTTGTTGCCGGAGACGTCGAGGCACTTGCTCGTGGCCGCGTTGCGCAGGCTGCCGCCGGACTGGGCCGCCCAGTTCTGCGCGCCGGTGCCGTTGCAGGTCCAGAGTTGGATCTTGGTGCCGTCGGCGGTGGCGCTGCCGGACACGTCGAGGCACTTGCCGAGCGCCTTGACCGTCGAGTTCGGCGTCACGGTCCAGGTCTGCGCCGTACTGCCGTTGCAGGTGTAGATCTGGATCTGGGTGCCGTCGGCCGTGGCGCCGCTGCGGACGTCCAGGCACTTGCCGGCGAGGCCCTGCACTGGGCCGACCCCGTTCGTGCCACCGGTTCCCCTGTTCAGGGTGAAGTCGTCCACGTCGAAGAGCCCGGTGCCGCTGCCGTTGAACGTCAGGTACAGGTTCTGGGTGCCGGACGGGACGTTGGACAGCGCGGCCGTGACGTTGGCGTACGTGCTCCAACCGCCGGTGTTCGGCACCGTGACAGTGCCCAGCAACGGCCCGGTGGCCGAGCCGGTACGGACTCCGATGGTGCCGCCCGTGCCACCCGAGACGACCCGGGAGGTGAACGAGGTGACGCCGGTCAGGTCCACGCCGTTGTACGCGGCCCAGTCGCCCGGCTCGATGTAGCCGAGGGTCTGCCCGCCGTTGGCGCCCGCCTTGGTGAACGCGGAGACGCCGTTGGCCGAGCTGAACGCCTCGGCCTGGATCGTGGTGTTGCCGGTCGGCGGGTTGCTGCCGCCCAGCTCCTTGATCCGGATGTTGCGGAAGTAGGCGTCGTCACCCGTACCGTGGTTCTGGATGCCGATGTGGCCGGCCAGCGACCGTACCGGATTGGTGTTGGTGAAGTCGTTGATCTTCACGCCGTTGAGGAGGATCTGTAGGCGCTCACCCTCGACCAGCAGCTCGTAGGTGTTCCACTCCCCTGGCGCGTTGAGCGCCGCGTCGCGGGCCGCGAGGTCCGCGGACTTGAAGGTGTAGACCGATCCGGTGGTACGGTCCGCCGCGTCGGTGGCGTCGATCTGGATCTCGTAGCCGTTGTCCACGGCCGACCACGGGTCGCTCGACGGCGGGAAGCCGATGAAGATGCCCGAGTTGTCGTCGCCGGCCAGCTTCCAGTCCAGCTTCAGCGAGTAGTTCGTGAACTGCTTCGCGCTGTACCAGTACAGGCCCATGCCGCCCACCGAGGTGAGGGTGGCGTCGGAGTTGGTGAAGTTGCCCGGACCGGCCTGCGACCAGCCGGTGGTGGAGCCGTTGTATAGCGGCGTGTAGCCGGTCTCCGGCCGGCAGTCGGCCTTGCTGCGGCCGGCCGCGTACCGGATGCCGCCGAGCAGGTGGTTACGGAAGGCCGGCTCGGCGTACGACGCCTGGGTGTGCCCGCTGCCGGTGTAGAAGGACCGGCCACCGCTGTAGCTCTTGCACCAGGAGTGCGGGTGGTCGGCGCCCATCCCGCCACCGGAGTACGACGACTCGTCGAGCGTGGCGAGCACGTGTGCGGTGGACCGGGCGTTGGTGCGGTAGTTGTACCACTCGTCGGTGCGGGTCCAGGTCTGCGGCAGGTGGCCGGTCGCCGCGTGCCCCCGGTCCTCGACCTTGACGTTGGCCTGCTGGATGGCCGGGTGCGAGGCGAACCACGCGCCGACCAGGTTGCCGTAGAACGGCCAGTCGTACTCGGTGTCGGCAGCGGCGTGCACGCCCACGTAACCGCCGCCCGAGCCGACGTACGACTCGAAGGCGGTCTGCTGGGTGGCGTTGAGCACGTCGCCGGTGGTGTTGAGGAAGACGACCGCCTCGTACTGGGCGAGGTTGCCGGTGGTGAACGCGGCGGCGTCCTCGGTGGCGGTGACGGTGAAGCTGTTCGCGGCGCCCAGGTCACGGATGGTCTGGATGCCGACCGGGATCGCGTCGTGCCGGAAGCCGGCGGTCTTGGAGAAGACCAGCACGTCGTACGGGGCGTCGGCGGCGCTGGCCGGGGTGGCCGGGGTGGTGCAGGCGATGGCGGCGAGGACGGCGGCGCTCGCGCCGATGACGTTTCGCAGGAGTCTGCGCATGTCGCTCTCCTTCGGGACGGTGGGGAGGGGCTCCCGTGCGGTGGGAGCCCCTCCGCTCAGCTCAGGGCAGGGTCCACTTTTGGTTCGCGGCGGCGGTGCAGGTCCAGAGGTCCACCACGGTGCTGTCCGCGGAGTTGCTTCCGGACACGTTCAGGCACTTGCCGGACGCGACGTTGCGCAGCGTTCCGTCGGCCTGCGCGGCCCAGTTCTGCGCCCCGGTGCCGTTGCAGGTGTAGAGCTGGATCTTGGTGCCGTCGGCGGTGCCGGCACCGGAGACGTCCAGACACTTGCCCAACGACTTGATGGTGGAGTTCGGCGTGACCGCCCAGGTCTGTGCCGCGCTGCCGTTGCAGGTGTAGATCTGGATCTGCGTGCCGTCCGCGGTGGCCGCGTTCCGCACGTCCAGGCACTTCCCGCCCAGACCCTTGATCGGACCGGTCCCGCCGGTGGGGGCCGAGCCGGTGGTGAAGGTGAACGCGTCCAGGTCGTACAGCGCGCCGGTGCCCGTACCCGCGAAGGTCAGGTAGAGCGTGGTGGTGCCGGTCGGCGGGTTGGCGATCGCCCCCGTGACGGTGGTGAAGGTTTCCCAGCCGCCGGTCACCGGGACCGTGGCCGAGCCGAGCACCGTGCCGGTGGCCGAGCCGGCCCGCACCTGGAGGGTGCCACCGGAGCCCGCCGACGAGACCCGGGCGGTGAACGAGGTGACGTTGCCCAACCGGTACGGCTGGAACGCGATCCAGTCGCCGTTGTTGATGTCGCCGACGGTCTTACCGCCCTCGGCCGGGGTCTTGCTGAACACGTTGACGCCGGACGAGCTGCCGAAGAACTCGGCCTGGCGGTGGCGCGGCGGCAGGGTGTGCTGCGTGTGCGTGGTCAGACCACCGGCGTCGGTGTACTCGGCGTCGAAGATGGCGAAGATGTTCGCGGCGTCGTCGTGCTCCCCGTCGACGGGGATCGTGATCGAGCCGGAGCAGCCGGTCTTCGAGGTGATCTGGTGCCCGTGCTGGTCGTGGCCGAGCACGTAGGTCATCTTGACCTTGGTGCAGTCGACGGTGCCGTCCTCGGGGTCGGTCACGGTGATGCTGTACGGCACCGTGTCACCGAAGCTGAACAGCTGCCCGTTGCCGGGGTTGTTGATGGTCACCGTGGGCGCGGTGTTGCCGACGCTGATCTGCACGCTGGCGCTGCCGGTGGCACCCTGCGGGTCCCGTACGGTCAGCGTCGCCGTGTAGGTGCCGTTGCTGCTGTAGGTCTTCGTCGGGTTCGCCGCCGTGGAGGTGGTGCCGTCGCCGAAGTTCCACGAGTAGGTCAACGCCCCACCCTCGGGGTCGGACGAGCCGGCCGAGGAGAACGTCACGGCCAGAGGGGCCGCGCCGGACGTCTTGTTGGCGCTCGCGGCGGCGTTGGGCGCCCGGTTGCCGCCGGCGACGTAGTCGAAGCGGTAGAGCGCCGAGTTGGCGTCGCCGTTGAAGTAGCCGGTGCCGTAGTCGAGCACGTAGTAGGCGCCGTCCGGGCCGAAGGCCGAGTCCATCACCTGCTTGCCGACCCATCCGAAGGTGTCGATGGTGCCCCGGGAGCCGTCGGAGTTGACGTGGATGGGCTTGATCCAGCCCCGGCCGAACTCGGTGGCGAAGAACTGCCCGTCGAACGACTGCGGGAACTTGGTGGTGGAGGTCGACGAGGCGTTGTACCGGTAGACCGGGCCGCCCATCGGCGACTCGGAGCCGCCGCCGAACTCGGTCGGGGTGCCGGCGTCGCCGGCGTACCGGATCCAGGCCGACTGGGCCGGCGGCAGGGTGGTCAGGCCGGTGTTGCGGAACGAGTTGTTGGTCGGCCCGCCGGTACAGTTGTACTTCGCCCCGCTGGCGTTGGTGGCGAAGTCCCACTCGTTGTACGTCTCGGTGCTGGTGTTGGTGCCGGTGCAGTACGGCCAGCCGTAGTTGCCCGGCGCCGCGACCCGGTTGAACTCCACCTGACCGGACGGCCCACGGGTGGAGCTGGTGGAGCCGGCGTCCGGCCCGTAGTCACCGACGTAGACGACCCCGGTGCCCTTGTCCACGCTGATCCGGAACGGGTTCCGGAACCCCATCGCGTAGATCTCGGGCCGGGTCTTGGCCGTGCCGGGCGCGAACAGGTTGCCCGACGGGATGGCGTACGTCCCGTTGGTGTTCACCTTGATCCGCAGGATCTTGCCCCGCAGTTCGTTGGTGTTGCCGGCGCTGCGCTGCGCGTCGTACGCCGGGTTGCGGTTGGTCCGCTCGTCCAGGGGCGAGTAGCCGGCCGACTCGAACGGGTTGGTGTCGTCGCCGGTGGACAGGTAGAGGTTGCCGGCGGCGTCGAAGTCGATGTCACCGCCGACGTGGCAGCACAGGCCGCGATCGGCTGGTACGTCGAGGACGTCGACCTTGCTGGCCTGGTTGACGGTGAAGTCGCTGTTGAGGGTGAACCGGGAGAGGCGGTTCACTCCCTGCCAGGCCGAGAAGTCGGTGCCGGTCGCGGGCGCGTCACCCGCGGGGGTGGACAGCGGGGGCGCGTAGTAGAGGAAGATCTGCCGGTTGCTGGCGAAGTTCGGGTCGACGCCGACGCCCTGCAGCCCCTCTTCGTCGTGGTTGTAGACCGACAGGGTGCCGATGACCGAGGTGGTGCCGTTCGCGTCGGTGCGGCGCAGGGTGCCGTTGCGGGCGGTGTGCAGGACCGAGCGGTCCGGCAGGACGGCCAGCGACATCGGCTCGCCCATGTCGGAGACCCCGCGGGCGAGTTCGACCTGCTGGAAGTCGGTGGCGTTGATCGTGTGCGCCTGGGCCGGTGTCGCGCTGGCGGTGAGGGTGACCGTGCCGGTCGCGGCCACGAGGAGCAGGGCCGATCCGGCGGAGAACCATCGTCGGGACCGTGGAGTGGGTCTGTCCTTCATGGACATGTGTGCTGTCCCTTCCTGACGGGTAGCCAGGGCGGGGCGCGCGCCGTCGCGCCGGATGCCGTAGCGGGTGGTGGGGTCGATGGGTTACCGCGCCGCCGGTTCACCTCGACGAAACATTGTCGTGTTGGCCCCGACACTAAATTGCGCGTGTCGATGTGTCCATACCTTCCGGTCGCCCGGCACGAACTTTCGTCGATCTGATCGAAAGTCGGCGGGTCAGGCGCGCCGGTCGATGGCCTGCGCGGCCAACGCGACGAGCGCGCTCCGGGCCTCCTCGCCCACCGCCGCGCTCCGCAACGCGGTCAACGCCGCCTCGGTGCGTACCCGGATCATCTGCTCGATCCGCTCGCGGGCGCCGGTGGCCTGGATGATCTCGCGCAGGTCACCGGCACCCTCGGCGTCCAACGTGGGGTTGCCGAACAGTTCCTTCAGCCGCGCGGTCTGCGACCGGTCCGCGGCGCTGCGGGCCAGCGCCATCATCACCGTGGGCTTGCCCTCGCGCAGGTCGTCCAGGATCGACTTGCCGGTGACCACCGGATCACCGAACACACCCAACACGTCGTCGCGGAGCTGGAACGCGTCCCCCAACGGATCGCCGAACTCGCCGAGAGCCGCGATCAACTCCGGTCCCGCGCCGGCCAGCGCCGCGCCGATCTGCAACGGTCGGGTGACCGTGTACCGGGCCGCCTTCATCCGTATCACGGTGAGGGCGCTGGCCACCGAACCGTCGCCCACGCCGGAGACCAGGTCCAGGTACTCCCCCGCGATCACCTCGGTACGCATCAGCGCGAACACGGCGTAGCCCCGGTGCACCTGCTCGGTCTGCAACCCGCACTCGTGGAACATCTGATCCGACCAGGCCGCGCAGAGATCGCCACAGAGCAGCGCGGTGTTGCGCCCGTACGCCTCGGGGTCGCCGCGCCACGACGAGCGGGCGTGCAGGTCGGCGAAGAGGCGGTGCACCGACGGCTCACCCCGGCGGCGGTCACTGCCGTCCAGGATGTCGTCGTGGATCAGCGCGAACGCGTGGAACAGTTCCAACGCCGCCGCGGCCACCACGATCGGGGTGCCGTCGGACGCCCCGGCGCCACGCCAGCCCCAGTAGCAGAACAGCGGACGCAGCCGCTTCCCGCCGGCCAGCACGAATCGTTGCAGCGCGGTGAACACGCCGCGCGGCGCGCCGTCGGGCCAGTCCGGACCCTGCCGGTCGAGGAACGCGGCCAGCTCCGCGTCGAAGCGCGCCCGCAGACCGTTGGTGTCGGTGGGCGCGACGGTGACGGTCACGTCCGATCTCCCGGACCCTGCGCACCGGCGGCGCTTAACCCGGCCAGCTCCAGTAACAGCCCCTTGACCTCGGTGGCCGCGATTCGGTCCCGGGCGGCCAACGGGTCGGAGCAGAGCAGCACCGGGGCGTCCGCCGGATCGCTGGGCAGCCGCCCGTGCGAGCCACGGATGGCCCGGGCGCCGGCGTCCAGTCCGACGGCGCTCATCAGGTAGCGCATGCCGAGCTTCTTGCGGGCCAGCGCCACGCCGGCACGAGCCTTGGCGGCACCGGGATTGGCCGGGTCGAAGAACAGCTCCGCCGGGTCGTACCCCGGCTTGCGGTGGATCTCGACCAGCCGGGCGAAGTCGGGTGCGTTGGCGTCGTCGAGCCAGTAGTAGTAGGTGAACCAGGAGTCCGGCTCGGCCACCAGCACCAGCTCACCGGCGCGCGGATGGTCCAGCCCGTGCGCGGCCTTGCCGTCGGCGTCGAGCACCTCGGCCACGCCGGGCAGCCCCGCGCAGAGCTTCGCCACCGCCGGCACGTCGGCCGGGTCCTTGACGTAGACGTGCGCGACCTGGTGGTCGGCGACGGCGAACGCCTTGGACGTCCACGGGTCGAGGTACTCCATGCCGGCCTGGGTGTGCACCCGCAGCAGCCCCTCGGCGCGCAGCAGCCGGTTGACGTCGACCGGCCGGGACACGTCGGTGATGCCGTACTCCGAGAGCACCACCACCGTCGCGTCGCGGGCCCGGGCGGCGTCCAGCAGTGGGCCGAGGACGGCGTCCAGCTCGGCGGCGGCGGCAGCGGCCTCGGCCGACGAGGGACCGAAGCGTTGCAGGTCGTAGTCCAGGTGCGGCACGTAGACCAGGGTCAGGTCGGGCGACACGTCGGCCAGGATCTGCTCGGCGGCCTGGCAGATCCACTTCGACGACGGCAGCCCGGCGGTCGGCCCCCAGTAGGTGAACAGCGGGAACGTGCCCAGCCGCCCGGTGAGCGCGTCGTGCAGCTCCGGCGGGTCGGTGTAGCAGTCCGGCTCCTTGCGCCCGTCGGCGTAGTAGACCGGGCGGGGCGTGACGGTCCAGTTGACGTCCGCGCCCATGGCGTACCACCAGCAGACGTTGGCCACGGTGTAGCCCGGCTCGGCCCGTCGGGCCGCGTGCCACAGCTTGTCCCCGCCGACAAGCGCGTTGTGCTGCCGCCACAGCAGCACCTCGCCCAGATCGCGGAAGTACCACCCGTTGCCGACGATGCCGTGCCCGCTGGGCTGCTCGCCGGTGAGGAAGGTGGACTGCACCGAGCAGGTCACCGCGGGCAGCACCGTACCCAGCTCGGCCCGGAAGCCACCGTCGGCGACGCCGCGCAGTCGAGGCATGTGCTTCAGCAGTCGTGGGGTCAACCCCACCACGTCGAGGACCACCAGTCGCCGGCTCATCGCGTCACCCCCATGCTCACGTTTCGGTTGGTGGTCAGCCCGAGGCCGACCAGTTCGTCGCGGGCGAAGGCCAGCTCGGCGGCGATGCCGGCGGCCAGCTCCGCGTCGGTGCCGGGCCGCCGGGCGGCCGGCAGAACACCCCAGGTGTACGTCTCGACGTCGAGGTGGTCGCAACCGGCGACCGGCCCGTCGAAGAGCGCTCTCAGGGCTGCGCGGAGAACCGGCAGGGTCGAACCGAGCGGCTCCTCGGGCGGGGCGTGCAGTGGCACGTGGTAGTGCACCCGCCACGGGCCGGGAAGCTGCCGGTCCAGCGCCTCGTCGAGGTCGTCGGCGGCGTACGCCGCGTCGGCCGGGTCGGCCCGGCCCGCGCACCCGGCGCCGCGGGTCTGGTGCAGGAAGCGCGGCTCCACCCAGCGGCGCAGCGCGTCGGCTCCACCGGCCGGGTCGGCAGCCTCGACGGCGGCGGAGACCTGCACCTTCACCACCGGCAGTCCGGCGGCCCGCAGTCGGTCCAGCGCCGCGGCCGGCTCCTCCCAGGCGCACGCCAGGTGTGCGAGGTCGAGGCAGACGCCGAGCCGGTCGGTGTCCATGCCGGACAGCAGCGCGGCAGCCTGCCCGGTGCTCTCCACCACGCAGCCGGGCTCCGGCTCGAACGCCACCCGCACCTCGCGGCCGGTGTCGCGCTGCACGGCCGCCAGACCGGCGGCGAGCTGGTCGAGCCGCCGCCGTGCGGCGTCGGCCATGTCGCGGTCCCACGGGTGCCGCCAGGCCAGCGGAAGGGTGGAGATCGACCCCCGGGCCGCGTCGTCGGGCAGCAGGTCCGCGAGCACCCGGGCCAGATCCAGGGTGTACGTCAACCGCTGCTCGGTGGTCCAGTCCGGGTGGTACACGTCCTGCTTGACCACGGGAGCCTGGAAGGCCGCGTACGGGAAGCCGTTGAGGGTGACCACCTCCAGACCCCGCGCGTCGAGTTCGACGCGCAGCCGGCGGCGCAGCGTCTCATCGGCGGCCAGTTCGGCGGCGACCGGGGCGGCCAGCCACAGGCCCAGCCCGAGCAGGTCGCTGCCGAGCGCCTGACGCACCGGCACCGCGTAGGTGTCCAGTTGGGCGAGGATGCCGGCCAGGTCCTCGGCGGGGTGCACGTTGGTGCAGTAGCCGAGGTGGACGGTCTCGCCGCCGGCATGTCGCAGCCGCATCAGCTGGCCCCGCGCAGGATCGAGTTGCCGGTCTGCGGGTCCACGGCGGCCGGGTCCTCCACGTCGCTGAGGTCGAGTCGCCCCGACTGCCCGTAGAACTCGACCGGGTTGCGCCACAGCACCTTGTCGACGTCGTCGTCGCCGAATCCGGCCTCCAGCATCGCCTCGCCGGTGGCCCGGGTCAGCAGCGGGTCGGAGCGCCCCCAGTCGGCGGCCGAGTTGACCAGCATCCGTTCCGTGCCGTACTCGCGCAGCAGCTCGACCATCCGCGACGGCGTCATCTTGGTGTCCGGGTAGATGGAGAAGCCGAGCCAGCAGCCGCTGTCCTTGACGAGCTTGACGGTCACCTCGTTGAGGTGGTCGACGACCACTCGGCCGGCGTCGATGCCGGATTCGGCGACCACGGCGAGGGTCCGCTCGCAGCCGCGCGCCTTGTCCCGGTGCGGGGTGTGCACCAGCGCCGGCAGGTCGTACGCCACGGCGAGGGCGAGCTGCGCCGCGAACGCCTCGTCCTCCTCTGGCGTCATCGAGTCGTAGCCGATCTCCCCGACCGCCACGACCGCGTCCTTGTCCAGGTAACGGGGCAACAGATCGAGCACCGGCCGGCAGCGCGGGTCGTTGGCTTCCTTGGGGTTCAGCGCGATCGTGGCGAAGTGGCGCACCCCGAACTGCCCGGCCCGGAACGGCTCCCAGCCGATCAGCGAGTCGAAGTAGTCGACGAACGACGCGGCGCTGGTACGCGGCTGCCCCAGCCAGAACGCCGGCTCGACCACCGCGCGTACGCCGGCGCCTGCCATCCGTTCGTAGTCGTCGGTGGTGCGCGAGGTCATGTGGATGTGAGGGTCGAAGATGCGCATTCACGCCTCCCGGGGCAGTGCGGCGGTGAGCCGGTGGAGCAGGTCGGTGGCGTCGGCGGGCAGGTCCCGGCCGGCGGCGTGCCGTTCGGCGGCGAGCGCGGCGAGCATCGCGGCCAGCTCGCCGTCGGCCCGAGCGTCCAGGTCGGCCACCGCGGCGAGGGGCACCCCGCTGAACACGCACTTGAGCACCGCCTGCCGCCACGCGGCCGCGTCGAGGTGCCGGGCGTACGGGCCGAGCGCGGCGGCGACCAGCCGGGTGTCGTTGGTCCGGATCGCGTCGTGCAGCAGGGGAACCGCCTCGGGGCCGATCGGCAGCAACGGCAGAGCCCGCAACACGGCCCGCCGTTCGGCGGCGTCGCCGTGCTGGTAGAGGCTCCCGGCATACGCGGCGTGTTCACCGGGCAGGCTGGTCAGCAGCAGCACCCGGGCCGCGTCGTCGGCCGTCCAGCCGGGTGCGTCGGGCAGCGCGCCGCGACCGCAGCGCCGCCCGGCGGAGGGGAAGAGCCGGGTGATCGCGGTGGGCTCGGCCGCGACCCGGCGCAGCGCCGTGTCCAGCCAGTCGGGATCGGGTACGCCTCGCAGCGCGGCCCGCAGTGAATCCGGTGTCATCCCGTCTCCTCCCCTTGTACTGCTGTGCTGCTGTGCTGCTGTGCTGCCGTCGGTGCCGTGCTGCTGCACCGCCCGGGTGCTGCGCTGCTCGGCCGGCACCCCAGGCACGTCCTTTGCTCTGCTTCACTCCAGGAGACGGCCGGTGTTCGAATATCGGACGGTCGCTGTTTCCTCCGTTGAAGCAGAGCAAAGGACGTCAGCGGGGACCTCGCCCCCGGTGGGCCGGGCACCGGCCGTAGCGGCGGCCGAGGCGGCTGCGGTGGCTGCGGTGGCTGCGGCGGCCCGCAGGAACTCGATCGACCGGGCGGCCACGGCGGGCGCGGCGTGCGAGTCGCGGGGTAGTTCCACCGCGACCAGGCCGCGGTAGCCGGCGTCCGCCAGGGCGGCCAGCACCGACGGGAAGTCGATCTCGCCGGTGCCGAACTCCAGGTGCTCGTGCACACCCCGGCGCATGTCGTCGATCTGCACGTTGACCAGGTGCTCGGCCACCTCGGCGACGCACTGCGGCACCGGCCACGGCTCCAGGCACCGGCAGTGTCCGATGTCGAGGGTGATGCCGAGGCGGGTCGGTCCGCCGAGCGCCGCGTGCAGTCGACGCCAGTCGGCGATGTCCTGCACCAGCATTCCCGGCTCCGGTTCGAAGCCGAGGGTCACGCCCGCGCTGTCGGCGGCGTCGACAACTGTGGCGCAGCCGGCCACGAGCCGGTCCCACGCACACTGCGGCGTTACCGTGTCCGGCCGGACACCGGCCCAGAAGGAGACCGCCTCCGCGCCCAGGTCGGCACCGATCCGCACCGCCCGGCGCAGGAACTCGATCCGCCGGGTGGGGTCGTCGTGCAGCAGCGTCGGAGCGTGCTTGTGCCACGGGTCGAGCAGGTAGCGGGCCCCGGTCTCGATCACCACCCCGAGACCCAGCTCGGACAACCGTCGACCGACCGCGGCGATCCGGCGGGTGAGCCCGGGCACGAACGGGTCCAGGTGATCATGGTCCAGGGTGAGCGCCACCCCGTCGTAGCCGAGGTCGGCGATGACGGCGAGCGCGTCGTCGAGCCGGTGGTTGGCGAAGCCGTTCGTGCCGTACCCGAGGCGCAGCGTCGTCGCGTCGTCCGGCGCGGATCGGGGCCGGGGCACCGTCATGTCGGGGAGACCTTCCGGGCCAGCCGGCGGCCCAGTGGCGCGGCCGCCGCGACGGCCAGCCCGAGCAGGCCGGCGCCGCCACGGGCGGTGAGCGCTCCCTGGAGTGCGGGCAGGCCGGTGATCCCGGCGCCCACCGCCGCGCGGACCTTCCCGGCCGACGGATCACGGACCACCTCCACCTGGGCCGCGCCGTAGCGGGCGGCGTACCACCCGGCCAGCACGGCGGGCAGCGCGGCGGCGATACCAGCGCGCCCGGGTACGGCGACGGCGGCGCTCGCGGCGACCATGGCGGTGCCGGCCAGCGTACGCATCGGCAGGGTGGCGTCCGCGCCGCTGACCTCACGACGGGACAGTGCGGTGACCGTCCAGGTGTGGGCCGCGACGGTGGCCGCCGAGGGCAGCGCCCGCACCAGCCGGCCGTCGGATGCGCCCAGCAGCACGTCCAGCCCTCGGCAGGCGGCCATCACGGCGGGACCGGCGGCGGTGTTCTTGGCCAGCAGGTCGTACCCCCAGATGCTGGCGGCCAGCGGCACCGCGAGCGCGGCGGCGCGGCGACCGCCCACGACGGCGGCCAGGCCCACGCCGGCGGCGGTGAGGCCGGCGGCGAGACCCAGCGCGGCGGTCGGGGTGACCCGGCCGCTGGGGATCGGCCGTTCGGGGCGTTCGACGGCGTCGAGCCGCCGGTCGGCCCAGTCGTTGGCGGCCATGCCGGCCCAGTAGAGCAGGACCGACGCGCCCGCGAGGGCGGGGGTACGCGGACCGAGCGCACCGGCCGCCGCCGCCCCGGCCACCACGTCACCGGGGACCGAGAGCGCGGCCGGCGCCCGGAGCAGCTCGGCCAGGTCAGCCAGCGTTGTCATGGTCACCGTCCCGGCCGGCGTGCAGTCGCTGCGTGAAGTCGGTCAGCCGGGCCCACTGCTCGGCCAGCGAGTGGGTTGGCGTGCCGAGCGGGTCCTTGAAGAAGAAACCCAGGTCGGCCAGCGGTCCGACGTGCCCGGCGGCGTGCGCGGCAGCGGTGAGCCGGGCCAGGTCGAGCACGAGCGGCGCGGCCAGCGCCGAATCGCAGCCGTGCCAGGTGAACTCCATCCGCATGCCGGTACCGAGGAAACCGGCGAAGGTGATCAGATCCCAGGCGGTCTTGAAGTCGCCCAGTTCCTCGACGTACTCGATGCGGGTGTTGCCCTGCGGGACGTAGCCCAGCGTCTCACCGAGCACCCGCTGCTTGCTCTGCACCTTTGCCGCGTTGGCGGCCGGGTCGGCGAGGGTTGCGCCGTCGCCGCCACCGAGCAGGTTCATCCCGGACCACGAGCGTACGGCGAGGTTGCGCATCGCGAACATCGGCGCGAGCACCGACTTGACCAGGGTCTCACCGGTCTTGCCGTCGTGCCCGGCGTACGGCAGGCGGCGCTCCTCGGCCAACGCGGCCAGCGCCGGCAGCCGCAGTCCGGTGGACGGCGTGAAGTCGACGTAGGGGCAGTCGGCGAGCAGGGCGGCGTACGCGTACAGGGAGCTGGGTGGCAGCACCTCGTCCGGTCCGTCGAGGGCGGCGCGCAGCGCGGCCGGGTCGGCGTGCCCCGGATGCGGTCGAGGCGCGGCCTCGGTGGCGGACACGTTGACCACCACCACGCGGTCCAGCCGATGGCGCGTACGGAAGGCGGTGAGGTCGTCCACGACTGTCGCGACCCGGTCGGCCTGGGCGGCGCCGACCGGGGCCGGGCGCAGGTCCTGCTCGACGGCTGCCAGCTCGTCGCGGAGCGCGGCCACCAGGCGGCCGGGTATCACACCGGTGTCGGCGAGTGCCTCCGCCCGCTTGCTCAACGGCGTGGTGGCCACGTCGTGCCCACCGAAGACCAGGTCCGCGAAGGGCGGCAGGGCGGGGCCGCGCAGGTCCGGCAGCTCGGTGACGCAGCCGGTCGGCCCGGCCAGGCCGGCTCGCAGCGCGAGCCCCCCGACGATGCTGGTGGTCGCGACGGAACCCCGCGCTCCTACCAGCCAGACACCTGTTCGCATGGTGCTCCTTCCCCATTCACGAGGAACCGTCGGTACCGCTAAATATAGGAATATCAGAATATGTTTCGGAAAGATACGGCCCGGTTTCGGAAAGGTTTCGGACCAGGTGGATGGGCCCCGCCCGCCCGACCCGTACCGGTGGGACACCGGTTCCGGCGTCGGCGTCGGCGGCGACGACGACGGGCCGGCTCCCGGCACGGGTACGGGCAGACGGGGCTGGTAGGCAGGGTCGGTCGGCGTCTCGACCCTGCCTCCCCCGCATCCGCCGGTCAGGGCGTTGGCATGCCCCGACCGGACGTCTCAGGTTGCCGCGCCCACCGGATCGTCGACCGACGTACGATCCGCCGGAGAGCGGCGGACGCCAGTGGCGCGGGTGGGGGCAGCGGCGGGCGATGTCATCGGGACCTCCGAATCGCCAGGGGGTGGTGGCGGTCCTCCGGTGCGGCCGGGGAATCCCGGTCCGGTCGCACCGGACGACCGTCCTGCTCGTGCGCCACCGGGCCCGAAAGGGGCCCGGCTGCACACTCTCCGGAGCCGACCTCGTCCCGGCCGCGGGGCGCAAACCGCGGCCGGTCCCTCGCCGGTCGGCTCCGGAAAGCCAATCGGGCGACGGCGGTGCGAGCACCGCCGTCGCGGATGGTCAGGGGGTCAGACGGCGACCACGGTCAGCGCCGGTTCCACGTCGGTCCACGAGGAGCCGGTCTCCGCCGAGCGGGTGACCGCGTCCAGCACGAGCTGGACCTGCAACGCGTCGGCGAACGAGGGCGCCGGGTCGGTGCCGGTGGCGATCGCCTCGATGAGATCGCGCATCTGGTGGGTGAAGGAGTGCTCGTAGCCGATGATGTGGCCCGGCGGCCACCACGCCGACATGTACGGGTGGTCGCTCTCGGTCACCAGGATTCGACTGAAGCCCTGCTCCAGCGTCGGCCGGGTGGCGTCGTAGAACTCCAACTCGTTGAGGCGCTCCAGGTCGAAGACCACGCTGCCCAGCGAGCCGTTGATCTCGACACGCAGGGCGTTCTTGCGACCGGTGGCGAAACGGCTCGCCTCGTACGTGGCGAGAGCGCCGCCGTCGAGCCGGGCCACGAAGACCGCGGCGTCGTCGACGGTGACCGCGCCGGTGGCCGGGCCGTCGCCGTCGGCCGACTCGCCGTCGACAGTGGCCGCCAACCCGCTCGACTCGGACGGCAACGGGCGCTCCTTGACGAACGTCTCGGTGATCGCGCTGACACCGGTGATCTGCTGGCCGACGACGAACTGCGTCAGGTCGATGATGTGCGCACCGATGTCACCGAGCGCGCCGGAGCCCGCCCTGTCCTTCTGCAACCGCCAGACCAGCGGGAACTGCGGGTCCACGATCCAGTCCTGCAGGTACGTCGCTCGGACGTGTCGTATCACCCCGAGTCGTCCGTCGGCGACCATCTGGCGCATCATCGTGACCGCGGGGACCCGGCGGTAGTTGAACCCGCACATCGACCGCACCCCGGCGGCGCGGGCGGTGTCCGCCGCAGCGGTCATCGCCCGTGCCTCGGCCACCGTGTTGGCCAGCGGCTTCTCGCACAGGACGTGCTTGCCGGCGGCCAACGCGGCGAGGGCGATCTCGGCGTGACTGTCGCCCGGGGTGCAGACATCGACCACGTCGATGTCGTCCCGGTTGACCAGGTCGCGCCAGTCCGTCGTGTACGCGTCCCAGCCGAGCCGGTCAGCGGCGTCGGACACCGCTGTGGTGTCCCGGCCGCAGATCAGCGCCATTCGGGCCCGCGCCGGCAGGTCGTACACGCGGTTCACGGTGCGCCACGCCTGTGAGTGCGCGGCGCCCATGAACGCGTAACCGACCATGCCGATCCGCAGTTCTCTGTCTGTCGTGGACAAGGTGGGTCTCCCCCCGGTATGTCAGAACCCGAGCTTGTCGTAGCTGCTCGCGTTCTCCTTGGTGATCGTCTCGGAGGCGAGGGTCACTTCCTTGGGCACCTGCAGCTCCGTCAGGTCGCCCAGGCCCCGACCCTGCGCGATGAGCCGCGCGAGCGAGATCGCCGAGGACGCCATCGACGGGTTGTAGGTGACCGTCGCCTTGAGCACCGAGTTGTCGGCCTTGATCGCGTCGATCGCGAGCTTGGAGCCCGCGCCGCCGACCATGAAGAACTCGGACCGGTTGGCCTGCTTGACGGCCGCGAGCACACCGATGCCCTGGTCGTCGTCGTGGTTCCAGATCGCGTCGATCTTCGGCAGCGCCTGGAGCAGCTGGGCCGCCTCGCGCTGGCCGCTGTCCGAGGTGAACTCGGCCGAGCGCCGGTTGCTCACCTTGAACCCGTACGTCGCCAGCGCGGCCTTGAAGCCCTCGCTGCGCTCGACGGTCAGCGGGATCTCCAGGCCGGCGATCTCACCGATGACCGGGTTGGCGACGCCCTTGTCCTTGAGCAGCTTGCCGATGTAGTGCCCGGCCGAAACGCCCATGCCGTAGTTGTCGCCCTTGATGACCAGCCGTGAGGCCAGCGCGTCGGGGAACGCCCGGTCGAGGTTGACGATCGGGATACCGGCCTGCATGGCCTGGAGGGCAACGGCGTTGACCTCCTTGCCGTCGTGCGGCAGCACGACGATGATGTCCGGCTTCTGGGCGATCAGGGTGCCGAGCGTGGAGCGCTGGGCCTCCGAGTTCGACCCGCCGTCGACCTCCTTGAACTCCACGTCCGAGTACGCCGCGGCCTGCGCCTTGGCGTTGGCGTGGATCGCGCCCATCCAGCCGTGGTCGGCGGCCGGGGCGGAGAAGCCGATGACGACCTTCTTGCCCGGAGCGTTGTTGCCCTCGGCGTTTCCGGCGGCCTTGGTCTGGGTGCTGGTGGCCGGGGTCTCGTTACTGGTGCAGGCGGTCAGCAGGGTGGCGGCGCCGACCGCTGCGCCACCGAAGAGCAACCGGCGGCGCGACAGGTCGCGACTGTTCTGGGTCATGAACGACCTCCTGGGAGCGGGATTTCATCTGGATGAGGGTGTGCGAGGTCCGGCCACCGTCGAAGATCTCGACGTCGCCAGGACAACGGTGCGGTGCGTCAGGTTGCGGTGGTGACCCTGTTCCGCGCGAGGAGCCGAGTGACGGACTTGAACTTGAACTGCTGGATCAGGACGGCGCCGACGATGATGCCGCCCTTGACCATGTTCTGGGCCTCGATGGAGAGGCCGTTGATGGCGAAGAGGTTCGTGATCGTGGCGAAGATGATGACGCCGAGCAGCGAGCCGACGATCGTGCCCCGGCCACCGCTGAGCAGCGTCCCGCCGATGATCGCGGCGGCGATCGCGTCCAGCTCGTACAGGTTGGCCATCGCCGCCTGGGCCGAGGTGGCCTGCGAGGTGAGCATGATGGCGGCGATGCCGCAGCAGAGACCGGAGAGCGCGTAGAGCAGCATGGTGTGCCGGCGGACGTTGATGCCGGCCAGTCGGGCCGCCTCCGGGTTACCGCCGACGGCGATGGTCCGCCGACCGAAGGTCGTCCGGTTGAGCAGGACCCATCCGGCCAGCACGACCGCGCCGAGGATGTAGACCAGGATCGGAATCCCGATGACCTTGCGGGCGGCGATGTCGTTGATGAAGGTGCTGCTCGACACCTGCGTCTGCTTGTTGGAGATCGACGCCGCCAGGCCGCGCGCGGCCACCAGCATCGCGAGGGTCGCGATGAAGGGCACCAACCTGCCGTACGAGATGAGGACGCCGTTGACCAGGCCGACGCAGATGCCGACCGCGAGGGCCGCGAAGATCATGCCGCCGGCGCCGTAGCTCTGGGTGGCCACCGTGGTGCACCAGACCCCGGCCAGCGCGACGATCGCTCCGACCGAGAGGTCGATGCCACCGCCGATGATCACGAAGGTCATGCCGACCGTGACCACGCCGACGACCGAGGCGAGTTGAAGGATCGCCAGGACGTTGTTCCAGACCCAGTTCGGGTCGCCGTACAGCTCGGGCTTGGTGATCGCGCCGACCACGATGAGCGCGGCCAGCACGCCGATCAGGCCGAGGTTGCGCTTCGCGCCGTCGCCGCCGTCGCCCCGCCACCAGGAGAGTTTGCCGGTGGATACCGCTTTATCGCTGGCCACCGCCGTCTCCGCCGGGTCCACCGGCGGCGACTGCGCCGGAAGCTGCGGGCGCTCCGGTGTCGCGGTGGGTGTGGGAGTCGCGTCGCTCATGCCGGTGCGCCTTCCATCAAGGACCCCGCCATCACGAGGTCAAGCACGGTGTTCTCGTCGAGTTCGCCGGCCGCGGCTTCGCGGACGACCCGCCCTTCCCGCATCACCAGCACCCGGTCGGCCAGGCCGAGCACCTCGGGCACCTCGCTGGAGACCAGCAGCACGCCGACGCCCTGCGCGGCCAGTGAGCGGATGACCTGGTACAGCTCAGCCCGGGCGCCCACGTCCACACCTCGGGTGGGCTCGTCGAGGAGCAGGAGCTTGGTGCCACCGAGCAGCCACCGGCCGACCACCACCTTCTGCTGGTTGCCGCCGGAGAGGGTGCGTACCGGCCGGTCGACGTCCCGGGGCCGCAGCTCCAGGGTCTCGGCGATCCGGTCGGCCTCGGCGCGTTCCGCCGCAGCGTTGGTGAAGCCCAGCCGCGCGTACCGGCCGAAGGTGGCGAGCGTGACGTTGCGGTAGATCGGCTCACCGAGCAGCAGCGCCTGACTCTTGCGCTCCTCGGGGGCCATGCCCATGCCGGCCCGTACCGCCGCGCCGACGCCGGGGCGCAGCACCTTGCCGTCCATCCGCACCGTGCCGGCCTCGGCCAGCCGGGCGCCGTAGATCGTCTCCAGCAGTTCGGAGCGGCCGGAGCCGACCAGGCCGGCGATGCCGACGATCTCCCCGGCACGCACGTTCAGCGAGACGTCGGCGAACTCGCCGGTGCGGGTCAGCCCCTCCACCTGGAGCAGATTGGCACCTGCGGTGTCGTCGGCCGGCCGGTCCGGGAAGACGTACTCGATGGTGCGGCCGGTCATCCGGCTGACCAGGTCGCGGGTCGGGGTGTCGCGCGCCGGCAGGTTCGCCGCCGTGGTCCGGCCGTCCTTGAGTACGGTGACCCGGTCGCCGATCTCGCGGATCTCCTCCATGCGGTGGGAGATGTAGATGACGGCGATGCCCTGGGCGGTCAGCTCGCGGATGATCCGGAACAGGTTGCCGACCTCGTCGTGGGCCAGCACCGCGCTCGGCTCGTCCATGATGATCAGTCGCGCCTCGTGCGACAGCGCCCGCGCCATGCTGACGATCTGCTTGCCTGCCGCCGGCAGGGAGCGGACCATCCGCCCGGGCGGGATCTCGCCGTGGCCCAACCGGCTGAGGATCTGCCGCGTGTGTCGGGCCATCCGGCCGCGCCGGACGAAGCCGAGGCTGCGGTACTCGTGCCCGAGGAACGCGTTCTCCGCGACCGACAGGTCCTCGACGAGGTCGAGTTCCTGGTAGATGGTCGCGATGCCGGCCTTCATGGCGGCCTGCGGGTTGGTGAAGGCGGCCGGTTCGCCGCGCCACTCCACGAGCCCGGAGTCCGGCTGGTGCACCCCGGCCAGCACCTTGATGAGGGTGGACTTGCCGGCGCCGTTCTGCCCCAGCAGGCAGTGCACCTCGCCGGCGCGAACCTCGAGCTGGACGCCGTCGAGGGCGCGTACACCTGGGAAGGTCTTGACCACGTCGGTGAGGCGCAGGACGACCTCGCCCGCGACGGTGTCGGGGGGAGCTTCGACCAGCGGCGCGTCGGTGTCGGCGTCGGCCGACCCGGTGGTGGCGGTCTCGTCGGACAGGGCCACGGTCTCCTCCTCGCTCACGATGCTTCCCCGAAGGCGACGTCGCTGGCGAGCACGGCCGCGCCGGCGACACCGGCCCGACCACCCAACTCGGACAGCACGACGGGCAGGTTGCCGGTGGCCAGGGGAAGCGACCGGCGGTAGACCACGCTGCGGATCTCGGCGAGCAGGATGTGCCCGAGCTGGGCCAGCCCGCCGCCGATCACGATCATCGACGGATTGGTGAAGCTGACCAGGCCGGCGAGCACGCCGCCGACCCGCCGTCCGCCGTCGCGGATGAGTTGGATGCAGGTCACGTCGCCCTCGGCGGCGCCCTCGGCGACGTCCAGGGCGGTGACCACGCCGCGCAGGATCATCCGCTCGGCCAGGGCCGGCGACACCCCGCTGCGGGCGGCGGCGGTCGCGTCCTTGGCCAGCGCGGCGCCGCTGAACAGCGCCTCCAGGCAGCCCGCGTTGCCGCACGAACACATCGGGCCGTGGGCGTCGACCTGGATGTGGCCGATGTCCCCGGCGCAGCCGTCCGTGCCGCGGTAGACCTCGCCGGTGAGGTAGATGCCGCAGCCGATCCCGGTGCCGATCTTCACGAAGAGGAAGTCGTCCACCGAGTGGGCGACCCCGCCGTGGCGTTCCCCGATGGCCATGATGTTGACGTCGTTGTCGACGACCGCCGGGCAACCGTGCTCACGGCTGAGCAGCTCGCGCACGGGAAACCGGTCCCAGCCCGGCATGATCGGCGGCGACACCGGAACGCCGTCGCGGAAGCTGACCGGCCCGGGTACGCCGATGCCCACCGCGTCCAGCCGCTCGTACGCCCCGTCGACCCGGGCCTTGTGCAGCAGTTCGTTGACCCGTTGCAGGGTCACCTTCGGGCCGCTGCGGATGTCGGCGGCCTCGGCGTAGTGGGCCACCGGTTCGAGGCGGCCGTTGACCACCTCGACGTCCATCGAACTGGCGCCCAGGTCGACGGCGGCGAAGCGCAGCTTCGGGTTCAGCTCGACGAGCGTCGAACGACGCCCGCCCCGGGAGGCGGCGAAACCGGCCTCGGCGACGTACCCCAGCGCGACCAGCCGGTCCAGCTCGGCCAGCAGGCGCGGGCGCGGCATCTGGAGCCGGTCACCCAGCTCGGCGCGGGACACGGCCCCCTCGTCGCGGAGCAACCGCAACAGTCGGACGTGCAGGGGGTCGACGGTCCGCACGCGGGGTTCACCTCTTCATCGGACTCGTTCACATCGACGCAACGCCGATGTGTTGTGTCCGACACAGTAGGAGCGTTCCTCGCCGCCTGTCCAGAGCTTCAACCGTTCCGTTCCCAACTTTTGTCCGAAGGAACAAAAGCTTAAAGTGGATCAGGAAAAGGATAACGGCGAGCCCGCGGGCGCTCGCGCGCAGTTTCATCGACCGACACGAACCCGCCCCACCAGCGGCTCTTGGCTGGCGGGGCGGGTTCGTGTCGGGTGGGGCGGCTCAGCCGCCCGTGTGCGCGGTGCCCTTCTTGCGCAGCTTGCGGTCGTCGCGCAGCTCCAGGTACGGCTCGTCGTCGACCGGGTGACCGGCCGAGATGGCCCGGCCGCGCTCCAACTCCGCGTCGAACTCGGCGCCCAGCAGGATCGCGATGTTGGTCAGCCACAGCCAGATCAAGAAGATGATCACGCCGGCCAGCGCCCCGTACGTCTTGTTGTACGAGCCGAAGTTGCTCACGTAGAAGGCGAACAGACCGGAGATCAGCAGCCAGATCACCACGGCCAGTACCCCACCGGGGCTGACCCAGCGGAAGCCGCCGTGCCGCGCGTTCGGCGAGGCCCAGTAGAGGATGGCGAACATCAGGCTGACCAGGATCAGCAGCACCGGCCACTTGGCGACGTTCCACACCGCGACCGCAGTGGAGCCGACGCCGATCGCGTCGCCGACCACCTCGGCCAACCGGCCGGTGAAGACCACGATCACCGCGCTGGCCAGCAGCAGCACCCCGATCACGGCGGTCACGCCGAGCCGGATCGGCAGTGTCTTCCAGATCGGCCGGCCCTCCGGCACGTCGTAGATGCTGTTCGAGGCGCGCATGAAGGCGCCCACGTACCCGGACGCGGACCAGAACGCGGCCACCAGACCGATGATCGCGGCGACGCTGGCCAGCCCACCGCTGCCCTGCGCCTGCTTGATCGCCTCCTCGATGATCTTCTGGATGCTGTCGTTGGGCACCGCCTGGTTGACCGTGTCCTTGACGCCCTCGGTGGCACTGGTGCCCAGCAGGCCGAGAATCGAGATCAGGACCAGCAGCCCGGGGAAGATCGACAACACGCCGTAGTAGGTGAGCGCCGCCGCCCAGTCGGTCAGGCTGTCGTCCTGGAATTCGCTGACGGTGCGGCGCAACGCCGCCTTCCAGCCACTACCGGGCAGGTCGGTGGGGCTGTCCGGGCCCGCGTCCGGCCCGACCGGCGCGTTGGCACGGTCACGCTCGCGCTGGGCGGAAGACTCGTCCGAGGCCATCGCCCCTCCTCATCGTCGGCGGTGTCACCTGCGGACATGCCCGTCGACGGGCTCGGATAACCCCTACTTGTAGAGCAACCTGCCCATCCGACGCGACGCCACGCCCAGCCCGACCGTCATCAGCACCAGCAGGTAGAGCACGTCGAGCAGCCAGAGCCAGCCGCCGACGCCCAACGTGATACCGCGGATCAGGTGCACCGCCCGGTACAGCGGGGTGACCTCGACCAGCCAGTGCAGCAGCGTCGGATAGGCCTGCGCCGGCACGAACGTGCCCGAGAAGAAGAACAGGGTGAACTGGACCGACCCCACCAGGTCGAAATCCTGCCAACTGCGCATGACCGTGGAGACCGCCATGCCGAGCCCGCCGAACGCGAACCCGACGAGCACCGCCGCCGGCAGCGCGGTGACGGCCCGGGTCACGGTGGTCAGGTCGAGCGCGACCATGACCCCGAGGAACGCGGCCGAGTATGCGCTCCCGCGCAGCATCGCCCACCCCAGCTCACCGAGGGCGATCTCGAACGGCCGTACCGGGGTGGCGATCATCCCGTCGTACAGCTTCATGTACTTCATCTTGCCGAAGAAATTGAACGTGGTCTCCGAGAGCGCCCCGGTCATCGCGGAGGAGGCCAGCATCGCCGGGGCCACGAACTCGGCGTACGACACCAGCCGCCCGTCGGGCAGCGGCAGGTCCCCGACCAGCGTCCCCACCCCCAGGCCGATCGAGAGCAGGTAGAGCAGCGGCTCCACGAAGCCGGAGAGCAGCAGCAACCAGTAGACCGACTTCAGGGCCGTGACGTTGCGCCCGACCACCGACGCCGACCGGCGGGACGCGCCCGAGACGTCGACCAGCCGGGGCAGGACCAGCGTGATCACGAGACCCCCTAGACGACGAGCTTGCGGTGGAAGGCGCGCAGCGCGAGCAGCCACCCGGCGACCGCCCAGGCGGCCAGGTAGAGCAGGTGACCGACGACCGACCACTGTGGGGCGACACCGAGCGTGGCCGCCCGGCACAGGTCGACGGCATGCCAGAGCGGCGTCGCGTACGCCAGCCACCGCAGCGCCTCGGGCAGCGACTCGACCGGGAAGAACACCCCGGCGAACAGGCTCATCGGGATGACCGCGAACCGGAACAGCATCGCCAGCCAACTGTCACCGGACACCACCGCGGCGTAGGCGAAGGTCGGCGCGGCCACGGCCAGCCCGAGCAACGCCACCACCGGCAGGGTGACCACCGCCCATGGTGAGCGCAGCGCCCCGAACAACCCGGTCACCAGCAGGAACACCGCGATCGAGGTGACCACCCGGAACAGTACGAAGGCCAGGTGCCCGGCCAGGATGTCGCCCACGCGCAGCGGCGACGCGCTCTGCGCCTGGTAACTCTTGATCCACTGGAAGTTGCTGAACACCGGCCACGTCGAGTCACCCACGGTCACCTGGAGCGCGGTCGAGGCGATCAGCCCGGGGACCAGCCAGTCGAGATAGGGCACGCCGCCGACACCCTGGTCGATGTAGCCCCCGACGCCCACACCGAAACCGAGCACGGTCAGCAGCGGCAGGAGAAACGACGAGAAGACCCGGGACCGCCAGGTGCGCCGCAGCCCCACCAGGTAGTAGCCGAACACCGCGGTCGCCGGCGCCCACGGCGCCCGCGCCCGCTCCGCCACACCCACCATGACCACCCCCGTCCCCGACCTTCCTACCCCCGGGGTACGACAAGTCGCCCGGCCACCCTACGGCGACCCCTTCGACGTGTCGCCGGGGTTTCGGCCGGCTCCGCGCGACGTGCCAGCGGCCCTCCCGCGCGATGATCCACTCCAGATCCCCGATGCGGCGGCATCCCATCGCCCGGACACCCCGACTTCGGCGATCTGGTGTGGATCACCCCCTCCGGGCGGCGCCGGACCCGAGGAAGGCGCGCCACGCGTCGGGCGGAAAGACCAGCGCCGGACCGCCCGGGTCCTTGGAGTCACGAACGGCCACGACCTCGGGCAGATTGTCCGCGACCTCCACACACGCGCCGCCGCTGCCGTTGCTGCGAGTGCTCTTGCGCCACCGAGCGCCGGTCAGCTCCATGTCTCCGCCAGTTCCTGCGCTTTTGTCGAATGGTTACTGCTGCGACAGTGCCTCATGGCCGATCAACTCAGCTTCCCGGGAAGCGGTGCGTTCCGGTCCCGCAGACACCCCGCTTTGCGGGGAGCCGAGTGGACCTTGGGACTGTGCGGGCCCAGGCCGTCGGCCCGCGCGACCGCCCAGCGACCTATCGCACACCGGCACCGAGGCCGACGAACGCGCGCCACGCCTCGGGCTCGAAGACGAGCACCGGGCCATCCGGGTCCTTCGAATCACGTACGGCCACCAGCCCCGAAAGGTTGTCGGCAACCTCCACACAGTTGCCGCCGTCCGGGCCGCTGCGACTGCTCCTGCGCCACCGAGCGCCGGTCACATCCATGTCTCCGCCACTTCTGCCATCAGATCGAGGGACTGCCCGTGCGATAGTGCCTCACCCCGAATGGACTCCCACACCTCGACCATCTGCCGGACATAGTCGGACCGGTCGATGACCTGCCCGTGGCGCTGCCCAGCGAGGTAGACCAGGTCCTCCCCCTCTGGCGACGAGGCGATGACGAAGGGTCCTCCGAGCCCAGCGTAGGCACCGGCATTGGTCGGCACTACCTGGATGCGCACCCTTGGAAATGCCGAGCCGAGTTTCACGAGGTGCTGAATCTGCTCGCGCATCACTGCCGGCCCACCGACGTCTCGGCGCAGCACATGCTCATCGATCAACGAAGTGATCAATGGCGGCCGATCCCGAGTGAGTAGGCCCTGTCGGTCCAGTCTCGTCACCACGGCACGACGGTGTCCCGGCTGATCCGCCGTTGGATGCGTTCGAACCTGCCGTCGGCCGCGAGCACGACGTCACAGCGACGTGCGAAGTCCAGGCTCGGCCGGCGCTCGGAGGTCTCCACCTTGGCGACCAGCGCACCCGAGTAGCTCAACGCTTCGGCGAGCGCCGCCTGGGACAGGCCACCGGCTGCCCGGGCCAGCCGTAGCTCCTCCGCGAAGTGCTCCAGCATGGACGAACTCTCCACGGACAACCTCCGTACATCTTCGTACCGTGCCGGGCCGACCGTCGTACGCGCTTGTCGTCGGCGCGCGAAACCTCCCACCGTGGTCGGACCATCACCAGACTGTCACGCAGCGGAACCGCTCACGGGATCGGACGGCGGGCGGAACCAAGCCGGGAGCGCCCCGTGACCCCCGATCCGGGGCGCTCCCACCCATCGAGCAGTTCGGTCCACGACCAAGGGAGGCCACGATGCCCCGCTACCGCCCGCACGTGGCAGCCCGTCCGTCGTGGCGCTGCCGGGCCTGCGGCGCGGCGTGGCCCTGCTCGCCGGCACGGCTGGCGCTGCTCGGCGAGTACCGCGAGAACCGGACCGGCCTGCTGGTCTACCTCGCGACGCTGCTCGACGAAGCGGCCGGCGACCTCCCGGACAGCGACCGACTGACCGACCGCTTCCTCAGCTGGGCCAGAGCGCGATGAGCAGCGACACACCGAGAGCGGGCGGCGGCGCGGCTGGTCAGTCGACGAGGGTGCGGCCGGTCAGGTGTAGGAAGACGTCCTCCAGGCTGCTGCGGCGGACCAGCACGTTGGCCGGCTGCAACCCCAGCGCGGCCACCTCGGCGACCGCCGCGTCGCCGTCGGGTACGTAGAGCAGGACCCGGTCGGGCAGCACCTCGACCCGCTCCCCCACCCCGTTCAGCTTGTCGGCGAACGGGGCCTGCGACTCGGCGGCGAAGCGCAGCTCGACCACCTCGCGGGTGGAGTGTCGTGCGATCAGTGCGCGGGGTGAGCCCTCGGCGACGATCCGCCCACCGTCCATCACCACCAGCCGGTCGCAGAGCTGCTCGGCCTCGTCCATGTAGTGCGTGGTGAGCACCAGCGTGACGCCCTGCTGCTTGAGCCGGAACAGTCGCTCCCAGACCAGGTGCCGGGCCTGCGGGTCGAGCCCGGTGGTCGGCTCGTCGAGCAGCACGACGTCCGGGTCGTTGACCAGGGCGCGGGCGATGGTCAGGCGACGCTTCATCCCGCCGGAGAGCGGATCGACCTTACTGTCGGCACGCTCGGTGAGCTGGACGAAGTCGAGCAGTTCGTCGGCACGGGCCCGCGCCGCCCGCCGCGAGATGCCGAAGTAGCGGGCGTAGACGGTCAGGTTCTCCCGGACGGTCAGCTCCGGGTCGAGGTTGTCGAGCTGGGGGCACACGCCGAGGCGGGCCCGGATCGCCGGCCCGTCGGCCACCGGGTCCAGGTCGAGGATGCGCAGTTCCCCGTCGCTCGGCGGCGAGGTGCAGCCGATCATGCGCATGGTGGACGACTTGCCCGCGCCGTTCGGCCCGAGGAAACCGAACGCCTCACCCGACTGCACCTCGACGTCGATGCCGTCCACGGCGGTGAAGTCACCGAATCGCTTCACCAGCCCACGAGCCCGAATCAGTGGTCGCCCGGTAGTCACCGCCCGACCCTAACCGCCGGGTCCGACACCCCTCCACGCAAATACGCCGCGGCCGACCCGCCGGGAACGAAACGCCGATCAATGCGGCACCGGATCGGCCGATCGACAGGTATCGTCCCCTTGTGTCGCCCGTCAGCTCGCCCGATGGCCCGCCGTCAGCCGCCCGAGCAGCCAACTCATCCGCCGACGGACCCGCCACCAACGCCGCCGACGAACCCGCCACGAAGGCCAGCGGCGCAGCCGCCACGAGCACCGGCGACGGACCACCCCGACCACGCCCACCGGCCGAGACCTCGTTACCGGCGAAGACCCCCGGGCCGGCCGAGGCGGCCGAGCGCGCGACCCGGGACATGGCGGCCCAGTTCGAGGACGAGAAGCCCGGGCGGGTGCTAGCCGGGCCGTCGGCTCTGCTCCTCGGCACGGTCGCGCTGGCGGTCGGCGCGCTGGCCCTCTGGCAGGTGTTCCGCCCGCTTGCACAGGGCAGCAAATATTATTTGATCATCTTCCTGGCCGGCGTGCTCCCGCTGGTCTTCCTCGCCTACCCGGCCGACCTGCCGCGCTGGGCCCGTCTGCGCAGGCCACGACAACGCGACGACGACGCCCACCGCGCCGGCCAAACCGACCGAACCGACCGCGGCGACGACACCGACCGCGCCGCCAGCACCGCCAGCACCCGGCCCACCGTCGTCGACTGGCTGCTGGTCGCCCTGACCGTGGCGGCCTGCCTCTACCCCGTCCTGCCGATCACGATCGGTACGGGTGGCGGCGGCTACAACGCGTTCCTCGATCGGCAGGGCCTGCTCGCGCCGACCGACCTGGTGCTCGGCACCGTGCTGCTGCTCCTGCTGCTGGAGGCGTGCCGACGTACGACCGGTTGGATCCTGCCGGCGGTCTGCCTGCTGTTCCTCGGGTACGGCTACTACGGCGGGTTGCTGCCGCAGTCCTGGCCGGTCGCGCACGCCGGGCTCGACTTCAGTCAACTCGTCGACGCGTTCTACAACTCCGACAGCGGCTTCTACGGCACCCCGCTGGACGTGGCCGCGTCGTACATCGTGCTGTTCACCATCTACGGGGCGGTGCTGGAGCTGTCCGGGGCGGGGCGGTTCTTCGTCGACCTGTCGGCTGCCGCGTTCCGCCGCTCCCGTACCGCCGCCGGTCGGACGGCGGTGGCCTCGGGCTTCCTGCTCGGCACGGTCTCCGGCTCCGGCGCGGCGACGACGGTGAGCATCGGCGCGGTCACCTGGCCGCTGCTGCGTCGCGCCGGCTATCCCCCGGAACGTGCCGGCGGCATGCTGGCCGCGGCGGGCGTGGGCGCGATCCTCTCCCCGCCCACCCTGGGTGCGGCGGCGTTCATCATCGCCGAGTACCTGGGCGTCTCGTACCTCGCGGTGCTGGGCTGGGCCACGGTGCCGACGGTGCTCTACTACCTGGGCATCCTGCTCTCCGTGGAGATCGACGCCCGTCGGTCCGGCGTACGACCGGTCGTGCTCGACGTCGGTTCGCCGTGGCGGTTGCTGGGCCGGTTCGGCTACCACTTCGCCTCGTTGATCGCGATCATCGTGTTCCTCGCGGTCGGTGTCTCCGCGACGAGGGCCGTGGTCTTCGCCATCGTCCTCACCGCCGCGCTGTCGTGGCTGGACCGCACGCACCGGCTCACCCCGGCCCGGCTGGCGACCGCTCTGGTCACCGGCGTACGCGGCGTCCTCGCCGTCACCGCCGTCTGCGCCGCCGCCGGCATCATCACGGCGACCACCACGAAGACCGGTCTCGGGCCGCAGGCGGCGGCGCTGCTGATCGGCGGGGCGCAGGCGGCCACCTCGGACCCGACGCTGGTCCTGGTGCTGACGGCGCTTCTCGCCGCCGTCGCCCTCAGCCTGCTGGGCCTGGCCGTGCCGGTCACCGCCTCGTTCGTGATCGGGTGGGTGATCGTCGGCCCGGCCCTGCTCGACCTGGGCGTGGCCGCGCCCGCCGCGGCGATGTTCGTCTTCTACTTCGCCGTGCTGTCCGAGGTGTCCCCGCCGACCGCGCTCGCGGCCGTGGCCGCCGCCGCCGTCACCGGGGGCCGGCTGGTGCCGACCATGTGGCAGACCCTGCGGTACGCGCTGCCGGCGTACCTGACCCCGATCGCGTTCGTCATCACCCCGACCGGGCTGGGCCTGCTCGGCATCGGCGGTGTCGGGCGGATCGCCGTCGCCGCCGTGGTCACCGCGCTCAGCGTGGCGGTACTCGCCGTCGCCGCCGGTGGCTGGCTGCCCGGTGTGGGTCCGGCCGGCGCGCCGGAGCGGGTGCTCGGCGCGCTCGGCGGGGTCACGCTGCTCTGGCTCGAACCCGTGCCCGTCGCCCTCGGCGCGGCGCTGGCCGCTGTCGCGGCGACGGGTGTGTTCCTGCGACGCCGATCCGCCGGCCGACCATCGCCCCATCCTGTTGAGGAGAGACTGTGAGACGAATCGACGTACGACTCGCGGCGGGTGTGAGCGCCCTCGCCCTCGTCCTGACGGGCGTCACCGGTTGCGGAGGGCAGCAGGGCGGCGCGGCCGAGGACGACACGGCCAGTGCGGTCACCTGCGAGGTGGCCCGGGAGACCCGCGTGGGCATCGCGACCGGCAACTCGACGGGCGTCTACTACGGCGTCGGCAACGCCCTGGCCGGGCAGCTCTCCGGTGCGACAGGCGGCAAGCTCACCGGCACCGCCGCCGAGACCGGCGCGTCGGTGCAGAACGTCGAGCAGTTGGTCGGCGGCCAGTACGACGTGGCGTTCTCGCTGTTCGACACGGCGGTCAACGCGGTCGAGGGCAAGGGCAGTTTCAACGCGCCGCAGCCGGTGCAGGCGTTGGCCCGCCTCTACGACAACTACACGCAGGTGGTGGTCCGCAAGGATGCTCAGATCACCTCGGTGGCCGGCATGCGCGGCAAGCGGATCTCCACGGGCTCCCCGAAGTCCGGCACGGAGGTGATCGCGAACCGGCTGCTGGAGGCCGCCGGACTCGACCCGGCCAAGGACGTCCGGGCGCAGCGACTCGACCTCGCCAAGACCGTCGACGGCGTCATGGACGGCAGCATCGACGGGTTCTTCTGGTCCGGTGGCCTGCCCACCACCGGCGTGACGGACCTGTTCACGACTGCCGGCGACACGGTGACGTTCGTCGATATCTCGCCGCTGCTGCCGAAGCTGACCGCGCTGAGCCCCGGCTACCAGACCGGCACGATCGGTCGGGACGTGTACCGGACGGCGACCGACACCCCGACCATCGTCGTGCCCAACGTGCTGCTGGTCCGCAAGGACCTGGACGCCAACGTCGCCTGCGCGATCACCCGGACGGTGTTCGACAAGCGCGACGTCCTGGCCCAGGCCAATCCGGCGGCCAAGGGAATCTCGCTGGAGAGGGCCCGCAGGACCCTGCCGGTGCCGCTGCACCGGGGCGCCGAGAAGGCGTTGAACGACCTCGGCGCGCGGTGACCCGGCCGGTCAGTCGGCCGGCGCGGTGGCGGCGCGCGCCGCGCTGACCAGACGGTCGGTCTCGGCGAGCAGGGCTTCGTCGTCCGCCGGGGTGCCGGGGTCGGGTCGGACCGTCCAGGTCAGACCGTCCACGCCGGCCACCCGGCGGGCCGCGACGCGCGCCGCGCCGCCGGGCACCGGGTGGTGTTCGGTGTACGCGACGGAACGCGTCACCCGGGCCCGCACCTGGTGCGGCAGCTCACCGGGGTCGAGCAGCAGGTACGTCTCGGCCGGCCCGTCGGCGACCACGAGGTAGCCGTCGCGCTCGACGACGGTCTCGGCGGGCGTGACGGTCAGCTCGCGGCCCGACCAGACCGCCTTGATCAGGTCGTGCCAGCCGATGCGGTGCCCGCGCCCGGGCAGCCACAGCCCGAGGTTGCTGGCCACGACCACGCCGTCGCCCTCGCCGTTGCCGACCGCCGCCCACGCGAGTACGCGCTCGTCGGCGGCCAACGGTGGCCGGTCGGCCGGAGGCAGTTTCGGCTTGCGGCTGAACAGTCCCATCTAGAGCCCTCCCGCAGCCTGCTCGCGCAGCGCCCGGGCGTGCTGTTCCAGTGACAGCAGCTCCCCGAAGGCGGCGAAGTACTCGTCCTTGTTGTTGACCGGGTTGATCCGCTGGATCCGTGACTTCAGGTCACGGATGCGGGCCGTCACCGACCCGAACTGCACCCGGGCCATGGTGATCGACACGTAGCGCGGGTCGGGCTCGCCGTCGATGCGCAGCGGCTCCACGGCCAGTTCACCGACCAGCGCCGCAGCCGCGAGGTCGTCGCAGGTGTCGCGGACCTTCTCGATCCAGACCGCTCCCCCGGTCGCCGACGCCACGCCGCCGGCCTCGGCGACGGCCGACCGGACGGCCACGTGCAACGGGTGGCGATATTCGTTGGCCTCGACCGCGTCGAACATCGGCCCGGCCAGCACCGGCTGTTGCATGGCCAGCTTCAGCGCCTCGCGCTCGACCATCGACTGTGGGCTGTCCACCGACGACTCGGGGTGGGCCGGGGCGGGGCGTGCAGCGGGTGCGGCATCCCGGGCGCCGGAGGGCGGAGTGTTCGCGGCGGCGAGCACGGCCCGCTGCACCGGCTCGATCTCCATCCCGAGGTCCATGGCGAGCTTGCGGACGTACTCGGGGCGCTTTTCCCGGTCCTTGAGCTGCGCGACAAGCGGCGCGGCCCGGCGCATGGCCTCGACCCGGCCGTCGACGGTGTCCAGATCGAAGCGGCCGATCTCGTGGCGCAGCGCGAAGTCGACAAGGGGTTCGCGGCGGGCGACCAGGTCGCGGACCGCCAGGTCACCCTTGGCCAGACGCAGCTCACACGGGTCCATGTTGTCGGGGCTGACCGCGATGAACGTCCGGCCCACGAAGCGCTGGTCGTCGGCGAACGCGCGCAGCGCCGCCTTCTGGCCGGCGGCGTCACCGTCGAAGGTGAAGATGATCTCGCCGGCCACCGAGTCGGTGTCCAGCAGGAGCCGGCGCAGCACCCCGATGTGGTCCGCGCCGAACGCGGTGCCGCAGGTCGCCACCGCCGTGCTCACCCCGGCCAGGTGACAGGCCATCACGTCGGTGTAGCCCTCGACGATCACCGCCCGGCCCTGCTTGGCGATCTCCCGTTTGGCCTGGTCGATGCCGTAGAGCACGTGCGACTTCTTGTAGATCGGCGTCTCGGGGGTGTTCAGGTACTTCGGGCCGTCGTCGTCGTCGAAGAGCTTGCGCGCCCCGAAGCCGATCGCGTCGCCGGCCAGGTCGCGGATCGGCCAGAGCAGCCGCCGGCGGAACCTGTCGATCAGGCTGCCGGAGCGGGCCTCCCGGGACAGCCCGGCGGTGACCAGCTCCTGGTGGCTGAAGCCCTGCTGGCGCAGGTGCTTGGTGAGCAGGTCCCAGCCGTCCGGCGCGAACCCGCACCCGTAGCGCTCGGCGGCGGCCCGGTCGAAGCCCCGTCGGGCCAGGAACTCCCGTGCCGGCCGGGCCCCGGCGGTGCTGAGCTGCGCCCGGTAGAACTCCACGGCGGCGGCGTGCGCGGCGACCAGACGTTGACGCTGGCCCTGCTGCGGGCGCGGACGCGGGGCGCTCCGGTCGTCCTCGACGTAGCGGAGCTGGATGCCGGCGCGCCCGGCCAACCGCTCGACGGACTCGACGAAGCTGAGGTGATCCGCGTCCATCAGGAACTTGATCGCGTCGCCGCCCGCCCCGCAGCCGAAGCAGTACCAGACGTTGCGGGCCGGCGAGACGTTGAACGACGGGCTCTTCTCGTCGTGGAACGGGCACAGGCCCTTGAGGTTGCCGCCACCGGCGGACTTCAGGGTGACCGTCTCGGAGATCACGTCCCCGATCGAGGTGCGTTCCCGGACCAGCGCGATGTCCTCGTCCCGGATCCGCCCAGCCATGCGCCACCCCCTCGCCGTACATCCTGCCCTGCCGGACCGACGACACGCCGTCCGGGGGACGCCGGTGTGGCGGGGCCCGCAGGCCGACGGGGCCGGCGAACGGCACGCCACCTGGCTGGAGCTGTTCCTCGACCTCATCTTCGTGTACGCGCTGGCGGCGGTGACACGCCGATTGGGCGACGACCCCACACCGTCGCCGAGCGCCGTGCTGGCCGTGCTGGGGCTCTTCGTCGTGGTCCAGTGGGCTTGGTTGGGCCAGGTGTTCTACGACACCCGCTTCGACCCGGACGACGTACCGCACCGGATCTCTCCGTGGCGGTCGTCGGGTACGCGGTGCTGCTCACCCGACGACTCACCGCGACGGCCGAGGACTGAGCTGGCCGGCGCTCAGGCGGCGGCCGGCTCCTCGGCGGCGACCTGCCGGTTCCAGTCGGCCTTCGAGGAGCGCCAGCCCTCGTCGTCCATGCCCCGCCGCCAGTAGCCGGAGATGGAGAGCCGGTCGAGGGGCACACCGCGCTCGCCGCGCAGCAGTCGGCGCAGGTCCCGGACGAAGGCCGCCTCGCCGTGCACGAAGGCGTGCACCTGACCGGCCGGGAACTCCAGCGCGCGCACCGCGTCGACAAGTGCCTCGCCCACCGGGCGTTCGCCGCGGTGCAACCAGGTGAGCGTGACCGCTCCGGGGCTGAGCAGCTTCTGCTCGTCCGCCGGGTCGGCGATCTCCACGAAGACGTGTGCCGGCGCGCCCAGCGGCAGCCGCTCCAGCGCGGCGGCGATCGCCGGCAGGGCGCTCTCGTCGCCGACCAGGAGGTGCCAGTCCGCGTCCGGGTCCGGCGCGTACGCCCCGCCGGGGCCGACGAAGTGCACCGGGTCGCCCGGGCGCAGCGCTGCGGCCCACGGGCCGGCCAGCCCCTCGTCGCCGTGGTACACCACGTCCACGGTCAGCTCCCCGGCCAGCGGGTCCCACCGTCGCACGGTGTACGCCCGCAGCCGGGGCCACTGCTCGCGGGGCATGTCGCGGCGGATCGCGGCGAGGTCCAGCGGCTGCGGGTACGCGACGCCGGCGTGCGGAAAGACCAGCTTGATGTAGTGGTCGGTGAACTCGCCCACCGGCAGGCCGGCCAGCTCGTCACCGCCGAGGACGAGCCGGATCAGGTGCGGGGTGGGTCGCTCGGTGCGCAGCACCTGGACCGAGGTGACGTTCCTGGGGCGTTCCGTCATGCACTTAGGTTAACCTAAGTTGTCGAGGTGCCCGCCATCGGTGCGCCGTCGCCCACCAGACGCGCGTGCCAGCTCACCGCCGCCGGATCGGTGAGCGAGGCGACCTGGTCGATCACGACCCGCAACCGGGCCGCGTCGTCCGGCGCGGCCCGCCACAGCGGAGCGAAGATCGGATCGAGCCCGTCCGGTGCCCGCCGGACGAGCGCGGCCACCAGTTCGGCCAACATCGTCCGCTGCCGCTCGTAGCGACCCCGAAAGCCGCTGCGCCGCATCACGTAGCGCAGGGCGATGCCCTTGAGCAGCGCACACTGCGCCCGGACCAGCCTCGGCACCACCAGGTCGGCGGCGTATCGACGGTGTGGGCCCGGCCCGTACCGCTCCTCCGTGGCCGTCACCGCCGCCGACACGAACCGGCCGGTCAGACCACTCGTGGTGGCCTTCAACGCGACCTGGGCGCGGTGGCTGCCGTCGTACGCGGCGAGCGGGGCGAGCAGCGGGTCGGCCAGCAACGCGACCAGCACCTCGGCCAGGTCGCCCGGGGACTCCCCCGAGTACGTGGCGGCCACGTCGGCACAGAGCGCGGTCCGTTCGTCGGCGTCGGCGAGCAGCGGACGCAGTGTGACGTACCCGCCGTGGATGCCGTCCTCGACGTCGTGCACCGAGTACGCGACGTCGTCGGCCCAGTCCATCACCTGCGCCTCCAGGCAGCGCCGGTCGCCGGGCGCACCGGCCCGGAGCCACTCGAAGACCGCCGTGTCGTCGGCGTACACCCCGAACTTGCGCTGCCCCGGGCGGCGCGGCCAGGGATACTTGCCGATCGCGTCGAGCGACGCCCGGGTCAGGTTCAGCCCGGCGGACGACCCGTCCGGGGCGAGCACCTTCGCCTCCAGGCGGGTCAGCACCCGCAGTGTCTGCGCGTTGCCCTCGAAGCCGCCGCAGGGAGTCGCGAGCAGGTCCAGCGCGGCCTCGCCGTTGTGCCCGAACGGCGGATGCCCCAGGTCGTGGGCGAGCCCGGCGACGTCGACGACGTCCGGGTCGCAGCCCAACCGGGCACCCATCTCACGGGCGATCTGGGCCACCTCCAACGAGTGCGTCAGCCGCGTACGCAGGAAGTCGTCGGTGCCGGCGGTGTGCACCTGCGTCTTGGTGGCCAACCGGCGGAACGCGGCCGAGTGCAGCACCCGGGCACGGTCACGCTCGTACGGCGACCGACGGTGGCCGGTGTCCTTCGGCGGCTCCACCACCAACCGATCGGCGGGATCGCTGCTCACTTCTGAGGTAGAACGCAGAACTCGTTGCCCTCCGGGTCGGCGAGCACCGTCCACTGCACGTCGCCCTGGCCGATGTCCACGTGCCGGGCGCCCATGTCGACCAGACGCTCGACCTCGGCCTCCCGGTCGGCCGGGCGCAGGTCGAGGTGCAGCCGGTTCTTGCGCACCTTGCCCTCGGCCACCGGGCCGAAGAAGATGGCGGGGGTCCGATCCGCGGACTGGCGGATCTCCACGCCGCTCGGCTTCTCGGTGACGATCTGATAGCCGAGCGCCTCGGCCCACCAGCGGGCCAGCCGCGCCGGATCGCGGGCATCGACGGTGAGGCTCTCCCAGACGCTTGTCATTCAGTCACCCTTCCCGTTCGACGGCGTGCACAATCAGCCGTTTGCGAGCGAGCCAAGGTTACGCCCGTCGCGGCCTCCTGATGCGCCCCCGACCCTTCGGCGGGTGGCGAACGCCAGCGGCGGCCCGGTCCCCCGGGCCGCCGCCGTGCCGCGCGTCAGCGACTGTCCGAGCCGTCGGTCTCCACGGCCGCCCGGCCGGCTTCCAGGCGTGCCACCGGCACGCGGAACGGCGAGCAGGACACGTAGTCCAGCCCGACCTCGTGGAAGAAGTGCACCGAGTCCGGGTCGCCGCCGTGCTCACCGCACACGCCGAGCTTCAGACCAGGTCGGGCGGCCCGACCCTCCTCAGCGGCGATGCGCACCAGCCGCCCGACGCCGTCACGGTCGATCGACTCGAACGGCGAGATGCCGAAGATGCCCAGCTCCAGGTAGCGCCAGAAGAAGGCACCCTCGACGTCGTCGCGGGAGAAGCCCCAGCCCATCTGCGTCAGGTCGTTGGTGCCGAACGAGAAGAACTCGGCGGCCTCGGCGATCTGGCCGGCGGTCAGCGCCGCCCGGGGCACCTCGATCATCGTGCCGATCAGCACCTCGACACCGCTGTCCCCGACCACCTCGGCGATGATCTTCTCGGCCTCGGCGCGTACCGTCTCCAACTCCTGCACGGCCCCGACCAGCGGCACCATGATCTCGGGGCGGGCGACGCCGCCCGCGCGGACGACCGCGACGGCGGCCTCGGCGATGGCCCGGACCTGCATCGCGAACAGGCCGGGGATGACCAGGCCGAGGCGTACGCCCCGCAGCCCGAGCATCGGGTTCTCCTCGTGCATCCGCCGGACGGCGGCGAGCAGCGCCTCCTCCTTGGCCACGTCCTCGCCGCGCTCCTGCGCGACGGCCACGTTGACCGCGAGCTGCTCCAACGGCGGCAGGAACTCGTGCAGCGGCGGGTCGATGAGCCGGACGGTGACCGGCAGGCCGTCCATCTCCCGGAAGATCTCCTCGAAGTCGGCCCGCTGCAACGGCAACAGCGCCGCCAGCGCCTCGTCGCGCTCACCCTCGGCGCGGGCCAGGATCAGCCTCTCCACCAGCTCGCGCCGGTCGCCGAGGAACATGTGCTCGGTGCGGCACAGCCCGATGCCCTCGGCGCCGAAGCGCCGGGCCCGGGCCGCGTCCGCACTGGTGTCGGCGTTCGTGCGGACCGTCAGCCGCCGCTTCCCGTCGGCGTGCGTCATGATCCGGTGTACGGCTCGCACCAGCGGATTGTCGACGTGCTCGGCGTCGAGGCTGCCCTCGAAGTACTGCACGACCTCGGACGGCATGACCGGCACCTCGCCCAGGTAGACCTTGCCGGTGGTGCCGTCGATGGAGACGACGTCGCCCTCGGTGACGGTCCGCCCGGACACGGTGAACCGTTTCGCCGGCACGTTCACGTCGATCTCGTCCGCGCCGGAGACACAGGTCTTGCCCATGCCCCGGGCCACCACTGCGGCATGGCTGGTCTTGCCGCCGCGTGAGGTCAGGATGCCCTGCGCGGCGATCATGCCGTTCAGGTCGTCCGGGTTGGTCTCCCGACGGACCAGGATCACCGACTTCCCCTCGGCGGCCAGCTCGACGGCCCGCGCGGAGGTGAAGACCACCGCGCCGGACGCCGCGCCGGGCGAGGCGCCGATGCCCGTGGCGACCGCCTCGAACTCATGGTCGAGCTGGAAGCGGGGGAACATGAGCTGGGCGAGCTGCGCGCCGTTGACCCGGTGCAGCGCCTCGTCCTCGTCGATCAGGCCCTCGTCGACCAGCTGCCCGGCGATGACGAACGCGGCGGCGGCCGTCCGCTTGCCCACCCGCGTCTGCAACATCCACAGCTTGCCGCGCTCGATGGTGAACTCGATGTCGCACAGATCCCGGTAGTGCTCCTCCAACCGAGCCATGATCGACAGCAGCTCGTCGTAGGAGGACTTGTCCAGCCGCTCCAACTCCTGCAACGGCACGGTGTTGCGGATGCCGGCGACGACGTCCTCGCCCTGGGCGTTGGCCAGGTAGTCGCCGTAGATGCCCTGCGCCCCGCTGCCCGGGTCGCGGGTGAACGCGACACCGGTGCCGGAGTCGGGGCCGAGGTTGCCGAAGACCATGGTCACCACGTTGACCGCGGTGCCCAGGTCGGCCGGGATGCGCTCCTGGCGACGATAGAGCACCGCGCGCTCGGCGTTCCACGACTCGAAGACGGCCCGGATCGCCAGGTCGAGCTGCTCACGCGGCTGTTGGGGGAACTCCCGGCCGGTGTGCTTGGCGAAGATCTTCTTGTACGCGTCGACGAGCCCCCGCAGGTCGTCCGCGTCCAGGTCCAGGTCGTTGTGCGTACCCCTGGCGCTCTTGACCTCGTCGAGGGCGTGCTCGAACTCCTCGCCCGGCACCTCGCAGACGGTCTTGCCGAACATCTGGATGAGCCGGCGGTACGAGTCCCAGGCGAAGCGGTCGTTCTGGCCGGCCTGCGCGGCGAGCCCCACCACGCTCTGGTCGTTGAGGCCGACGTTGAGGACTGTCTCCATCATGCCGGGCATGGAGAACTTCGCCCCGGACCGGACGGACACCAGCAGCGGGTCTCCCGGGTCGCCGAGCCGCTTGCCCATCTCCCGCTCCAGCGCCGCCAGGTGCGCCTCGATCTGACCGGCGAGGCCGTCGGGCTCCCGGCCGGTCGCGAGGTACGCCTGGCACGCCTCGGTGGTGATGGTGAAACCGGGCGGTACGGGCAGGCCGAGGTTGGTCATCTCGGCGAGGTTGGCGCCCTTACCTCCGAGCAGGTCCTTGAGGTCCTTGTTGCCCTCGGAGAAGTCGTAGACGTACTTGTGATCGTCGGTCTCTTGCGCTGCCACCAGAGCCTCCCACGCGCGCCGGATTGACACTTAACGAAGGTTCAGGGCGAAAGGTTAGGCGAAGATCGGGTGACCTGGGACCGTTCGGTGACAATAGGCACAGCCGTCACGACTATCCGTGTTCGTGCCGGTTTCTGGGAACGCTTCCACGCGCACGATCACGCAATTTCCCCGGTCCTCGTATTGTTGACGACACTGGTTTACCGAAGCTCACTTTTGCCATATCCGACGCGAAATAACCCCTGCCGGAGCCGTCGTGTCCACCCTCGGAATCTCCTCCCCCACGCCCGATCCGACCACCGCCGACGCTGCCGTCCTGCACCCGCACGAGCCGGAGGCCGGCGACCTGGCGGCGCTCGCCGCCCGAACGGCCGGCGACGACCTGCTCGCCCCGCCGGTACGCCTCGATGACGTCGTGCCGGCACCGGAACTCCTCGAAGCGGACCCCGGGACGACGTTCGTGCTCACCGGCGACACGGCCATCCGGGTCACCACGCACCCGGGCGCCCGGGAGGTGGCCGACCACCTTGCCGAGCTGCTCCGACCGGCGACCGGACTCCCGCTGCCCGTCGCCGACGCGCTCGCAGTCGATCCAGCCGGCCCGATGACGCTCACCCTGGCCGGTACGACCCCGCCGCCGGTCACCACCGGCGGAAGCGCCGACCTCGGGGCGGAGGGCTACCGGCTCGACGTGAGCGGCAGCGGGGTGCGCGTCGTCGCCGAGACCACCACCGGTCTCTTCTACGGCGTCCAGACGCTCCGGCAGTTGCTCCCCGCCGCCGTGGAGAGCCCGACCCCGGTGGCCGCCCGCTGGGCGCTGCCCGGCGGCACGATCCTCGACCGTCCCCGCTTCCCGTACCGGGGCGCGATGCTCGACGTGGCGCGACACTTCTTCGCCGTCGAGGACGTCCTACGGGTGGTCGACCACCTGGCCCGCTACAAGCTCAACCACCTGCACCTACACCTCACCGACGACCAGGGCTGGCGCATCGCCGTCGACTCCTGGCCGAGGCTGGCCACCGTCGGTGGCGCGAGCGAGGTCGGCGACGGCCCGGGCGGGCACTACACCAAGGACGACTACCGGCGGATCGTCGCGTACGCGTCCGCCCGGCACGTCACCCTCGTCCCGGAGATCGACCTGCCCGGCCACACCAACGCGGCGCTCGTCGCGTATCCGGAGCTGGCACCGGACAAGGTCGCGCCGCCGCCGTACACCGGCACCGAGGTCGGTTTCAGCTACGTCGACCCGGCCGACGAGCGCACGTACGACTTCGTCACCGACGTGCTCGGCGAGGTCGCCGCCCTCACCCCGGGGCCATGGCTGCACATCGGCGGCGACGAGGCGTACAAGGTCAAGGGCGAGGTCTACACCGGTTTCGTGGAGAGGGCGCAACGGATCGTCGCCGACACCGGCAAGACCGTCGTGGGCTGGCACCAGCTCGCACCGGCCGCACACGTCGACGGACGGGTCCTGCAATGGTGGGGCACGGACACCGCCGACCCCGCCACCGCCGACGCCGTCCGCCGAGGCGCTCGTCTGATCGTCTCCCCCGGCAACCACGCCTACCTGGACATGAAGTACGCCGAGGACACCCCGATCGGACACGACTGGGCTGGCCTGATCGACGTACGCCGCGCGTACGACTGGGACCCGGGCACACACGTCACCGACGTGCCCACCACGGCCGTACTCGGGGTGGAGGCCCCGCTGTGGACCGAGTCGGTCACCTCGCTCGCCGACATCGAGTTCCTGCTGCTCCCCCGGCTGCCCGCCATCGCCGAACTGGGCTGGTCACCCCGTACGACACACGACTGGGCCAGGTTCCGCGAACGCCTGGCCGGGCACGGACCGCGCTGGTCCACCGCCGGCATCACCTTCCACCGCAGCCCCGAGGTCCCCTGGCCGGCCACTCCGACCATCCCGGGCCAACGCCCCGCCGCGAAGTCGGACACCGCAGAACGCTGAAGACGCCCCGAGGTCGCCAACCCGGCGATGATCGACTCGGGATCGCCGATGTCGGGGCATCCCGCACGCCCGGATACCCCGACATCCGCCGTGATCCACTGCCGCATGTCGCGCCTGAGAGGTTTGTCCCATCGTGGGCCGTGCTGCGTTGTGGTCGGCGTCATCGTCGGGGCGGAATCGCGGGCCGGGCGGGGTCGTTGTACCTCCGGGTCGCCGAGCCTTCCGGGTCGCGGTGCGCGATGGCCACGGCCGGGAACACCCGCCCGGCCGGCGTCGTTACACCCCCCGCACGGCCGAGCACCACGGGCCAGCCCCCGGTCCGAAAAAGCCCCCTGGCCTGGCGGAATGATCCGCCACCGCGGACCGTTGCACCACCCTCCGGGACTCCCCTGAGCAGGCCCTGTCGGGTCGCCGGGCCGGTCCCCGTGAACGTTCCGCCCGGCACACCCCCCGGTGTGTCGTCGCGTATCCCCCGATGAAGCAGAGGAGCACGCCATCATGCGTACCGATCTGATTCGTAAGACCGCTCTGACCGCCGCTGGCCTCGCCTTCACCGGCGGCGCGATCGCCGGCCCGGTGACCGCCGCGTACGCCATGGCCGACGCCAAGCCCACCACTCAGACGGTGTCCGACCGCAAGGGTCACGGCGAGCGCGAGCTCGGCGTGCGCTACGAGGCGCAGCCGAACTTCTACTACTGCGGCCCGGCCGCCACCCGTAACGCGCTGAGCGTGCAGGGTAAGAACATCGACGTGGACGCCATGGCCAAGGAGATGGGCACCACCGAGGCCGGCACCAACAGCATCAACGACATCACCCCGGTGCTGAACAAGGAGACCGGCAAGGCCGACGCCTACCACTCGGTGGAGATCAGCAGCCCGGACGCCGACGCCAAGCAGACCGACACGCTGCGCGCCGACGTGGTCAAGACCGTGGACGACGGTCGGGCCGTGGTGGCCAACATCGCCGGCACCAGCACCGACACCGACGGCAACACCCACTCCTACGAGGGCGGGCACTACATCAGCGTGACCGGCTACCGCGACAACGGCAACGTCGTCACGATCGCGGACTCCGCCAACCCGGACTTCGCCTCGTACCAGATCACCATCGAGCACCTGGCCGACTGGATCGCCACCCGCGGCTACGCCACCAGCTGACCCGCGACCCGCACCACCGACAAGGGCCGGACCCCGATCGTGGGGTCTGGCCCTTGCGGCGTTTCCGCCGAAGAAAGGCGGCGTGCGGTCAGCCGCCGGAGTCGTCCATCTCGGCGCCCTCGGGGACGGTGTCGTCGTCCCGGCTGGCCAGCCAGCCGTCCGGGAGGGCGACCTTGCCCGGCGAGTTGGTACGACCGCGCGGCTGCCCCAGGGCGGTCAGCGGGAAGGGCTCCGCCGGGTCGAGCTTGCCGAGCAGGTCGTCGAGCTGGGCCAGGCTCTCGATCATCGCCAGCGAGCGGCGCAGTTCGCCGCCGACCGGGAAGCCCTTCAGGTACCAGGCGACGTGCTTGCGGAAGTCGGTGCAGCCGTCCCGCTCACCCCGGGCCGGGTTGCGGGCGCCGGCCACGAACTGGTCGACAAGCAGCTCGGCGTGCCGGCGCATGGTCACCGCCACCTCGCCGAGGGTGGGCAGCCGCCGCTCCGGCCGACCGTTGAAGGCGGCCTCCAGGTCGGCGAAGAGCCACGGCCGGCCCAGGCAGCCGCGACCGACGACCACGCCGTCGACGCCGGTGTGGGCGACCATCCGCAGCGCGTCGTCCGCCTCCCAGATGTCGCCGTTGCCGAGCACCGGCACGTCCAGCGCCTGCTTCAACGTGGCGATCGCGTCCCAGTCGGCGGTGCCCGAGTAGCGCTGCGAGGCCGTCCGCCCGTGCAGGGCCACCGCTGCCACGCCGGCCTCCTGCGCGGCGAGCCCCGCTTCGACGTACGTCAGGTGGTCGTCGTCGATGCCCTTGCGCATCTTGACCGTGACCGGCACGCCGGAGGGTGCCGCGGCGTTCACCGCGGCCTGCACCAGGCGGGCGAAGAGCCGGCGCCGCCACGGCAGCGCCGCGCCGCCACCCCGCCGGGTGACCTTGGGTACGGGGCAGCCGAAGTTGAGGTCGATGTGGTCGGCCAGGTTGCGTTCGACGACGATCCGCACGGCGGCGGCGGTGACCTCCGGGTCGGTGCCGTAGAGCTGGAGGCTGCGCGGCTGCTCGTCGTCGCCGAACGCGATCATGCGCAGCGTCTTCGGGTTCCGCTCGACGAGCGCCCGGGTCGTGATCATCTCGCAGACGTAGATGCCGCCGCCCTGCTCGCGGCAGAGCCGACGGAAGCCGATGTTGGTGATCCCGGCCATCGGCGCGAGCACCACCGGCGGCGACACCTCGTAGGGCCCGAGGGTCAACGGGCGCAGCACGGGCACGGTCGAGGCGGTCACCGCACAAGTGTACGGGGCCCCGACCGGCGCTTATCGCGTCGGCCGAGGCCCCGTGCCCGGTGTCTCAGCAGCCGGGGAGGCGCTCGATCAGGTACCGCTCGACCTGGTCCAGGGAGACGCGCTCCTGACCCATCGTGTCCCGGTTGCGGACCGTCACGGCGTTGTCGTCAAGCGTGTCGAAGTCGACGGTCACGCAGAACGGGGTGCCGATCTCGTCCTGCCGACGGTAGCGGCGGCCGATCGCCTGCGAGTCGTCGAACTCCACCACCCAGCGCTTGCGCAGCAGCGCGGCGAGGTCCTTCGCCTTGGGCGACAGCGCCTCGTTGCGCGACAGCGGCAGCACCGCCACCTTGACCGGGGCCAGTCGCGGGTCGAACCGCATCACCGTGCGCTTGTCCACGCCGCCCTTGGTGTTCGGTGCCTCGTCCTCGTCGTACGCCTCCAGCAGGAAGGCGAGCACCGCGCGGGTCAGACCGGCGGCCGGCTCGATGACGTACGGCATCCAGCGCTCGCCCTTGGTCTGGTCGAAGTACGACAGGTCGACGCCGGAGTGCTTGCTGTGCGTGGAGAGGTCGAAGTCGGTGCGGTTGGCGACACCCTCCAGCTCGGCGAACTCGGTCCCGCCGAACTGGAAGCGGTACTCGATGTCGACGGTGCGCTTCGAGTAGTGCGACAGCTTCTCGGCGGGGTGCTCGTACAGGCGCAGGTTGTCCGCCGAGAGGCCGAGGTCGAGGTACCAGTTCCAGCGCTCCTGGAGCCAGTACTCGTGCCACTGCTCGTCGGTGCCCGGCTCGACGAAGAACTCCATCTCCATCTGCTCGAACTCGCGGGTCCGGAAGATGAAGTTGCCCGGGGTGATCTCGTTGCGGAACGACTTGCCGGTCTGCGCGATGCCGAACGGCGGCTTCTTACGGGCGACCGTCTCGACGTTCTTGTAGTTGACGAAGATGCCCTGCGCGGTCTCCGGGCGCAGGTAGTGCATCCCCTCGTCGCTCTCCACCGGGCCCAGGTACGTCTTCATCAGGCCGTTGAACATCTTCGGCTCGGTGAAGGTGCCCTTGTTGCCGCAGTTGGGGCAGTTGACCTCGGCGAGCGAGGTGGGCGCGTGGCCGTGCTTGGCCTCGTACGCCTCCTCGATGTGGTCCGCCCGGAACCGCTTGTGGCAGAACTGGCACTCGGTGAGCGGGTCGACGAACTCGGCGATGTGGCCGGACGCCTCCCACACCTTGCGGGCCAGGATCACCGCGGAGTCCAGGCCGACGACGTCGTCGCGCTGCTGGACCATGGTCTTCCACCACTGCCGGCGGACGTTCTCCTTCAGCTCCACGCCGAGCGGACCGTAGTCCCACGCCGACCGGGTGCCTCCGTAGATCTCGCTGGAGGGGAAGACGAAGCCTCGGCGCTTGGCGAGGCTGACGACGGCGTCGATACGGTCGGCTGGCATGTTTCCTCCTACGCCGGCTGGCGGTCGGCGGGGGCGAGATGTGGATGGATCGGTCGGTTCGGGACAACGGTACGACCACCGGCGTCCCGAGCCCAGCAGAATACCGGGGGCGGGTCAGCTCACCCCGCAGACCTCCATGCCACCGGTCTGACCGTCCTGGCCCAGGCTGACCTGCTGCCGCTCCCGCTCGCCGCCGTCGAGGGTCACGTCGACTCCGACGGTCAGGTTGGTGGTGTCCACCTCGCCCACCCGGAACCCGGTGACCTGCGGCTCGGCGGCCGCCCGCCGTTCGAACTCGGGGCGGGACTCACGCCGCTGCGCGTCGTCGCAGAGCTGGTCGTACGCCTTGCCGTAGTTGTGCTCGACGAGCGCCTGGTAGTAGTCGCCGGTCACCGTACGGCCCTGCTCGCGTACCGCCTGCACGCCGCTCACGGCCAGGCCGACGACGGCCGTGCCTCCGCCGCCACAGCAGAGCAGCACGGCGAGGGCGCCGACGCCGAGGCCGATCCAGAGCCGGGTCCGCCGACCTTCGGTGGGCGGTGCGGCGAACGGCGGAGCCACACCGGGACCGGGCGGCGGGGCGGGTGCGGTCATAGGAGCAGGGTAGTGCCCGACGGCTCAGCGGTAAGGACCAGCGGCCCGATCACTCTCGGCGACCACCACGGCTCCCCCGGGCGCGGCGTTGGCCAGCGCCTCGTACGCGGACGGCTCGTCGACCGACTCGGCGAGCAGCGGCACCGCGCTCACCTTGACCTCGAAGGCGCCCAGCGCCCGCCGGTAGGTGCCGACCGACTCCCACTCGGTGACAAGTGACCAGTACCGGGGGTCGTCCAGGGCCCGGACCAGTTGACCGCGCAGGTAGCCGGGGCAGGCGGCGAGCGCGGTGAGGGCGGCGTGCGCCCGTTCGGTGAAGCCGTCGGCGGTATCGACGTCGACCACGAACCGGTTGGTCACCAGCACCGGGGGTTCCTCCTCGTAGAGTCTGTGGGATGCAGCGTACGCAGCGCCCCCTGCTGGCCCGTCTGGCCGGGGCGAACCCGACGTCGGTGTTCCTGCTCGCCCTGGTGGTGGTGCTGGTGGCGTTCTTCACGCCGGGGGCGGTCGGTGGGGTGCTGACGTTGGCCCTCGCCGCCGCCCTGATCGCCCTGTTGGCGACCACGTGGTCGGTTCAGGCGCCGCAGACCCGGCTGATCCGGCTGCTGATGCTGACGCTGCTGGTCACGGTGGGTCTGGCGAAGCTGCTCTGACATGCAAGCATGCGTTTTTGACAATCATTGTCGTTACCACCGACAGTTGGGGACATGACCAACCGCACCACGCCCCGCGTCCTGGCCGCCGCGACCGCCCTGCTCGCCCTGGGTGCCGTCGCCGGCTGCTCCACCGGTGGCCCGGCCGGCGCCGATCCCCAACGGGTAGACATGGTGGCCGCGTTCTACCCACTCCAGTTCCTCGCCGAGCGCGTCGGCGGTGACGACGTCCGCGTCACCAACCTGGCCAAGCCCGGCGCCGAGCCGCACGACCTGGAACTGAGCCCACGCCAGGTCGGCGACATCACCGAGGCCGAACTGATCGTCTACCTGAAGGGCTTCCAGCCCGCGGTGGACGAGGCGATCGCGCAGGACGACGACGCCCGCGTGTTCGACGTGGCAAGCGTGCAACCGCTCCTGGACGCGAGCGCCGGGGGCCACAACCACGAGGGCGAGGAGGAACAGGGCGAAGAGCGGCACGAGCACGCCAAGGACCCGCACGTCTGGCTCGACCCCACCCGGCTCGCCGCCATCGGCGACCAGCTCGCCCACCAGCTCGGCACGGTCGACCCGGGCCATGCCGCCGGGTACACCGCCCGCGCCGCGAGCCTGCGCGCCGACCTGACCGCCCTCGACGGCGAGTTCAGCAAGGGGCTGGCGACCTGCCAGCGGCGGGAGATCGTGACCAGCCACGCCGCCTTCGGCTACCTGGCCGACCGCAACCGCCTCCAACAGGTCGGCATCACCGGGCTGAGCCCCGACGTCGAGCCCTCGCCGCAGCGACTCGCCCAGGTCGTCGAGGAGGCCAAGGAGCACCGAGCCAGCACGATCTTCTTCGAGTCGCTGGTCAGCCCGAAGGTCGCCGAGACGATCGCCGGCCAGGTCGGCGCGAAGACCGCGGTGCTCGATCCGATCGAAGGACTCGCCCCTGGCAGCGACGCCGACTACTTTTCGGTGATGCGTACCAACCTGCAGACCCTGCGGACGGCGTTGAGCTGCTCGTGAGCACCCCCGTCATCACCGTCGAGCACGGCGCGGTCGGCTACGACGGCCGTCCCGTGCTCCGGGACATCTCACTCACCGTGACCGCCGGAGAGGTGGTCGCGGTGCTCGGCGCCAACGGCTCCGGAAAGTCCACGCTGATCCGCGCGATCCTCGGCCTGGTGCCGCTGGGCGCCGGCTCGATCACCCTCTTCGACCGGCCGTTGCGCCAGTTCCGCCAATGGCAGCGCATCGGGTACGTCCCGCAGCGCCTCGGCGCCGGCGGAGGCGTGCCCGCCACCGTCCGCGAGGTGGTGGCCTCCGGTCGACTGGCCCGCCGGGGCATCCTGCGCCCGCCCGGCGCGGCCGACCGGGTCGCCGTCGACGCGGCTCTGCACGCGGTCGGACTCGCCGACCGGGCCACCGATCCGGTGTCCACCCTCTCCGGCGGTCAGCAGCAGCGCACCCTGATCGCCCGCGCGCTGGCCGGCCAGCCGGAACTGCTGATCCTCGACGAGCCCACCGCCGGGGTGGACGCGGCCAGCCAGGAGGCGTTCGCCGGCGCGTTGCGCGACTTCGTCGCCGACGGCGGCACGGTCCTGCTGGTGGCCCACGAGCTGGGCCCGCTGCGACCGGTGATCAGTCGGGCGGTCGTCGTCCACCAGGGCGGCATCTGTCACGACGGCCCGGTTCCGGACCCGGCCGGCCACCACGCGGAGCCCGACCACGACCACGTGCACCCGCACGGTCCCGACGAGCCCGCCGGGCTGTGGAGCAACTGACAATGGAACTCTTCCAGTACCCCTACATGCAGCGTGCCCTGATCGGCGCGCTGGTGATCGGCCTCGCCGCGCCGGCGCTCGGCATCTACCTGGTGCAGCGGCGGCTCACGCTGATCGGCGACGGCATCGGACACGTGGCGTTGACCGGCGTCGGCGCAGGCCTGCTCCTGAACCGCTCGCCGGTGCTGGTGGCGGTGCTCGTCGCCACCGCCGGCGCGATCGCCATCGAGTTGGTCCGCGCTCGTGGACGTACCTCCGGCGACCTGGCCCTTGCCCTGCTCTTCTACGGCGGCATCGCCGGTGGCGTCCTGCTGGTCGGCCTCTCGGACGCCACGAGCGCCAACCTCAACGCCTACCTCTTCGGATCTCTGCTCTCCACGTCGATGGCCGACCTGGTCACCGTCGGAGTGCTCGGTGCGGCGATCCTGATCACCATGATCGCCCTGCGGCCGGCGCTCTTCGCGATCAGCCACGACGAGGAGTACGCCCGCGTCTCCGGCCTGCCGGTGCGCACCCTCAACCTGCTGATCGCGGTCACCACCGCGGTCACGGTGACCATCGCGATGCGGGCCGTCGGGGTGTTGCTGATCAGCGCGCTGATGGTGGTTCCGGTGGCCACCGCCCAGCAGGTCACCCGGGGCTTCCGCAGCACGATGACCGCCGCCATGGCGCTCGGATTCTTCGCCGCCGGCTCCGGCGTCTGGGTGGCCGCCAACGCCGACACCCCACCGGGGGCCTCGGTGGTGCTGCTGGCGATCGCCTCGTTCCTGGTGGTGGCCGTCGCCGGCGCGATCTGGCGTGGGCTGCGCCGCCGCGCCGCGCCAGCGCCCGTACCGGCCGTCGAGCCGCACGAGGTAGTCCTGGACTAGGGCGTGTCGTCAACGCCCTCGCTCGTCTGGACCCGCCGCAGGCCCGCCAGGGGCTTCGGCACACGCCTTCAGCCTGATCGGCGGATGTCGGTGGTATTGGTTACCGTTACAAGATGACCAGCGCAACAGGCTACGAGGGTTTCGACGGAGCCAGCGAACTGCTCCGAGCCCTGTCGGCGCCCATCCGGCTGGCCATCGTCAGCGAACTCGCCGACGGCGAACGATGTGTGCACGAGCTGGTCGAAAAGCTGGGCGCCGCCCAACCGCTGGTCTCCCAGCACCTGCGGGTCCTGCGCGGAGCGGGCGTGGTGCGCGGCTCCCGCCGGGGCCGGGAGATCGCCTACAGCCTGGTCGACGAGCACGTCGCGCACATCGTGGCGGACGCGGTCAGCCACGCGGGGGAGGGATCATGAGCGAGAGCGGCGCCGCGGTGCGCAACACCCGTCAGCGCTCGGCGGTGAGCGCGCTGCTGGGCGAGATGGAGGGCTTCCACAGCGCCCAGGATCTGCACGCGATGCTCCGGCAGCGCGGCGAGCGGGTCGGCCTGACCACCGTCTATCGCACCCTGCAGGGGCTGGCCGACGCGGGCGAGATCGACGTGATGCGCCCGCCGGGTGGAGAGCACCTCTACCGCCGGTGCAGCGAGGGGCACCACCACCATCTGGTCTGCCGGGCCTGCGGCCGTACGGTCGAGGTGGCCGGCCCGGCGGTGGAGAGCTGGGCCGACCGGGTCGCCGCCGAGCACGGCTACGCCGACGTCAGCCACACCGTGGAGATCTTCGGCACCTGCCCCGCGTGTGTGCGCTGACCAGCCGTGACGGATCTTCGGTTCACGCCGGTCCAGCCGACCGACAGTGCACTGGCACTGCTGGACTGGCAGCACATCCACAACTCGATCATCCCCACGGCTCCCCTGTCGGCCGACGAGATCGTCGCTCGCGCCCAGCGCAACATCCTCGAGGTCGCGTACGTCGACGGAACGGCGGTGGGCTGCTCCACCGTGCTTTCGGTGGACCTGCGGCCAGTCTGATCGGGGCCCGGCTGCGGCGCTCCGGCCGGGGACCTTCCCGGGCACCGATCGACGGGTGCCGGGCCGCTGTCGTTCGTGGCACGCTGTCCGGCGTGAAGATCTACGCCGATCGGTTTCCGACCGCCGTCCGCCAGTTGCTCACCGACCTGCTCGTCGTCGTCTGGGTGTACGTCGCGATCCGCGCCGCACTCTGGCTGCACGACCTGGTGCAGAAGCTCGCCGTACCCGGACAGAAGCTGGAGGGCGCCGGCGGCGGCCTCGCCGACAACCTCGCCGACGCCGGCGGCAAGGTTCGCCGGGTGCCGCTGGTCGGTGACGAACTGACCGCGCCCTTCCAGCGTGCCGCCGACGCCGCCCGAGGGCTCGCCGACGCCGGCCGGGAGCAGCAGCACCTGGTCGACCAGCTCGCCCTCGCCCTCACTGTCGCAGTGCTGATCTTTCCGCTCGGCCTGGTGCTCTTCGGTTGGCTGCCGCTGCGGCTGCGCTGGATGCGCCGGGCCGGATCGGCCGCGAAACTGGCCGCCGGGCCCGCAGGGCGGGACCTGCTCGCGCTCCGCGCGCTGGCCACCCAACCGCTGGGTCGGCTGACCCGGATCGCCCCCGACGTCGCCGAGGCTTGGCGACGCGGCGACGACGAGACAGTCGACGCCCTGGCCGCGCTGGAGCTACGCCAACTCGGCCTGCGCAACAAAGGCCGCTGAGCCCGACCGGCCCGGCCGGGCCCGTCTGCGGGCGCGCTGAGCGCGTGAGCGCATTGTGCGCGCGGCGGCCCGTGCTCCACGTGAGCCGCGCTCTGCTCGTGAGCGCGTGCTTCGTGCGTGAGCCCGTGTCCGCGTGTACCGCCGCAAGATCCGCACGGCGGAGGCGGGGTGGCTGACCGTGATCGACACCAGGTCGGCGATCTGGGGGTGTCCGGGCTGCTGGATGCCACCAGATCGGTGACCTGGTGTGGATCAACCGCCTGTCACCCCCGCCTGCCGCAGTCTGCCTGCGGATCCAGGCCGTTAAGGTCGTCGGGTGTTCTACTTCCTGATCGTCATCGCCGTACTGCTGCTCGGCTACGCCGCCGTTCTGGTCTCCTTCGTCCGCCGGGGCAAGAAGATCCCACCCGCCGCGTACCTCGCCCTGGCCGGGCTGAACGGTCTGATCCTGGCGGGAGTGCTGGCCTGGGCGGTAGCACGCTGACACGGCACGCCACAAGATCGTGCTCGATCCAGGGAGTAGTGGCCTCGCACTCCGACTGATGCCACCAGATCCAGGATCGAGCACGATCTTGCGCCGCGACCGGCGCGACCGGCGCGACCGGCGCGACCGGCGCGACCGGCGGGTTACGGCTTCGGCGGGATACGGCGCCGGACGTCCTCGGCCGTGGACGGGCCGGGCTGCCAGCGGGCCACCCAGGGCAACTCGTCGGACGGGGTGACCACGCCCTCTTCGACGCTCGCGTAGCGGCCGGTGAGGATCCGCTTGGCGGCGGCGGTGTCGACCGAGTCGGTGTTGTCCCAGAGGGCCGCGAACAGGGCATCCACCCGGACCCGGGCCTGTCGGCAGAACAGGTCGGCCAGCTCGACGTTCTCCGGGCGGGTGTTGCGCTCGGCGGTTGCCCGGACGCAGACGGCGGACATGGCGAACAGTTCCGCGCCGATGTCCACGATCCGCCCGAGGAACGCCTGCTTGCGCTCCATCTTTCCCTGCCAGCGGGACATCGCGTAGAACGTCGAGCGGGCCAGCTTGCGCGAGGAGCGTTCCACCTGGCGCAGGTGGCCGGCGAGGGGGCCGAACTCGGCGTACGCCGATGGGCTCTGGCCCTTGCCGACCGTGAGGGTCGGCAACCACCTCGCGTAGAACGCTCCCGCGCGGGCGCCGGCGCGGGCCTTGCGGCCGAGTCCCGCCTCCGGGTCGATGATGTCGCCGGCCACCGACAGGTGGGCGTCGACGGCCTCCCGGGCGATCAGCAGGTGCATGATCTCGGTGGAGCCCTCGAAGATCCGGTTGATGCGCAGGTCGCGGAGCACCTGCTCGACGGTGGCCGGGCGTTCACCGCGGGCGGCCAGCGAGTCGGCCGTCTCGTAGCCGCGCCCGCCCCGGATCTGGACCAACTCGTCGGCGATCTTCCAGGCCATCTCACTGGCGTAGAGCTTGACCAGCGCCGCCTCGATCCGGATGTCGTTGCGGTCGTCGTCGGCGAGCAGGCAGCACAGGTCGAGCATGGTCTCCATGCCGTACGTGGTGGCGGCGATGAAGGAGAGCTTATGGGCGACCGCCTCGTGCGCGCCCACCGGACGGCCCCACTGGACGCGGTCGGCGGCCCATCCCCGGGCGACGTTCAACGCCCACTTGCCGGCGCCGACGCACATGGCAGGCAGGGAGAGCCGGCCGGTGTTCAGCGTGGTGAGGGCGATCTTGAGTCCCTTGCCCTCGCCGCCGATGACGTTCTCGGCGGGCACGAACACGTCGTGGAAGCGGGTCAGACTGTTCTCCAGGCCGCGCAGGCCGACGAACTCGTTGCGCCGTTCCACGGTGATGCCGGCGCTGTCACCGTCCACCACGAACGCGGTGATGCCGCCGCGTCGCCCATCGGCGGCGGGTACCCGGGCCATCACCACCAGCAGGGTGGCCACGGTGCCGTTGGTGGCCCAGAGCTTCACGCCGTTGAGCCGGTAGCCGGTGCCGTCCTCGGTCGGTTCGGCGGTGGTGGCGAGCCGGGCCGGGTCGGAGCCGACGTCCGGCTCGGTGAGCAGGAACGCGGAGACCTCACCCGCGGCGAGTCGGGGCAGGAAACGCTGCTTCTGCTCGGCGGTGCCGAACATCTTGAGCGGTTGCGGCACGCCGATCGACTGGTGGGCCGAGAGCAGCGCGCCGATCGCCGGGCTGACCGAGCCGGCCAGCATGAGGGCACGGCAGTAGTGCAGGTTGCTCAGCCCCAGGCCGCCGTACTTCCGGTCGATCTTCATGCCGAACGCGCCGAGGTCCGCGAGCCCGTGGAAGACGGAGTCGGGGATGGAGGCGTCCCGCTCGATGGCCGCGCCGTCCACCTCGGAGGTGACGAAGGCGCGGAGCTGGCCGAGGAACTTCTCGGCACGGGCCGCGTCGTCCGGGTCGGAGCGCGGCCACGGGTCGATGAGGTCGAGCCGGAACCGGCCGAGGAACAGCTCCTTGCCGAAGCTGGGACGGTCCCAGGTGGACTCGCGGGCCGCCTCGGCGACCCTGCGGGCCTCCTTCTCGGAGACCTGACCGGCCTCGGCGGCCAGCGGGGCGGCGGTGCCAGCGGTGGGCGGGGCAGCGGCTCCGGCGGTGGTCGGCGCGGCGGTGCCGGCGGCGGCTTCGGGATCGGGGCCGTCCGGTGCCGGTCGGCCGTCCTGTGTCGTGGTCACGGCTGCCCCCTCGAAACTCGATGTGGCTGCGTCGACGTGCGCGACTAACGCCACGCTACCCCCGGTTGTTACCCAGGGGTAGCGTGGCGTGAACATCGAGGGAGATCAGCCCACGGTAAGCGTGTCCGGGTCGTCGTCCTCGTCGTCGATGTCGTCGTCACCCCAGTTGCGTCGAGCGAACGGCAGGATCACCCAGAAGACGAGGAACCAGAGGCCGGCCAGCGCGCTGAGCACGAAGGCGATCGGCCGGTCCAGCACGAAGTCGGTGATCAGCAGGACCGCGCTGACCATCGCGATGAGCATGAAGCCGAGGCCGCCGGTCGCCATGCGGTGCGCGAACCGCACCAGCTCCGGCTTGCGCCCCTGGCGGAACAGCGCCCGGTGGAACGCCACCGGCGAAATGATCATCGCGGTGGCGGCGGCAGCGGCGAGCAGGGCGACGATGTAGACGTCCCGCTGGAACTCGCTGGTCCGGGTGAACCCGTTGCTGAACGGCAGGGTGAGCAGGAAGGCGAAGAGGATCTGCACGCCGGTCTGGGCGACCCGCAACTCCTGGAGCAGGTCGGCGAAGTTGCGCTGCCAACGCTGCTTCTCGGTCTCCTTGGACACGCGCTACCTCCGGTCAGACGGTACTGCCGGCGGTCCCGGCCGCCGGCAGCAACGTCAATGCCCCACACGGCCGAGCGCGAAACTGGTTCACGACATGTCCCGGCCATCTGCCGGCCACCCCCGGACACCACGACGTCGATCGACCGGACCGGGTCAGGACCCGCGGCGAATCCGACCGACGTACCGGGCCTCCAGCGCGTTGTTGTGCGCGTCCCCGTCCGGGATGTTGGCCGACAGGTAGACCGGAGGCCGCTCCCCCGCCGCGAGTATCCGGGCGACCACCTCCACGGTGACCTGCTGGGCCAGGAGCGCGGCCGTGATCGAGGAGACCGCGCCGACCGCGCCGCCGCCCGGCAGCGGCAGCGTCGCGTCGCCGTACGGTGCGCCGTTGTCGAGCACCACGTCGGCGAAATCGGCCAACGTGCGTCCGGACGGGTGGCGGGAGGTCATCCGGCCGGAGTGCTGCGCGGAGGTGATCGCCACCAGCGGATGGCCCCGCTCCTTGACCAGCGTGGCGAACTCGACCATCGCGCCGTTGACCCCGGAGTTCGAGGCGAGCACGAAGACGTCGGCGGGCCGTACGGGGGCCAGCTCGTAGAGCCGGTGCGCCACCGCCGGGTCCCGCTCCAGCAGCGGCCCGAGCACGTCGGCCGGCTCGCCGCCGAGCAGCACCAGGTCCCGCAGGGCGATCCGGTTGGTGGGCACCAGCCCGCCCGCCCGACCGGCGATCTCCATGGCGAGGGCCTCCGAGTGCCCGGTACCGAAGGCGTGCACCACCCCGTCGGCGCGTACCGCGTCGGCGATCAGATCGGCGGCCCGGCCCACGGCCTCGGCCTGGCTGGCGGCGACCCGGGCCATCGTCTCGGTCACCACGGTCAGGTAGTCCTCGGCGCTCACCGTCATACGTCCTCCGTCCGTCTGTTGCGGGCGAACCACCGCGCCGCGAAGTCGACAGCCGCCCGCTGGCCCACCAACCTCGCCGTTCCGGCGCCCACCGGGCCGACGCGGACCACCGCCGTGTCGTCGAGGTCGCGGCCCAGCGCGCCGAAGTCACTTCCGTCGATCCGGACGTCCTGCCACCACACCCATTCGCGGCCACCGTCGGCGGTCCGCACCGCCGCGCCCAGTCGCTCACGCACGACGGCGGGTCGGCGGTACTCGGCCAGGTGCAGCGACGTGTTGACGCCGTGGTCGACCCCGAGCAGCAGCACGTCGGCGTCCAGGTCGTAGAGCCGGGCCAGCGGAGATCCCTCGCCGAGCATGTCGGCCAGGGTGTGCCCGGCGACCACCCGCTCGGCCGCCGGGCCGAGCGCGGCGAAGGACACCTGGGGGTGCCCGCTGCGCAGCGCCGACGGCCAGCAGCGGACCGTCTCGGCGAACACACCCATGTGCCGGCTCGGCGTGAGCACCGGGTCGAAGCCGGGCATCTCGGCGCGGATCAACGGCCACCAGTCCACCGGCACCGGTGGGTTCCGCCACTGCGCCGGGTCGCTGTTGTCAGGTGTGTGGGTGGGCACCACGATGGTGCCATCCGGACCGAGGGCGTCACGCAGGGCCAGCACCAGCGCCTGCGGCCCGCCACAGACGTAGCCCAGTGGGCGCATCCCGGCGTGCACCAGCACCGTCGATCCGGGGCGTACCCCCAGGAGGCGCAGCTCCGCGGCGATGGACCGGCGGGTGCCCGGCCCGCCCACGGGCGCGGTCACGGCGTTCCCCCGTCCCACGTTCCCCCGGCCCGGCACGGCTCAGGCCGTCCCGGCGACCCGCGCCAGGACCGCCTCGGCCAGCGCGGCGGGCGCGGCGTCCGGGATCCAGTGGCTCACCCCGGCCAGGGGTACGAAGAGGTAGTCGCCGGTCACGTTCGCGGCGCACGCCTCGGCGGCGGCCCGGCCGATCGCGACGTCCCGGTCACTCCACACGTACGTGGTCGGTACGGCGACCGGGCCGACGGCGGCCAGGTCGGCACGGGACATGGCCCGGTACCAGTTCAGGGCGGCGGTCAGTGCGCCCGGCTCGCGCATCGGGTCGGCGTAGCGGTCGACGCGGGAGGCGTCGCCGACCCCGCCCAGCAGCTTGCGCAGCGCCGTCGCGTGCCACGCCAACAGCACCTTCTCGGCCTTGCCGGGTTTGCGGAACAGCGCGATGTACGACGAGCGGGCCTTCTGCTGGCCGTCGGTGGCGAGCGCGTGCGCCATGGCCGCCGGATGGGGCACCGACACCGCGGTCAACGTACGGACGCGCCGGGGGTGCGCGGCGGCCACCGCCCAGGCCACTATCGCGCCCCAGTCGTGGCCGACCAGGTGCACGGCGTCCAGACCGAGCGCGTCGAGCACCGCGACCGCGTCGGCGACCAGTTCGGGGATGCGGTACCCCGCCACCTCGGCGGGCCGGGCACCCGGCGAGTAGCCCCGCTGGTCCAGCGCGTACGTGCGCAGGCCGGCGGCGTGCAGGGGCGGCACGACCTCGTCCCACTCGCCGCTGTGCTGCGGAAAACCGTGCAGGAGCAGGACGGGGGCGCCGTCGGACGGGCCGCCGGTGCGTACCTCGAACGTCAGACCCCGCGCGTCGACCTGCATGATCGTCAGCCTACCCAGCCGTCGTCGTGCCGGCCCGGATGCGCGCACGTCACGACGCCCTGCTGGGCTGTTACCCCTGGTCGGTGCTAGCGTCAGCGAGACAACTTCACATCCGACAGGGGAGCGCACAGCGCTGAGAGTGCGGGCACGCCCGCAGACCCTCGAACCTGATCTGGGTAATGCCAGCGCAGGGAGTTCGGTCGACCTCCAGCCGCGCCGTGAGTCCGGTGCCACCGGACGCGCGGCGTGCGTCTTCTCCTGGTTCGTTTCACTGAACTGGGAGCACAGCATGGACAACACCACCCACCGCTGGCGCACGATCGACATCGTGGTCGCCTCGGTGATCGCGGTTGCCTTCGGCGTCATCTTCTGGGCCTGGGGCCTGGTCTGGAGCGCCACCGAGGGCGCGTTCGCCTTCTTCCCACCGGCGCAGACGCTGATCTACGGCGTGTGGCTGCTGCCGGCAGTGGTCGGCGGGCTGGTCATCCGCAAGCCCGGCGCCGCGCTCTACTGCGAGACGGTGGCCGCGGTCGTCTCCGCGCTGCTGGGCAGCCAGTGGGCCGGCACGGTGATCCCGCAGGGCATCGTGCAGGGTATCGGGGCCGAGCTGGCGTTCGCCGCGTTCCGCTACCGGTCGTACCGGCTGCCGACCGCCGTGCTGGCCGGCGCGCTGACGGGCCTCAGCGCGGCCCTGTTCGACTTCTTCGTCTGGAACGCGGACTACGCGCTGGGCGACTACCGCATCCCGTACGCGCTGCTCACCATCGTCAGCGCCACGATCATCGCGGGTGTCGGCGGCTGGCTGCTCACCCGCGCCCTGGCCAACACCGGCGCCCTGGACCGCCTCCCCTCCGGCCGAACCCGCGCGCTGATCTAGACCTGCGCGCACCCCGTGATCAAGAGGTTCGCGTCATCGGCAGGCGGAATTCCGACGCGAACCTCTTGATCACCGGCGAGGACATGGATGAGGGAGGGATCGTGGGCGTACTGCTGCGGGGTTTCGGGTGGCGGCACGCCGGGCGGCGGGCCTGGGCCGTGCGCGGGGTGGATCTCCGGGTGGAGGACGGCGAGCGGGTCCTGCTGCTCGGGCCCTCGGGAGCCGGCAAGAGCACCCTGCTCAGCGCGCTGGCCGGGCTGCTGGCGGAGGACTCCGGTGAGCAGGAGGGCACCGTCGAGATCGACGGGCTCGACCCCCGCAAGGGCCGGGAACGGGTCGGCATCGTCTTCCAGGACCCGCAGACCCAGCTGGTGATGGCACGCAGCGGCGACGACGTCGCGTTCGGGTTGGAGAACCGGGGCGTACCGACCGACGAGATCTGGCCACGGGTCGACGAGGCGCTACGGCGGGTCGGCTTCCCGTACCCCCGGGACCGCGGCACCGCCGCCCTCTCCGGCGGCGAGCAGCAGCGTCTCGCCCTGGCGGGCGCGCTGGCGCTGCGGCCCGGCCTGCTGCTGCTCGACGAGCCCACCGCCAACCTCGACCCGGACGGGGCTGCCCTGGTCCGGGGTGCCGTAGCGGGCGCACTGGACGCCGACACCACCCTGATCCTGGTCGAACACCGGGTCGCCGAGGCGTTGCCCCTGGTCGACCGGGTGGTCGTCCTGGAGCCCGGCGGTGGGGTCCGCGCCGACGGCACGCCCGACGTGGTCTTCGCCGCGCACGGCGACACCCTCGCCGCCGAGGGGGTCTGGGTGCCCGGCCATCCCGTCGCGCCGCGCCGGGCCACCGCCGCGGCCGGCGACGTGTTGCTCACCGCCGACCGGCTCGGCCTGCCGCCCCGGCTGGGCTCCACCGATCTGACGGTACGCGCCGGAGAGGCCCTCGCCGTGCGCGGACCGAACGGCGCCGGCAAGTCCACCCTGGCGCTGCTGCTCGGCGGGCTGCTCAAACCGGGCACGGGCCGGGTCACCGCCTCGGCCGAGCTGGCCGGCGCCCACCACCGCACTCCCCCGCACCGCTGGCGCGCGCCCGCGCTGGCCCGACGGATCGGGTCGGTCTTCCAGGAACCGGAGCACCAGTTCGTCACCGGCACCGTCTTCGACGAGCTGGCGCTCGGCCCACGCCGGACGGGCCAACCCGAGGCGGCGGTCAAGGAGACGGCGGCCGGACTGCTGGAGCGGCTACGGCTGACCAGGCTCGCGGCGGCCAACCCGTACACCCTCTCCGGCGGCGAGGCGCGACGCCTCAGCGTGGCGACGGCCCTGGCCACCGCGCCCCGCCTGCTGATCTGCGACGAGCCCACCTTCGGCCAGGACCGGCGGACGTGGGGCGAGCTGGTCGACCTCTTCGCCGACCTGCGCGACGCCGGGCACGGCGTCGTCAGCGTCACCCACGACGTGGACTTCGTCGCCGCGCTCGCCGACCGCACCGTCACCCTGGAGCGGTCGTGACCGTGCCGGCGCGTCGCGACCGACGCCTCGACGCCGGACGGGAGGTTCACCGATGATCAGCATCGAACCGGTCGCCCGGCCCGGGGCGCCGCTGGCCCGGCGCAACCCGGTGGCGAAGCTCGCCGCCGCACTGCTCTTCTCGTTCACCCTGCTGGCCACGCTCGACCCGCTGGCGCCCGCGATCGCCATCGCCGTCGAACTCGCGGTCCTGCCGCTGTTCGGCCTCCGCTACCGGGTGCTGGCCCGGCGTGCCCTGCCGCTGCTGCTCAGCGCCGTCGGCATCCTGGTCACCCTGGTGCTCTTCGCCGCCGACCAGTCCGGTCGCGTCCTGCTGGACGCCGGCCCGGTGCTGGTGAGCACCGGCGTGCTGCTCACCGCGCTCGGCCTGGTGCTGCGGATCTTCGCGGTGGCCCTGCCCGGCGTGATCGTCTTCGCCACCACCGACCCGACCGACCTGGCGGACGCGTTGATCCAGAACGCGAAGGCGCCGGCGCGGTTCGCCGTCGGAGCGCTGGCCGCGTTCCGGCTGGTACCGCTGCTGGGCCAGGAATGGCAGATGATCAGCATGGCCCGCCGGGCACGGGGCGTGGACGCCGGACGCAACCCTGTGGCGAAGCTGCGGCTGTTCGCGTCCACGGCGTTCGCGCTGCTGGTCGGCGCGATCCGCCGAGGTACCCGGCTGGCCGTCGCGATGGACGCCCGCGGGTTCGACGCCGACACACCCCGTACCGTCGCGCGCCGCCAGCACTTCGGTCTCGCCGACACACTGCTCGTCGTCGGCGCGTTCACGCTGGCCGGCGCGGCGCTGACGACAAGTATCCTGGCCGGCACCTTCCGTCCCCTGCTCGGCTGACGCCGCCCGCACCCGACCGCCGTGCGCCCGCCCCGCGCCGGCGGCAGGATCCGCGCAACGTCAGGGATGTAGTGGCCTCGCCAGCGTGGGAAGCCACTACATCCCTGACGTTGCTGTCGCGGAGTCGTGCGCCGGCGCGGGCGCACGGCTCGGTCAGCTACGCCGGAAGGCGTAGCGGCGGGTCTGCCCCGCCGCCTGGCTACGGCCGCCGGCCGACCGGTTGCCCCCGCCCGTGGGCGGCCCGGCCGTCGGTGCCGACGGTCGACTGACCGGCGTGGGCAGATCCTCCACCGCAGGCGCGTCGACAGCCGCCGGCACGTCGACGGGCAGCGCCGCGTCGGCCGGGACCGCTCCGGGCCGGAGCGGCTCGGCGGCCGCCGCCGGGTCGACCAGAGCCGCCGGCAGCGTCGGCGCCGCCGGTTCGACCAGGGCCGCTGGCAGGGCCGGTTCGACCGCGACATCGGGGCTGGCCGGCAGGATCGTGCCGCGACCAGTCGCCGGGCCGTGGTCGGCCGCCGGAACTTGTCCGGGCGGGGACATCTTGGGGGTACGGGACTTCTTCGGGTTACGCCTGGCGGGCATCCGGGCCTCCTTCGGTGCCGACCGTCCCGGCCGTTCCCGCGCTCCGGCGGTCGGTCGAATCGGCTGGTGACCGTCGCGCGCGACGGTCGGATGGGAAGGGACTGCTCACCGGGGATCAGGAAGGCTCGACGCCGCCGAACGGCGGGTAGGGAGACGTGCGACGCCCGGGAGCGCACGGACCGCGACGCGGGGCGGCGGACCGGCTCGGAAATGGGGCGTCAGTTACGCATGCCGGAACCTTAACCATCACACGAGGAGACGCGCACCCTGTTTACTGGCACGATCGGCGCATGCTGATCGCGTTCTCGATCACCCCGCTCGGGGGCGGCGACTCCGTGGGCGACCTCGTGGCCGAGGCGGTACGGGTGGTCCGCGAGTCCGGGCTGCCGAACCGGACCGATGCCATGTTCACCACCGTCGAGGGCGAGTGGGACGAGGTGATGGCGGTGGTGAAGCGGGCGGTCGACGTGGTGGCCGCGCAGGCGCCCCGGGTGAGCGTCGTCCTCAAGGCAGACGTCCGGCCCGGTGTCACCGACGCGCTCACCGCGAAGGTGGCGCGTGTGGAGGAACGACTCGCCCAGCGCTGAGCGACGGGTGGACGGACGGGCCGCGACCAGGCGGTGACCCGCCGTGGGACGACCTGCCCGCGATGCCGTGTGCCGCGATACGGTCGCAGGGACAGTTCGACGGCGAGAGGTGGCGGCACGAATGGCTCAGCAGGCGACAGCGCAGATCGGCGTGACCGGGCTGGCGGTGATGGGCCGCAACCTGGCCCGCAACCTGGCCCGTAACGGCTTCACCGTGGCGGTGCACAACCGGTCCCCGGAACGCACCCGCAGCCTTGTCGCCGAGCACGGTGACGAGGGCACCTTCGTGCCCGGTGAGTCGATGGCCGACTTCGTGGCGTCGCTGGAACGGCCCCGCGCGGTGATCGTGATGGTCAAGGCGGGTGCGCCCACCGACGCGGTCATCGACGAGCTGGTGCCTCTGCTGGACGAGGGCGACATCATCGTCGACTGCGGCAACGCCCACTTCGCCGACACCCGCCGCCGCGAGGAGTCGCTGCGTGCGCAGGGGCTGCACTTCAGCGGCACCGGCGTCTCCGGCGGCGAGGAGGGCGCGCTGCTGGGGCCGAGCATCATGCCGGGCGGTTCCACCGAGTCGTACGCGAAGCTCGGGCCGATGTTCGAGAAGATCGCCGCCCAGGTGGACGGTGTGCCGTGTTGCACGCACGTCGGGCCGGACGGCGCCGGGCACTTCGTCAAGATGGTGCACAACGGCATCGAGTACGCCGACATGCAGCTCATCGCCGAGGCGTACGACCTGCTGCGGGCCGGTCTGGACGCGACGCCGGCGGAGATCGCCGAGATCTTCCGCGACTGGAACAACGGCGAGCTGGAGTCGTTCCTCATCGAGATCACCGCCGACGTGTTGGCGCACACCGACGCGGCGACCGGCCGCGCGTTCGTCGACATCGTGCAGGACCGGGCCGAGCAGAAGGGCACCGGCCGGTGGACCGTGCAGAGCGCCCTCGACCTGGGCATTCCGATCACCGGGATCGCCGAGGCGACGTTCGCGCGCTCGCTGTCCGGGCACGTCGACCAGCGCGAGGCGGCCCGCCGGGCCTTCCCGGACGCCGGTGACAAGTGGCAGGTGGCCGACCGGGACGCGTTCGTCGAGGACGTCCGCCGGGCGCTGCTCGCTTCCAAGATCGTCGCGTACGCCCAGGGCTTCGACCACATCAGGGCCGGCAGCAGGGAGTACGACTGGGACATCGACCTGGGCGGCACGGCGACCATCTGGCGGGGTGGCTGCATCATCCGGGCGCGCTTCCTGAACCGCATCCGCGAGGCGTACGACGAGCAGCCCGACCTGCCGACGCTGCTGGTCGCGCCGTACTTCGCCGAGGCGGTCAGCGCCGGCGTGCCGAGCTGGCGGCGGGTGGTGGCCGACGCGGCGCAGGCGGGTGTGCCGACGCCGGCGTTCTCGTCGTCGCTGGCGTACTTCGACGCGCTGCGCGCCGAGCGGCTGCCCGCCGCGCTGATCCAGGGCCTACGGGACAACTTCGGCGCGCACACCTACCAGCGCGTGGACCGCGAGGGCTCGTTCCACACCACCTGGGCCGGCGACAAGACGGAGTCCCCGGCGTAAGGCACGACGCGCGACATGATCGTGCTCGATCCACGATGTAGTGGCCTCCCGTGTCAGGGAGGCCACTACATCCATGTTCGGGCGCGATCCTCTCGTGGACGCGGCTGCGCTCAGGCGACGGTGGCGTGCATCTCCCACACGAGGATCTCCGCAGGCTCGTCGGCGGTGACCCGTCGGCCGCCGGTCATGGTGAGCCGCGCCGCGTCTCCGGTGCCGAGTGGACCGCTGCCTTCCAGGGTGACCGTGCCGTCGGGCACGTACAGGTGCACGAAGGGCGCGTCCGGGATGGTGACCTCGTCGCCGGGGCGGAGGCGGGCGGCGTGCAGCGTCGCGTGCCGGTTGCGAATCCGGATCGCGGACGCTCCGTCGTAACGGTCCATTCCCGACGCGATCGGCACCAGGCCGCCGCGCAGCAACTCGTCCTCGATCTCCAGCTGCTCGTAGCCGGGGTCCACACCCTGCTCGTCCGGGAGCACCCACATCTGCACGAAGTGCACGGGGTCGCTGTGCGGCTGTTGGTTGTCGAGGAGCCGCCACGCGTCGTTCTTCTCCGAGTGCAGGATGCCGGTGCCGGCGCTCATCCGCTGCGCCAGGCCCGGGTAGATGACCCCGGAGTGGCCGGTGGAGTCCTGGTGCACGAGCGAGCCGCGCAGCACCCAGGTCACGATCTCCATGTCCTGGTGCGGGTGGGTCTCGAAGCCGGCGCCCGGCCGGACCACGTCGTCGTTGTTGACCAGCAGCAGGCCGTGATGGGTGTTGGCCGGGTCGTAGTGCCGGGAGAACGAGAAGGAGTGCTTGGAATCCAGCCAGGAGATCCGGGTGGCGAAGCGGTCGTCGGCACGGCATACGTCGACGGCCGGGGCGGCTGCGGTCACCAGGCACGCTGCCCGGCGTCGGGAGTCGAGGGCGCCCAGGTCAGGGCCGGCTCTCCGGTGGCCAGCTCGGCGATCTCACCGGTCCGCAGCGCGGGCGTGTGACCGAACTCGGCACAGTGCTGCTCGGCGATCTCGGCGCAGATCTCGGCAACCTGCTCACAGATCGGGTCGCCCAGGTCGGCCGCGTTCAACGCCATGATCATTTTGTACCGGAGATCCCGCACACCCAACCACCCCCACCCACAGGTCCCGCTCCCTCCCGAACCCTACCGACCCCCACCACCCCAAACCCCAGAACAACCAACCCCACCCACCCCACCCCGGCCCCCGTCCCGCCCATACCCGCCGATCTTGCACTTACAGTGGTCGATTGGTCCGCTTCAATGGCTTTTGTCGCCACGGAAAGTGCAAGATCGGCGGCATTGTCGCGTGGGGGGTGGGGGGCACGGGGGGAGGCGCCGCTCTGCACGTTGTGCGGGGCGGCGCCTCGGGGTGTTTTCGCGTTACCAGAATCGGCGACGCTTGGCTTTCTGTGGGCGGATCAGGTCCGCGCCCTTCGTCAGCAGCCGGGTCGCCCCGGAGGGACCACGGCGGGCCTCCAGGGTGTGGCTGAGCCGGCGGGCGCCGGCTGCGGCCAGTGGCACCGCGACGGCCATCACCGCCCACTGGGCAATGCGCTTCTGGATCATGTGGGTTCACCTCCGTCAGTGGCTTCTGACGTCTCTGATACCCAGCGTGACGTGTGGGTAAGCCTTCCTCAGGCCGTCGGGGCCACCGGGTTGGGCAGCGCGCCGCCGAAGCGCCGGTCCCGCTGGGCGTACAGCTCGCAGGCGTACCAGAGGTGGCGGCGGTCGAAGTCCGGCCAGAGCGTGTCCAGGAAGACCAGCTCGGCGTACGCGGTCTGCCAGAGCAGGAAGTTGGAGATCCGTTCCTCGCCCGAGGGCCGCAGGAACAGGTCCACCTCCGGGATCTCCGGGTGGTAGAGGTATTTCGCGACGGTCTTCTCGCTGACCTTCGCCGGGTCCAGTCGACCGGCCGCCACGTCCCGCGCGATGGCGGCGGCGGCGTCGCCGATCTCGGCCTGACCGCCATAGTTGACGCAGAACTGCAGAGTCAGGGTGGAGTTGCCCCGGGACATCTCCTCGGCGGTCTGCAACTCGGAGATGACGCTCTTCCACAGCCGCCCCGGACGCCCCGACCAGACCACCCGCACGCCCAGGTCGACAAGCTGGTCACGACGTCGACGGATCACGTCCCGGTTGAACCCCATCAGGAACCGGACCTCGTCGGGCGAGCGCCGCCAGTTCTCGGTCGAGAACGCGTACGCCGACAGGTACGGGATGCCCATCTCGATCGCACCCTCGATGGTGTCGAAGAGGCTGTGCTCCCCCGCCTCGTGGCCCTTGGTGCGGGCCAACCCGCGCTCCTTGGCCCACCGGCCGTTGCCGTCCATCACGATGGCCACGTGCTTCGGCACGGCCCCCGGGGGCAGCGCCGGCGGCCGGGCGCCGGACGGGTGGGGCGTCGGTGGCGTCGGCTCGCGCCTCGTCGATCGGATCACTCGGCTCTCTCCCTGCTCGTGCCGTCCGCTCCGGCCTGGACGTCACCGCCCGGCCGGAACATCGCAGCCCCCGCCTCGACGTCACCGCGCGGCCGGAGCATCCCAGCCCCACCACCGCCCGGCGGCGGGACCGTGCCGGTGACCGAGGTGCCCCGGTCGACCAGCGGCAGCGAGCGTAACGCGCGTTCCAGGTGCCACTGGAGGTGCGCCGCCACCAGACCGCTGCACTCCCGTCGTACACCGGTGTCGGTGGCGTCGGCGACCACCCAGTCGCCGGTGGTCAGCGCGGACATCAGGTCGATGGTGGCCGGCGCGGGATGGGCCGCGCCGGGCGGTCGGCAGTCCGGGCAGACCGCGCCGCCGGCCGGCACGGAGAACGCGCGGTGCCGCCCGGGGGTGCCGCAGACCGCGCAGGCGGTCAGGGCCGGCGCCCAGCCGGCGAGGGCCATCCCCCGCAGCAGGTACGCGTCGAGCACCAGGGTGGTGTCGTGCTCACCCCGGGACAGCGCCTTCATCGCCCCCACGGTGAGCTGGAACAGTCGCAGCGACGGCTCCCGCTCAACGGGAGTCAGCCGCTCGGCCGTCTCGGCGATCGCGCTGGCCGCCGTGTAGCGGGGATAGTCGCCGAGGAACCGCTTGCCGTACAGGTCGATCCCCTCGACCTGGCTGACCGTGTGCAGTGAGCTGCCGTGGTTGCCCTTGGGGTCACCGGCGAGTTGCAGGTCGACGTGACCGAACGGCTCCAGCCGGGCGCCGAACTTGCTCATGGTGCGGCGGACCCCCCGGGCGACCGCCCGCAGCCGGCCGTGCCGACGCGTGAGCAGGGTGATGATCCGGTCGGACTCGCCGAGCTTCTGCACGCGCAGCACCACCGCGTCGTCGCGGTAGAGCTGTCGGCGATACCCGGTCATCGGACCATTCTCCCTCGGGGTGTGAAATCAGGGTCGCTTCGGGGTGGATGCGCGGATGAACCCCGATGCGCCGGGCCGATGACCGCCCGTAGCGTGCTGGCCATGGCACTGCACCAGAGCACCACCGCCCGTCGTCACCGGGCCACCGCACGCGTCGCGTTGGGGCTGTCCACCGCTCTCATCCTGCTGGCCGGGTGCGACAACCTGTCCTTCCGCCGGTTGGACTACGACGACACCGAGCCGGTGAAGATCACCACCATCCGGGTGGACGGGGGCTCCGGTGACGTGATCGTCCGGGGCACCGGCGCGGCGGGCGAGGCCCGGATCAAGCGGGTGGTGCGCTACCAGGGCGGCGAACCCAAGGCACGGTACGAGATCAAGGACAGCGAGTTGGTGTTGAACACCGACTGCGGCGACCGGTGCAGCGTGTCGTACGAGGTGACCGTCCCCGAGGGGGTCACCGTGCAGGGCGACAGCGGCTCGGGCGACGTCGAGCTGACCAAGGTGGGCGCGGTGAAGCTGCGACTCGGCTCGGGCGACGTGCGGATGACCGAGGCCACGGGGGCGCTCGACGTGGAGACCGGCTCGGGCAACATCGACCTGAGCGAGGCCCGTTCGACAGTACGGCTGCGGGCGGGCTCCGGCGACGTCAGCGCCCGCCGCGTGGCCGGCGCCACCGACGCCGAGGCCGGCTCCGGCAACGTGACCGTCGAGATGGACACGCCGGCCTCGGCGCGGGCGCACGCCTCCAGCGGCGACGTCTCGCTGCTCGTGCCGGCGGGCAGCTACCGGGTCCGGTCCAACACCGGCTCCGGCGACGCACGGATCACCGTCACGGACGACCCGGCGGCATCCCTGGTGCTCGACGCCTCGGCCGGCAGTGGCGACGTGACGATCACCCAGCGTTGACGATCGCCGGGCGTCGGCCCGTCCCACGAAACCCGCCGACGCCCGCGCCGCCCGAGCGGGCCGGCGGCGAACCCTCAGAAACCCAGCTTGCGCAACTGCCTCGGGTCGCGCTGCCAGTCCTTCGCGACCCGCACGTGCAGGTCGAGATAGACCCGGCTGCCCAGCAGCTCCTCGATCTGCCGGCGGGCGTTCGTGCCGACCTCCTTGAGCCGGCTCGCCTTGTGACCGAGAACAATTGCCTTCTGGCTGGGCCGTTCCACGTACACGTCGGCGTAGATCTTGATGACCTGACCCTCGGGGATCATCTCCTCGACCACCACGGCGATGGAGTGCGGCAGCTCGTCGCGGACGCCCTCCAGGGCCGCCTCCCGGATCAGCTCCGCGACCAACACCTGCTCCGGGTCGTCGGTCAGCATGTCGTCCGGGTAGAGCTGCGGCGACGGCGGCAGGTATTTGGTCATCACGTCGACGAGCGTGTCCACCTGGTGCCCGGAGACCGCGCTCACCGGCACGATCTCGGCGAACTCGCCCAGCTCGCTGACCGCGAGCAACTGCTCGGCCAGCCGCCGCTTGTCGACCAGGTCGGTCTTGGTGACCACGGCCAGCACCGTCGCCTTCAGCTCGGCCAGCTCGCCCGTGATGAACCGGTCACCGCGGCCCACCGGCTCGTCCGCCGGGATGCACAGACCGATGACGTCGACCTCGGTCCAGGTAGAGCGGACCAGGTCGTTGAGGCGCTCACCGAGCAGCGTACGGGGACGGTGCAGGCCCGGCGTGTCCACCAGGACCAGCTGGGACTCCGGACGGTGCAGCACCGCCCGGATGACGTGCCGGGTGGTCTGCGGCTTGTTCGAGGTGATCGCGATCTTGGTGCCCACGATCGCGTTGGTCAGCGTGGACTTGCCGGCGTTGGGTCGCCCGACGAAACAGCCGAACCCGGCCCGGTACGGGCGGGTCTGTGGATCCTGCACCGGGCTCACTCGGTCACCGTGCCGAGGACCGTGCCGTCCGGGGCGGCGACGTGGATCGGCGCATCGGCCGCGAGGTCGCGCACCACGGCATGACCCGCGCCGTCCAGCGTCGACGCCTCGGTCACCACCGCCGCCGCCTCCAGCCGGCTCGCCCCGGCGGCAACAGCCGAGGCAACCGCCAACTGCAACGCGGTGAGGGTCAGCGAGGGCAGCGCGACGCTGGCCGCCGCGTACGTCCGGCCGTCCTGATCCCGGACCGCGGCGCCCTCCACGGCACCGACCCGCGCGCGGGCGCCCCGGGCCAGAACGACGAGCTTGCCGTCCTCGGCGCTCAGCGGCGTCGGCGCGCCGGGGGTGGGCCGGGCGGTGGGCGCGGCGGGTGTCTCAGGCATCGGCGGCTTGCCTCTCCTCGTCTCGATAATGATCCGGGTCGTCCCCGGGGCCGGCGTGGTCGCCGCGCCCGTCGGTGTCCTGCTCGTCGCCCGACTCCACCCTGCTGACCAGGACGGTGTCGATCCGGTTGCGCCGGCCCGTGGTGCCCTCGGCGACCAGCCGGAGGCCGGCCACCTCGGCCTGCGCTCCGGGGATCGGCACCCGCCCCAGCGACTGGGCGAGCAGGCCACCGACCGTCTCCACCTCGTCGGTGGGCAGGTCGGTGTCGAACAGCTCGCCCAGGTTCTCCACCGGCAGGCGGGCGGTCACCCGCACCGAGGAGTCCGCGAGGCGTTCGACCGGCGGGCGCTCGACATCGTACTCGTCGGTGATCTCACCGACGATCTCCTCCAGGATGTCCTCGATGGTGACGAGGCCACCGGTGCCGCCGTACTCGTCGACCACGACGACCAGGTGGTTGCGCGCCGCCTGCATCTCCGACAACAGGTCGTCGACCGGCTTGGACTCCGGCACGAAGGTCGCCGGGCGCATCAACTCGGCCACCGGCACCTGCTCGGCGTCCGGGTCACCGCCGCGGGACCGGCGGATCAGGTCCTTGAGGTAGAGCACACCGAGTACGTCGTCGACGCTCTCGCCGATCACCGGGATACGGGAGAAACCCGATCGCAGGAACAGCACCAGCGCCTGGGCGAGAGTCTTGCCCTCCTCGATCCACACCATCTCGGTACGCGGCACCATCACCTCACGGGCGATGGTGTCGCCGAGCGCGAAGACCGAATGGATCATCTGACGCTCGCCGTGCTCCACGACACCGCGCTGCTCGGCGAGGTCGACCAGCTCGCGCAGCTCGACCTGGCTGGCGAACGGCCCCTCCCGGAAGCCCCGCCCCGGGGTGACCGCGTTGCCGATCAGGATCAGCAGCGACGCGAGCGGGTTGAGCGCGCGACCCAGCCAGCGGACCAGAGGCGCGACCGCCCGGCCCACGGCGTACGCGTGCTGCCGGCCAATGGTGCGCGGGGCGACACCGACCACCACGAAGCTGACCACGGTCATCGCGCCGGCGGTGACGAGCGCGGCCCGCCAACCCGCCCCGAAGCTGTCGACCGCTACCAACGCCACGAGCGTGGTGGCGGTCAGCTCGGCGAGCAGCCGGAGCAACAGCAGCAGGTTGAGGTGCCGGACGACGTCCCCGGCCACGACCTGGAGGGTACGGGCGCCGCGTACGCCGTCCCGGGCCAGTTCGGCGGCCCGGGCCGGCGAGACCGCGGCGAGCGCCGCCTCGGTCATCGCGATCACACCGGCCAGCACCACCAGGCCGGCCGCGAACACGATCAGTTGCAGGTCGGGAAGACCGGCCGTGGGGCCGACCGCCAGTAACGAGGGAGTGGACATCACTGGGTGCGGGTCGACCGCCAGCTCGTCAACAGTCGAGCCTGGAGGGCGAACATCTCCCGCTCCTCCTCCGGCTCCGCGTGGTCGTAGCCGAGCAGGTGCAGCACACCGTGCACGGTGAGCAGGTGCAGCTCGTCGGCCGGGGCGTGCCCGGCGGTAGCCGCCTGCTTGGCCGCCACCTCGGGGCACAGCACGATGTCACCGAGCAGGGCCGGCTCGCCGCCGGCCGGGGCGGTCTCGCCCGGGCCGTGGTCGACACTTCCCTCGTCCATCGGAAAGGCGAGCACGTCGGTCGGGCCGTCCCCACCCATCCAGCGGTGGTTCAGCTCGGTCATGTAGTCGATGTCGACCAGCAGCACGGACAGCTCGGCGAGGGGGTTGACCCCCATCTCGTCGAGGGCGTGCCGGGCGACGGCGAGCACGGCGTCGGTGTCGACCTCGACACCGGACTCGTTGGCGATCTCGATGGACAACTGCTTTCCTCTGCTTTAGCGGCGGCGGCCGGCCCGGCCGCCCTGGGCGGGTCGCCCGGGCACGGCATGGACGCCCTGCGCCTGCTGGTCCTCCCGCTCGGCGTCCCAGCGGGCGTACGCGTCGACGATCTCCCCGACCAGCCGGTGGCGAACCACGTCGGAGCTGGACAACTGGGCGAAGTGCACGTCGTCGACGTTTTCCAGGATCTCCCGGACGACCCGTAGGCCGCTGCTCGTCCCGCCGGGAAGGTCCACCTGGGTGATGTCACCCGTCACGACGATCTTGGAGTTGAAGCCGAGCCGCGTCAGGAACATCTTCATCTGCTCGGGCGTCGTGTTCTGCGCCTCGTCCAGGATGATGAACGCGTCGTTGAGCGTCCTTCCGCGCATGTACGCCAGAGGCGCGACCTCGATCGTGCCGGCGGCCATCAGCTTCGGGATCGACTCCGGGTCGAGCATGTCGTGCAGCGCGTCGTAGAGCGGGCGCAGGTACGGGTCGATCTTCTCGTTGAGCGTGCCGGGCAGGAAGCCCAGACGCTCACCCGCCTCGACCGCCGGCCGGGTCAGGATGATCCGGTTGACCTGCTTGGCCTGCAACGCCTGGACGGCCTTCGCCATCGCCAGGTAGGTCTTACCGGTGCCGGCCGGGCCGATGCCGAAGACGATGGTGTTCGAGTCGATCGAGTCGACGTACCGCTTCTGCCCGAGCGTCTTAGGACGGATGGTGCGGCCACGGCGGGAGAGGATGTCGAGCGTCAGGACCTCGGCGGGCCGCTCGGCGCTGCCCTGCTCGAGCATGCCGACGGTACGCCGGACGGCGTCAGTGGTCAGGGTCTCGCCTTTCTCGATGAGTTCGAGCAGCTCACTGAAGACCCGCTCGGCGAGGGCGTTGTCCGCGGGAGCGCCGGTGATCGTGATCTCGTTGCCCCGCACGTGCACGTCGCTGGCGACCGAGCGTTCGACGAGACGCAGGATCTCGTCACCCGCGCCGAGCAGGTTGACCATGATCTTGGGGTCGGGCACGGTGATCCTGGTCTGCACCCGGGGCGGGCCGGGAGGTGGGGTGCCAGTCATAGGTCGGGCCGAGGGGCCCTGCGCACCTGCTCTCGATCTCGGCGCCGGCCTGCTGGCACGGCGTGCGGACGTTACACCCATCGTATCGGGTCAACGCGGGCCGCATCGCGTCCATTTCCGCTGGCCGCGATCAACCACCGGCCCGAAAGTCGTACCGGTCGAAGGTCTCCTGGTGGCGGGTGAACCGGTAGGTCGCCCAGTGCATCCGTACCACCGTTCCGGCCTCGTCGCGGGTCAGCCGCAACAGCTCGCCGACCTCCCGCCCGGAGACCGTCCGGAACACGTCCGGCCGATCCGGCAGCGGGGCGAAGACCGCCGGCGGGCGCCCCGGGGGGTCGACGGCGCGCTGCGCCCGCAGCGTCCCGTCCCGCCAGGAGAAGGCGTACTCGAAACCCTCGCCCCACCAGCGGCCGAGCAACCCCCGCAGGTGCGTCGGGGCGGGCGCGCCGGGCGTCCACGGGACGATGTCGGCGGGGTCCTGCTCGACCGCCTCGGTGAGCAGTTGGTGCGGCAGGTCGAACAGCTCCGCCGCCGTACCGGACGAACCGAGCACCGCGACGCCCATCGCCCCGGCCGTGCCGTCGCCGCCCCGGCGGCCGTACACACCGGCGAGGAAACCGGGCATCGCCCCGTCGTGCCCCACGTGCACCACCCGCTCGCCCTGCGGGATCAGGATGAGGCCGAGGCCGAAGCCGGTGCCCCAGAGCGTCTCGTCGGTGGTGGTCAGCGGCCAGCGCATCTCGTCCAGCGTGGCCGGGGTGAGCACCGCCCCGGCCGGGTCGAGTGCCGCCGGGTCGGCGAGGAACGCCGCCCAGCGGGCCATGTCGGTGGCGGTGCTCCAGAGCTGGGCGGCCGGGCCGACAGCGCCGAAGCCGGTGGGTGGCTCCGGGTGCGCCTCGTCGGAGTACGCGTCGACCAGGTAGCCGGTGGCCGCCGAGGGCCGGGGGGCCACGGTCGTGTCGGTCAGCCCCAGCGGCGTCAGGATCCGCTCGGCGAGCACCTCGGCCCAACGTCCGCCGCGCAGTCGGCCCACCAGCAGGCCGAGCACCGCCATGCCGAGGTTGGAGTAGTGGAAACGCCGGCCGGTGGGCAACACCTGCTCGGCGCGGTCCAGCCCGGCCACCAACTGCTCGGCGTCCGGCGCGTGCAGGGTGTCCCAGACGTCGCCGAACGGCTCGCGTTGCAGGCCGCCGGTGTGCGACAGCAGCCGGCGTACGGTCAGCTCACCGTGCGCCGGCAGGTCCAGGTGCCGCCCCACCGGGTCGTCCAGATCCAGCAGACCGTCGTCGCGGCACTGCAGGGTGAGCACCGCCGTGAAGGTCTTGGTGACCGAGCCGATCCGGAACTGGGTGCCCGGCCCCAACGGGCTGTCGGTGCCGGTGCCGCCGACGGTGCAGCTCCACAGCGGGCGGTCCGCCCGGTGCAGCGCCGCCGACACCGCCGGGACGCGGGCGTCGGCCTGCACCCGGCGGACCAGCCGGTCCAGACGGGTGTACGGGTGCGGGCCGACCGTCACGTCAGGTCCCGGGCGAGCATCGGGCCCAGGGGCGCGCCACCGAGCAGGTGGGCGTGCGCGTGGAAAACCTCCTGCCCGCCGTACGCCCCGGTGTTGAACATCAGCCGGAACCCGTCGCCGAGCAGCCCCTCGTCCTCGGCCACCGCGGCGGCCGTGGCCAGCACCGCACCGGCCAGCACCGGGTCACCCTCGGCGAGGGTGGCGACGTCGGCGTAGTGCTCCTTCGGAACGACCAGGACGTGCACGGGGGCCTTCGGGTCGATGTCGCGGAAGGCGAGCGTGGTGTCGGTCTCGCGGACCACGGTGGCCGGGATCTCCCCGGCGACGATGCGGCAGAACAGGCAGTCGGATCCCATCGGGGCAGTGTAGGGACTGACGGGCCGGGGACGCTCCGGTGCGGCATGCGCCGACGACCTGTTCGCGGCGGGGTACGGCTGAGGCAGGATGGCCGGCATGACGGATCGGGCGATTCTGGTGACGGGTTCCTCGCGCGGCATCGGACGGGCCGTGGTGGAGGCGTTCGCCGCCAGCGGGGACCGGGTGGCGATCCACCACCGCGACTCCGCCGAGGCCGCCGAGGAGCTGCGCGCCCGGCTGCCCGGCTCGGGGCACGTCGTGGTCCGCGCCGACCTCACCGACCCGGACGCGGTACGCACCATGGTCGACCAGGCCGCCGAGCAGCTCGGCGGCCTGGACGTGCTTGTCAACAACGCCGGGACGTACGGCGACCGGGACGTCCCGCACCCGATCTTCGGCACCTCGTACGCCGAGTGGCAGGCACGCTGGCGTCAGGTGCTGGAGACCAACCTGACCGGCGCCGGGAACGTGATCTGGTGCGCCGCCCAGCACCTGCGGGCGCGGGGCGGCCGGATCGTCAACGTGTCGTCCCGGGGCGCGTTCCGCGGTGAACCGGAGCAGCCGGCATACGGCGCCAGCAAGGCGGGGCTGAACGCGCTGGGCCAGTCCCTCGCGGTGGCGCTCGCGCCGTACGGCATCACGATCGCCACGGTGGCGCCGGGCTTCGTGGCGACCGACATGACGACCGAGCACCTGCGCGGCGAGCGGGGCGCGGCGATCCGGGCGCAGAGCCCGTTCGACCGGGTGGCCCGGCCGGAGGAGATCGCGGCCGCCGTGCACTGGCTGGCCTCACCCGAGGCGGAGTGGGCCTCCGGCACGATCGTCGACCTCAACGGGGCCTCCTACCTGCGCAGCTGACCGCCGCAGACCGGTCGGGTCAGGTGCCGACCCCACCGACGACCGGGGTCTCCCCCACCTGCTCATCGCGTCCTTTGCGCGGGCACGACCCACCGCAACCACAACCGGGTCGGACACGACCCACCGCAAACAGAGCTGGGTCTACCAGCGGCCGAGGCGAGTGGCGAGCACGCTGAGCGCGGCCACGCCGGCCGTGGAGGTACGCAGCACCTCCGGCCCGAGTCGTACCGGCCGGCCGCCGGCCTCGCGGAAGGCGGTCAGCTCGGCCGGGGCGATGCCACCCTCCGGGCCGATGACCAGGACGATCTCACCGGCGGGGGGCAGCTCGGCGGTGGTGAGTCGCTCGTCGGCCTCCTCGTGCAGGACGAACCCGGCGGCGGCACCGGCGATCCGGCGGGCCACCGTGGCGGTGGACTCGTCCGGCGCGCCGGCCACGACCGGCAACCAGGGCCGGCGGGCCTGCTTCGCGGCCTCGCGGGCGGTCGCGACCCACTTCTGACGGGCACGTACGCCCCGGTCGCCGCGCCACTGCGTCACCGAACGCGACGCCGCCCAGGGCACGATCTCATCCACCCCGACCTCGGTCATCGCCTGCACGGCCAGCTCGCCCCGGTCACCCTTGGCGATGCCCTGCACGGTGACGATCCGGGGTACGGGCGCGTCCGCGTACCCCCGGGAGGTGACGGCGACCTCCAGGCTGCCCCGGCCGACGGCGGTGACCACGGCGGCGGCCGTGCCACCCCGGCCGTCGGCGAGCAGCAGCTCCTCGCCGACCCGCAGCCGCTGCACGGTGGCGGCGTGGTGCCCCTCGGGGCCGTCGAGCGTCAACGCGTCGCCGGTGGGCAGCGCGTCGACCAGGAACAGCGGCGCGGACACGTCAGGCGTGGCCGTTGAACGCGTCGCGCATCCGGGAGAAGAAGCCGCCCTGCTTGGTCAACTCGGCGACCTCCTCACCCCGGGTCTTGGCGAAGTCGCGCAGCATCTTCTCCTGGTCGGGGTCGAGCTTGGTGGGCGTCCGGACGTCGAGGTGCACGTAGAGGTCGCCCCGGCCGGTGCCGCGCAGGTGCGGTACGCCCCGGGCGCGCAGCCGCAGCGTGCTGGCCGGCTGGGTGCCGGCCTTGACGTCGACGATCTCCTCGCTGTCCAGCGTCTTGATGGTGAGCCGGGTGCCCAGCGCGGCGGCCGTCATCGGCACGGTGACTCGGCAGTGCAGGTCGTCGCCCTTGCGGGAGTAGACGTCGTGCGGCCGCTCGTGGATCTCCACGTAGAGGTCGCCGGCGGTGCCACCGCCCGGACCCACCTCACCCTGCTGGGCCAGCCGGATCCGCATGCCGTCCTCGACACCGGCCGGGATCTTGACGGTCAGCGACCGGCGGGTGCGTACGCGACCGTCGCCGGCGCAGGTGGGGCAGGGGTGCGGGATGGTGGTGCCGTAGCCCTGGCAGACGGTGCACGGCCGGGCCGAGACCACCTGCCCGAGGAAGGTGCGCTGCACGGACTGCACCTCGCCGCGGCCACCGCACGCCTCGCAGGTCGCCAGGTGGGTGCCGGCCGCGGTGCCCGCGCCCGAGCAGGTGGTGCAGAGCACAGCGGTGTCGACGGTGATCGGGGCCTCGACGCCGAACGCCGTCTCGTGCAGGTCGAGTTCGAGGCGCAGGATCGCGTCGGCACCCGGACGGGTCCGTGGACGCGGCCCACGGCCGGCGCCGCCTGCGGCACCACCGAAGAAGGCGTCCATGATGTCCTGGAAGCCGACGAACGGGCCGGCGCCGCCCGGACCACCCGGGCCGCCCGCGCCCCCGCCTCCCGGGGCGAGCGGGTCGCCACCCAGGTCGACGATCTGCCGCTTCCGATCGTCCGAGAGGACCTCGTACGCGGCGTTGATGTCCTTGAACTTCTCCTGGGCCTCCGGGTCCGGATTGACGTCCGGGTGGAACTGGCGCGCCAGCTTGCGGTAGGCGCGCTTGATCTCGTCATCGGAGGCTTCCCGGCTGACACCGAGGATGCCGTAGTAGTCCCTGGCCACTGCGTTCCGTGTCCTCATGTTCGTCTCGCGTTGCGCCGACCGGCGGCCGCAGCCGGCCGTCGGCCCTGACTGGTCAGTTCTGGGCCAGCAGCTCGCCCACGTAGCGTGCCACGGCGCGCACCATGGCGATGTTGCCGGGGTAGTCCATCCGGGTGGGCCCCAGCACCCCCATGCCGCCCAGGATGGTGGCCCCCGGGCCGTACCCGGTGCTGACCACCGAGGCGGCACGCAGGTTGTCGAACTCGTTCTCGTCGCCGATCAGCACACGGGTCGTGCTGGGTTCGGTCTCACCGATGAGCTTGAGGAGCACGACCTCCTCCTCCAGCGCCTCCAGGATCGGCCGCAGCGAACCCTGGAAGTCGAGCAGACCACCCCGGGTCAGGTTGGCGGTGCCGGCCAGGGCGATGCGTTCCTCGTGCCGCTCGACAAGCGTCTCCAGCAGGACGGTGGAGAGCGTGGTCATGGCGGGGCGCAACTGCACCGGCGCCTCCTCGACCAGCGCCTGCACCAGGGGAGGCGTGTCCGACAGGCGCTCACCGGCGAGCTTCTCGTTGACCAAACGACGCAGGTCGGTGACGTCCTCGGCGGGCACCGGCCCCGGCAGCTCCACCAGCCGCTGCTCCACCCGGCCGGTGTCGGCGATCATGACGAGCATCAACCGGGTGGTGGAGATCGGCACCAGCTCCAGGTGTCGTACCGAGGAGCGGGCGAGGCTCGGGTACTGCACGACAGCCACCTGGCGGGTCAGCTGGGCGAGCAGCCGTACGGTGCGGTGGACCACGTCGTCGAGGTCGACGGCGCCGACGAGGAAGCGCTCGATGGCGCGCCGCTCGGCCGGGCTGAGTGGCTTGACCCGGGACAGCCGGTCGACGAAGAGCCGGTAGCCACGGTCGGTGGGCACCCGGCCGGCGCTGGTGTGCGGCTGCCGGATGTAGCCCTCCTCCTCCAGCACGGCCATGTCGTTGCGGACCGTCGCCGGGGAGACCCCGAGCTGGTGCCGCTCGACGAGCGCCTTGCTGCCGACCGGTTCCTGGGTCGAGACGTAGTCCTCGACGATGGCGCGGAGCACGGCGAGCTTCCGGTCGTCCAAACCCATCCTCCGCACCTCCTGTCGCACGTCGGCCCGCCGGCCCATCCGGGCCGACCGGCCGTCCTGGCACTCGACTGTAACGAGTGCCAGTCTACGTCGGCGCCCCCGCCGACGCGATGATCAAGGTCGTCGCCGTCCGTTCCGTCGGGCCGGCCCGACGGAATCGCACTGGTGCGACATTGCCATCGGCACCTACCGTGACAACCATGACTGAACCACCTCGCCCTCCCGGCGCGGGAGACCCCGGCGGTTATCCGCCGGAGCCGACCTCCCCCGGCTCGTCCTACTCGGGCGAGCCGCCCACCGCACCACTGTCCGGGGCACCCGGCCCGGGCGGCTATCCCCCGGCCGGTGGCTATCCGCCGCCCACCGGTGACCAACCGCCGTCGGGCGGCTACCCTCCGCCGGGCGGCTACCCTCCGCCGGGTGGCGCGACTGGCGGCTATCCGACGGGCGGCGCGTACGGCGGCGCCGGCGGCGGTTACGCCAACAACGAGGACAAGACCTGGGCGTTGGTCGCGCACTTCGGTGGCGCGGCCGGCATGATCATCAGCGGCGGCGTGCTCGGCTGGATCGCTCCGCTGGTGGCACTGCTGGCCCGGGGCAACCAGTCCCCGACCGTCCGGGCGCACGCCGTGTCGGCGCTCAACTTCCAGCTCATCTGGTCGATCGTCGGCCTGGTGGGCTGGGTGCTGTCCTGCATCCTCATCGGCTTCATCGGCGTTGCGGCGGCCGTCGTCCTCGGGGCCGTGTTCGGCATCATCGCCGGCATCAAGGCCAACGAGGGCAGCCAGTACCGCTACCCGCTCTCGGCCAACCTCGTCAAGTGATCCGGGCCGGCCGCTCCCCCGGCCGGTCCCGGCACGTCAGGGCAGCAGGTCGCGCACGACAGCGTCGGCGAGCAGCCGGCCGCGCAGGGTGAGCACCGCGCGGCCGGCGGCGTACCTCCCGGCGTCCAGCAGGCCGTCGGCGAGGGCCCGCTCGGCGCCGGCCCGGCCGGCGGCGTCGAGCACTCCCAACGGCAGGCCGCTGGCGAGCCGCACCCGGAGCATCACGTCCTCCATGTGCGCCTCGTCGGCGGTGAGCACCTCGCGGGCCAGGCCGGGTGACGCGCCGGCCGCCAGCCGCTGGGCGTACGTCGTGGGGTGTTTCACGTTCCACCAGCGCACCCCGCCGACGTGGCTGTGCGCGCCTGGCCCGAGGCCCCACCAGTCGGCGCCGGTCCAGTAGAGCAGGTTGTGCCGGCACCGGGCTGCCTCGGTGCGCGCCCAGTTCGACACCTCGTACCAGGACAGGCCGGCCGCGTCGAGGGCGGCCTCGGCGGCCAGGTAGCGGTCCGCCGCCACGTCGTCACTGGGGTACGGCAGCTCGCCGCGCCTCATCCGGGCGGCGAGCCGGGTGCCGTCCTCCACGATGAGGGCGTACGCGCTGACGTGGTCGACCCCGGCGGCGACGACCTGCTCCAGCGTGGCGGCGAAGTCCTCGGCCCGCTCCCCCGGGGTGCCGTAGATCAGGTCCAGGTTGACGTGCTCGAACCCGGCCTCGCGCGCCTCCCGGGCGGCGGCCGTGGCCCGGCCGGCGCTGTGCTTGCGGTCCAGGATCGCCAGCACCCCCGGCGACGCGGACTGCATGCCCAGCGAGATCCGGGTGTAGCCGGCCGCCCGCAGCCGCCGCAACGATTCCGGGGTGACCGACTCGGGGTTGGCCTCGGTGGTCACCTCGGCGTCGGCGGCGAGCCCCCAGGTGCGGTCGATGCCCTCGAGGATGCGGGCCAGGTCGTCGGCGGGCAGCAGGGTGGGCGTGCCGCCGCCGACGAAGACGGTGTCGACACGCGGCGGCGGGTTGTCCCCGAGCACCCGGGAGGCGAGCGCCAGCTCGGCCAGCACGGAGTCGGCGTACGACTCACGGCTGACGCCTCCGCCCAGCTCGCTGGCCGTGTACGTGTTGAAGTCGCAGTAGCCGCAGCGGCTGGCGCAGAACGGCACGTGGACGTACACGCCGAAGCCGCGCGCGCCGACCGCCGTGGTGGCGGTGGCGGGCAGCGATCCGTCGACGGGGACGGTCTCACCATCTGGAAGGACGCCGGGCATGGCCACTAGTGTGCCCGGCATGACCTCTCCCGACGTCCTCGTGCGGGTCGCCACGGCCCGTGGGGTGACCACCCTCACCCTGGACAGCCCGCACAACCGCAATGCGCTCTCCACCGCCCTGATGACCCAGTTGCTGGCCGGGCTGGCGGACGCGGTGGCCGACGACGCGGTCCGGGTGATCGTGCTCGACCACACGGGCCCGGTCTTCTGCTCCGGCGCGGACCTGAGGGAGACCGCCGCGGCGTACGCCAGCGGGACGGTGCCCGCCGGCATGCTGGGCGACGTGCTCGCGGCGCTCTGGGAATGCCCGAAGCCGGTGCTCGCGCGGGTCGCCGGGCCGGCGCGGGCGGGCGGGCTGGGCCTGATCGCCGCCGCCGACCTGGCGGTCTGCGCCGACGAGGCGACGTTCGCGTTCACCGAGGTACGTATCGGGGTGATCCCGGCGGTCATCTCGGCGACCGTGCTGCCCCGGCTGCACCCCCGCGCGGCGGCCGAGCTGTACCTGACCGGGGACACCTTCGACGGGCGTCGTGCCGCCGCGGTCGGACTGGTCACGGCCTCGGTGCCGGCCGAGGAGCTGGACGACGCGGTGCGCGGCTACTGCGACTCCCTGGTACGCGGCGCGCCCGGCGCGCTGGCCGGCGCGAAGGAGCTGCTGCGCCGGCCGACGACCGACGAGCTGCGCGGCGACCTGGCCCGCCTCTCCGCCCTCTCGACGGGTTACTTCCTGTCGGAGGAGGGTCGCGAGGGCGTCACCGCGTTCCGGGCGAAGCGGACACCTCGATGGGTGGCCGCCCTGGACGGTGGTTCCGCCGATGATGCCGGGTAGGACCGGGGGCGTCGGCCGGTTGCGGTGACCGACGGGGTGCCCGTGCCCTCCGCGCCCCCTTTGCTCTGCATGAGGGGGCGGGTCGGAGCCCCGCCCGGAAGCGGCGGCGCCCCGAGATCGGTCATTCCGATGACGCCGGCGTTCGCCGCCGTGTGCCCGACCATCGGCGGGACGTGACCGGCGATCATCCCGGCCATCGAGGCGGCGTTGATGATGACGCCGCCGCCGCGCCGGACCAGGTGCGGCCAGGCGAACGTCGACACGAGGTACGGAATGTCGAGTTCGCCGGCGATGGTGTACCGCCAGTCCTCGACCGAGAAGTCCGGCAGCGGGCCGAAGCGCAGCGCGGCCGCGTCGTTGTAGACCACGTCGAGCCCCCCGTAGGCGGCCACGGCGTCCCCGACGAGCGTGCGGGCCTGTTCCGGGTCGGTCAGGTCGACGGGCGCGATGCTCGTCATCTCTCCGCCTGCGGCCCGGACGAGGTCGACGGTCTCGTTTTGCCGTCGACCCCCATCGAACTCCTCCTCAGCTGTCCACGACCCGTCCCGATTGACGTGTCAGCCGGGAAAGTCCCTGACCAGCGAATCTCCTCCGGTCATTGACGCATGGTGACGCGCCAGACACACTCGATCGGCCCTTCTGCGAAATCCGCAGGTGAGATCGGGCCCGGAGCGGGAAGGTCCCGATCGGTACGCGACGGCCGAGCCAACCCCGAAACGGTCCGGACGACCCGGACGACACCAACGGGGACGTACGCTTGTCGAACTGTCGATGAGGGGGTGTGGGTGCGAACTCGGGCAGCCGTGGCTGGTGGAGTGGTGCTGATCCTCGTCGCCGTGATCGCGATCTGGCTCGTGATCCGGCGGGTCGGGGACGAACTGCGGCTGCCACTGGCCGGGCGCACCTGCACGGTCCAGGCCGACGGCCGGGTGGTCCTGGACGTGGAGCAGATGGCGAACGCGGCGACCATCGCGGCGATCGGCGTCCAGCGCGGCATGCCCGAGCGCGCCGTGGTGGTCGCGCTGGCCACCGCGTACCAGGAGTCGGGGCTGCGCAACCTCGATCACGGTGACCACGACTCGCTCGGGCTGTTCCAGCAGCGCCCGAGCAAGGGGTGGGGCACGCCGGAGCAGATTCGCGACCCCCGCTACGCGGCGAACAGGTTCTACAAGGCGCTCAAGAAGGTGCGCGGCTGGGAGAAGATGCGGGTCACCGACGCCGCCCAGCGGGTGCAGCGCTCGGCGTTCCCCGAGGCGTACCAGAAGTGGGCCGACGACTCCGAGGTGCTCACCAAGGCCCTGCTCGGTGACGCCACCGAAGCGGTGGCCTGCACGGTGGGGCGTACCCCGGTGATGCACGGCGCGGCGGCGGCCGCGCAGCTGACCCGCAACCTGGTGCTGGACTGGGGTGTGCCGAGCGCCGACGAGGCCAGCCAGACCGGGCTGGCGGTGACCGCGCACGATCAACGCGACGGCTGGCGGTACGCGCACTGGCTGGTCTCGCACGCCCAGGACCACGGGGTGAAGCGGGTCCGCTTCGGCGACCTGGAGTGGACCGCCCGCAACGGCACCTGGGGTCGGGTGACCGGTGCGCAGGGCCCTGCGGGCCAGGTGGTGGCCGAGGTCTTCGCCGAGGGCTGAGCGACCCGGATCTCTTAACCGGCAGTGACCGCACAATCGGACAAAATCCCGTAAGCCTGACCGGTGATCACGTAAATGTGACTCCGCGCACCGGTACCGCTGCGCGCGGTCCGGCCCGGGGCCGTACCCCCGCCGCTCGCCCTCCCACCGTCAAGGCACTCGCGTTACGATCGGCGGCCTGTGCCAGAAATGGTTTCACCTCATGGGGAGGGGTACGACGCGGTGTTCGATTACGGCGACCGGACCGGCTACGAACCGATCAGCGACACTGACCGCAAGGAGTTCCACGAGCAGGGTTTCCTCCTGCTGCGCAACGTCCTGACGGAGGACCACCGGGCGGCGCTGGAGGCGGCGGTCGACCGCGTCTACGCGGAGGAGCAGGCCAAGGGCGCCACCAAGAAGGACGGCACCCTGCACCTGCTGGGCTTCCTGGAGCGCGACGAGCTCTTCGGTGAGCTGCTCACCCACCCGATCGCCTTCCCGTACATGTGGGGGCTGGCCGGCTGGAACATCTACACCCACCACAACCACCTGGACGTCACTCCGCCGGCCGCCGAGCCGGAGAAGCCGTACTGGGGTTGGCACCAGGACGGGTACCGCCAGAACTCCGACCCGGAGACGATGGACCCGAACCTGCCCCGGCCGATGTTCTCGCTGAAGGTCGGGTACGTGCTCTCCGACCTGTCGGAGACCGGCCGTGGCGCGACCAAGGTCATCCCCGGCAGCCACCTGTGGAACTCGCTGGACCGTCCCGAGGACCTCAGCGTGCACAACCCGGACCCGGAGGGCACGGTGGAGATCACCGCCAACCCGGGCGACGCGTTCATCTTCGACCGCCGGCAGTGGCACTCGCGCTCGACGAACCTGTCGACCATCACCCGCAAGATGCTCTTCGTCGGCTACACCTACCGGTGGATCCGTCCCCTGGACGAGCTGCACCCGGACGTGAACGGCGAGTGGTACCGCAACCGCACGCCCGTGCAGCGCCAGCTGATCGGTGAGGGCACCCACACCGCCAACTACTGGGGCATCAACTGGGACGGGTACGTCGACGACGAGATCCCGCTGCGCAAGGAGCTCAAGGAGCGCGGTCTGCTCGACCGCAACATCCCCTGGCTACGCTGACCCGCTCTCCGCAGGCCCCTGCCGACACCGGTCGGCGGGGGCTTGCGCGTGTCAGCTACGGCCAGCCTAGCGACGGCGCGGGCCCTGACCGGTCCCCCGCCACGCGCTCAGCCCTTGACCGCGCCCGCGACCAGACCGGAGACCATCTTCCGCTGTACCAGCAGGAAGAAGATGATGACCGGCAGGGTGAACAGCGTGGAGGCGGCCATGACCGGCCCCCAGTTGGTGTCGTCCCGGCCGAAGAAGAAGGTCATGGCTACCGGCAGGGTGTAGCGCCCCTGGTCGTTGATGAACGTCAACGCGAAGATCAGCTCGTTCCACGCGGTGATGAAGGAGAAGATGCTTGTCGCGACCAGGCCGGGCGCGACGAGCGGGAACAGCACCCGTCGGAACGTCTGGGCGCGGCTCGCGCCGTCGATGGCCGCCGCCTCCTCCAGCTCCTTCGGCACGGCGGCGACGAATCCACGCAGCATCCACACCGCGAACGGCAGCGAGAAACCGAGGTACGTGAGGATCAGGCTGGGCAGGGTGTTGTAGAGCCCGAGCCGCTGGATCATCAGGAACAGCGGGATGACCAGCGCCTCCAGCGGGATCATCTGCACGATCAGCAGCATGATCAGGAAGCTGGTCCGCAGCTTGAACCGGAACCGGGCCACCGCCGTCGCGGCGAGCAGGGCGACCAGACCGCTGAGCACCACCGTGGACACCGCGACGATCGCGCTGTTGAGGAAGAAGTCGAGGAAGGTCACCCCGGGGATCAGGTTGCCGGTGAGGATCTCCCGGTAGTGCGCCAGCGTCGGATGCGTCGGCACCGGCTGCGGCGTGGACGAGAAGATCTCGCTGCTCGGCTTCAGCGACGTCGAGATCATCCAGTAGACCGGGAACGCCGCGAAGAGCGCGACCAGCAACCCGGCGGCGTTGAGGGCGACCTTCTTCACGACTCGTCCTCCTGCCTGAGCACCATCCGTACGTAGAAGCCGGTGACCACGAGCAGGATCAGCGTGAGGATCACCGCGATGGCCGCGCCGAGTCCGTACTTCGGCGGCGGCGAGAAGGCCTCGGCGTACGAGTAGATGGAGAGCATGAACGTCGGGCGGTCCTGGGTGCCGCCGGCCAGGACGAACTGCTGGGTGAACACCTTGAAGTCCCAGATGGTGGAGAGCACGATCAGGATCCCGAAGACCGGGCGCAGCAGCGGGAAGGTGATCTTCCAGAAGACCCGCCACGGGCTCGCGCCGTCTACCCGGGCCGCCTCGTGCAGCTCACTCGGCACGCTCTTGAGGCCGGCGAGCACGCTCACCGCGATGAACGGGAACGAGTGCCACACGACCACCAGGGTGAGGATGGCGAAGAACAGCAGCGGCGAGTTGAACCAGCCGTAGCCGGTCCAGTCGCTACGGCCGAACAGAGCGTTCGAGAACCCGTCCGGCAACGCGTTGAACAGCCAGGTGACCAGGCCGCTCGTGTCGTCGAAAATCCACTTCCAGACGATCGTGCCGGTCAGCGCCGGGGTCGCCCAGGCGAGCATCACGCAACTGGCCACGAAGGTCGCCATCTTGCGACCGAGCCGGTTGAGCAGCAACCCCACCAGGGTGCCCAGCACCATCGTGAGCAACACGTTCGCCGCGGCGAACAGGACCGTGTTGCGCAGCACCGTCAGGAAGAACGGGTCGGAGAGGATGTCGGTGTAGTTGCCGAGCCCCACCCACGGCCACTCCCGGTCGCCCCGCAACTGCCGGACGCTGTTCAGCCGGTAGAAGGACATCGCCACCACCTGGCCGAGCGGCCAGAGCAGCAGCACCCCGATGATGACGAGTGCGGGCAGGAGCAGCAGGTAGGGCAGGCGGTCGACCCGGCGACGCCGCCGCGCGGGGTTCTCCCGCGCGGCGGACGTCTCCGGCACCTCGGTCAGCGTGGTCACTTGGAGTTGAGGATGCTTTCCATCTCACCGGCCGCGTCGGCGGTAGCCTTCTCGACCGTCTTCTGACCCTTCATGACCGAGCTGTTCATCGCCTGGGTCACCGTCTTCGTCCGGCTGACCTCCACCCACTTCGGGGTGAGCGGCGTGAGCTTGGTGTTCTGCATGGTGGTGGCGAAGGCCGCCATCACCTTGTCGTTGGCGTACGTGTCGCTGGCGACCAGGTCCTTGTAGACAGGGAAGAAGCCGAGGCTGCTCGCGAAGCTCTGCGCGTTCTTCTTGTTGAGCAGCACGGTCAGGTAGTCCCAGGCCAGGTCCTGACGCTCGCTGTCCTTCCAGATCGCCACGTCCGAACCGCCGGCGAAACCGGGTGCGGCCTTGCCGTCCGGGCCGGGGATCGGGAACGTACCCCAGACCTTCTCGATCTCGGGGTTGTCCTTCTTGATGGCGCCCTGCTGCCAGCTACCGGCGAACGCCATCGCGGCCTTGCCGGTGGCGAACTGCGTCCGCGCGTCGATCTCGTTCCAGCCGGCGGCGGCCGGCGGGGCGACCTTGTGCACGGTCACCAGGTCGGTCCAGTACTTGACGGCCCGCTGCGCCTCCGGCGTCGTGTAGCCGGACTTCCACGCGCCACCCTGGTTGGTGGCGATCTCGGCGCCAGCGCCCCAGAGGAAGGAGTAGAAGGGCAGTTCGGAGTTGCCCGGCAGCGCGATGCCGTAGGTGCCCTTCTTCTTGGCCTGCACGGCCTTGGCGACGGTGACAAGCTCTTCCCACGTCTTCGGCGGCTGCACGCCCGCCTCGGCGAACCAGTCGGTGCGGTAGTAGATGGCCCGCACGCCGGCGTACCAGGGAACGCCGTACTGCTTGCCGTCGAGCTGCGCGTTGCGCACCAGGTCGGGCAGCAGGTCCTTGCCGTCCGCCCAGCCACCCATCCGACCACTCACGTCGGCGAGCGCCTCCTGCGCGGCCCAGCCCTGGGTCTCGGTGTTGCCCAGCTCGGTGATGTCCGGGCCCTCACCCCCGGCGAGCGCCGCCTGGAACTTCTTGGGCGCCTCCAGCCAGGGGATGTACTGCACCACCACATCGGTGTCGGGGTGCTTCTGCCGGAACTCGGTCTCCACGCTGTCGAGGAAGGCGTTCTGGGCGTCGCCACCCTCACCCATCATCCAGACCGTGAGCTTGCTGTCGTCGGTCGATTCCTCGCCGGAGCCCCCACAGCCGCCCATCACCATGGCGACCGAGGCCACCATGGCAGTGACCGGGGCCAGCCGCTTCCACCTGTTCACGCCACTTCTCCCCTCGCGTCGCCTGGAACTAACCTTCTCCGCCGCACCCTAGTACGAAGAAATCCTTTACGACAGTGGGCAGCAGGCCGAAGCGTGGCGACCGTACCGCAGCCCGTGGACGCGGGCGCCCAGGGAACAGGGCCGAACCCGGGCATGACATCACGAAAGAGCGCCCAGCCATTCGGCCGGGCGCTCTTTCGAGTGGTGCGGTGATGCCAGGTTGTTACCGGGTGACGCTGCTCGTCATCGGGTGACGCGGCGGCGGCCACCGACACCGGCCACCAGCGCGACCGCGATCGCGGCCACCACGACCTGCACCAGCAACTCGGTCCAGTCGATACCAGCGGTCTCGGTCGCGATACCCATCGCCCGCGCCAGCACCGTACCCAGCAGAGCCGCGCCGACACCGATCAGCAGGTGCAGCCAGATCGGCATGTTCTGCCGACCCGGAACAACCAGGCGGCCGAGCGCCCCGACGATGAGACCAACAACGATGGCGGTGATGATGCCCCACACGGTGAGCTCCACGGTCGCGCTCCTTCTAAGAATGTCTGACACACAATGTGTGCTTCCTGTCGTGACCACCAAGTTCCCGACCCACCAAAAATCCAAACCGACTTCACGCCCCAGACGATCACGACTTGGCAAACAAGGGCACGGATCCCACGCCCCACGCCCCGGCGATCTTGCACTTTCGGTTGTCGATAGGAGTGGAATGCCCGGCACGTCGCAGCAGAAAGTGCAAGATCGGCGCGGGTTGGGGTGCCGCGTGTCCTGGTCGGACCGCCTCGCGCGCTCGCGTTCCGCGCCCGTCTCGGATCGCACCCGAGATCGTGCTCCATCCAGGAATTAGTGGCATCGGGCATCACGGTGACCACTACAACCAGGATCGAGCACGATGTTGGCGGGAACGTAGGGCGCAGGCGCGGAGCACGGGACGCGGGACGGCTGCCGGACACCGGCCGAGGCGGACATCGCGGTTCGCCGAATCAGGCGCCGGTGACCGTCCGGTACGTTGACGACGCCTCCGACGACGGCGCCCTGTCGATCCGGATCACAGCGCCGAGGGGCGCCCGGCCTGATGGCCGGGCGCCCCTCGAAAGCGTGCGGTACTACGGGTGTGCGGTGTTACCGGGTGACGCGGCGGCGGCCACCGACACCGGCCACCAGCGCGACCGCGATCGCGGCCACCACGACCTGCACCAGCAACTCGGTCCAGTCGATACCAGCGGTCTCGGTCGCGATACCCATCGCCCGCGCCAGCACCGTACCCAGCAGAGCCGCGCCGACACCGATCAGCAGGTGCAGCCAGATCGGCATGTTCTGCCGACCCGGAACAACCAGGCGGCCGAGCGCCCCGACGATGAGACCAACAACGATGGCGGTGATGATGCCCCACACGGTGAGCTCCACGGTCACCCTCCTTCTAAGAATGTCTGACACACAATGTGTGCTTCCTGTCGTGACCACCAAGTTCCCGACCCACCAAGAATCCAAACCGACTCACCCGCACAAGAAGTCGTCGGCATCGATGTCGAGCGGCCGCGTCGATTGGCGTGAAGACACGTCCATACAGGTCAGACAACATGTTGCCCAGGGCGACAACCCGAGGAAAGCCAACCAAAATTTTCCCGCCCACCCCCGCTCCCACCGGGCCCACCCGGCCCGACCCCGGCGATCAAGAGGTTCGCGTCAGAATCCGGGCTTCGGATGACGCGAACCTCTTGATCAACACGGGTGGCCGGGCCGGTCCGGTCCGAAGGAGGGTCGGGAGCCGGGGTCGGGGGGTTACTTCTTGGGGGTTTTGGTGTCGCCGGAGTCGGAGGACAGGGCGGCGATGAAGGCCTCCTGGGGCACCTCGACGCGGCCGACCATCTTCATCCGCTTCTTGCCTTCCTTCTGCTTCTCCAGCAGCTTGCGCTTACGGCTGATGTCACCGCCGTAGCACTTGGCAAGGACGTCCTTACGGATCGCGCGGATGGTCTCCCGGGCGATGACCCGGCTGCCGATGGCCGCCTGGATCGGCACCTCGAACTGCTGGCGCGGGATGAGCGTACGCAGCTTGGCGGCGATGGTGACGCCGTAGTTGTACGCCTTGTCCTTGTGCACGATGGCACTGAACGCGTCCACGGGCTCGCCGTGCAGCAGGATGTCCACCTTCACCAGGTCGGACGCCTGCTCGGTGGTGGGCTCGTAGTCCAGCGAGGCGTAGCCCTTGGTACGGCTCTTCAACTGGTCGAAGAAGTCGTAGATGATCTCCGCGAGCGGCAGCGTGTAGCGCAGTTCCACCCGGTCGGCGGAGAGGTAGTCCATGCCGAGCAGGTTGCCCCGCCGGCCCTGGCAGAGCTCCATGACCGCGCCCACGTAGTCGTTGGGCGTCAGCACGGTGGCCCGCACCACCGGCTCGTACACCTCGGCGATCTTGCCGGTCGGGTACTCGCTCGGGTTGGTCACCACGATCTCGGCGCCGTCGTCGGTGATCGCCCGGTACACCACGTTGGGAGCGGTGGAGATCAGGTCGAGGTTGTACTCGCGCTCCAGCCGCTCCCGGATGATCTCCAGGTGGAGCAGGCCGAGGAAGCCGCAGCGGAAACCGAAGCCGAGCGCGCCGGAGGTCTCCGGCTCGTAGTCCAGCGCGGCGTCGTTGAGCTTGAGCTTGTCCAGTGCCTCGCGCAGGTTCGGGTAGTCGGACCCGTCGATCGGGTAGAGGCCGGAGTAGACCATCGGCTTCGGGTCCTTGTAGCCGCCGAGCGGCTCGGCCGCGGGCCGGGCGTTGATGGTGACCGTGTCACCGACCCGGGACTGCCGGACGTCCTTCACACCGGTGATCAGGTAGCCGACCTCGCCGACGCCGAGCGCCTCGGCCTTGACCATCTCGGGTGAGATGACGCCGATCTCCAGCAGCTCGTGCACGGCCCCGGTGGACATCATCTTGATCCGGTCGCGGGCGCTGATCCGGCCGTCGATGACCCGGACGTACGTGACGACGCCGCGGTACACGTCGTACACCGAATCGAAGATCATCGCCCGGGCGGGCGCCGCCGCGTCGCCGACCGGCGGGATGAACTGCCGGACGATCTCGTCGAGCAGGTGCGGCACGCCCTCGCCGGTCTTGCCGGAGACGCGGATGCAGTCGGCGGGGTCCCCGCCGATGAGGTGGGCCAGCTCCTCGGCGTACTTCTCCGGCTGCGCGGCCGGCAGGTCGATCTTGTTGAGCACCGGGATGATGCGCAGGTCGTTCTCGAGGGCCAGGTAGAGGTTGGCCAGGGTCTGCGCCTCGATACCCTGCGCGGCGTCGACCAGCAGCACGGCGCCCTCGCACGCCGCCAACGACCGGGACACCTCGTAGGTGAAGTCGACGTGCCCCGGAGTGTCGATCATGTTGAGCACCGCGTGCTCACCGGCCCGCTCGCCGTCGCGGATGGTCCACGGCATCCGGACGGCCTGGCTCTTGATGGTGATGCCGCGCTCGCGCTCGATGTCCATCCGGTCCAGGTACTGCGCGCGCATCTGCCGTGGGTCGACCACACCGGTGAGCTGCAACATCCGGTCGGCCAGGGTCGACTTCCCGTGGTCGATGTGGGCGATGATGCCGAAGTTCCGGATGCGACCGGGGTCGGTGGCACCAGGGGCGTTCGCGCCGGGATCGAGCTTCGGTGGCACAGCGGTCCGTTCTGGTCGGCTGACGTGAACAGGCCGGCGCGCCGCCGACCCCCTCCATGTTCCCACGCCGCCGGGGTACGCCCACTGCGCGGGCGACGGATCGGTCCCGAGGACTCCTCACTCCATGGGCGGCTCCACGAAGAGCGCGGCCAGTTGGGGCAGCCGGCGGCGCGCCTCCTCCTCGTCGTCGAAGTCCCAGAAGTCGTTGAGGTCCGGCGTCCGGACCGGCTCCCGGGATTCCGGCAGCTCCGACGCGGTGGCCTTGCGGTAGGCGTCCCACGGCACCGCCAGCATCTGCTCGGCGGAGAACTCCTCCCCGCTGAGCGAGGCCGCCCGCACCTGGGGCAGTTCCGCCAGCGAGTCCGGTTCGGCGACCGCGCGGGCGAAGACGGCACGCCCCTGGGTCATCAGCCAGCCCCGGAAGTGTTCGAAGCCGTCGGCCGAGGCGCCACCGTTGATGAGGTAGGCCGCACCCCACAGGTCGGCCTTGTGCGAGGCCGCCAGCACCCGCGTCTGGTGCTGGGCGTACCCGACGATGTCCTGCGGATCGCGCTCGGCGAGCAGCGCCACGGCCCGCGCGGCGACCGGCCCGGGTTCACCGCCGCCCCCGGCGCGGGCCTGGTCGATCAGATGCCAGAAGTCCTCGGTCCTCATGGCTTGGCAGTCTGGCAGTGTCGCCGCGCGCCGCGCACGTACCCCGGGGCAGCATGGTGGGGTGTCCTCGCCGCCGCTGCCCCCCGTGCCACGCCAGGCGGGTGCGCCGCGCCCGTCGTGGCCGGCGCTGCCCGCGGCGCTGCGGGTCGCCATCGCCGACCGGCTCGGCGCGCCGGTGGTCACCGTCCGCGTCGCCACCGCGGGCTTCACCCGGGGCTTCGCCGCCGTGCTGCACACCGCAGACGGTGGTCGGGCCTTCGTCAAGGCGTCACCCACCGTCGCGCACCTCACACAGGGGTACGCCCGGGAGGCCGCGATCCTCGACCGGCTGCCGGCGGACCTGCCGGCACCCCGCCTGCGGTGGACGCTGGACGAGGCCGGCTGGTTCGCGCTCTGCACCGACGCGGTCGACGGGCACACCCCACGCCTGCCCTGGGCGCGTGCCGAGCTGGACGCCACGCTCGCGGCGTACGCCGAGGTGGCCGCCGCGCTCGCCGACCCGCCGACCGGGCTGATCGCGCTCGGCCTGCCCCACCTGGCCGAGCTCGCCCGCTCGGACATCCTCTGGTGGGAGGAGGTCGCCGCGGGCCGGGAGCCGCCACCGGCGCTGCCCGCCGCCGCCCGGGGCCGACTGCCCGAACTGGTGGTGCTGGAGTCCCGCCTCCCCGGGTACGCGGACGGTGCGACCGGCCTGATCCACGGTGACCTACGGGTGGACAACGTGCTCATCGGTCCGGACGGCCGGGCCTGGCTCTGCGACTGGACCTGGGCCTGCACCGGGCCGGCCTGGTTCGACCTGGCAACCCTGCTGCTCACCGCGTACGCCAGCGGCCTGGACACCGACCGGATCTTCGCCACGCACCCGGTGACCGCCGGCGCTGCGCCGGACGCGCTGGACGCCACCCTGGCCGCGTTGGCCGGCTACTACCTCACCGGGGCGGACGCGGCACCGGCGACGGACTCGCCGCACCGGTCGGCGCACCAGCGGTGGAGCGGCGAGCAGGCACTCGACTGGCTCGCCCACCGGCAGGGCTGGCGCTGACAGCGGCCCTCGGGCCCGGGCGGGCCCCCGCCCAGGCGGCTCCGCGCGGCCTGGGATCGGCTCGATTTCCTTGAAGTCGGGCTGTCAGCCATGCTCGGATACTGCGGTTTCCCGGAAGCCGAGTGGATCAAGCCGTCGAGCGTTCGGCGGCACCCGCGACCGGGGACGGACCCTCTTCGGGCGGAGCCGTTTTGGCTCGTCCCGGGCGACCTGGTAACCTGGCTCTTCGCGCAGTGGTGACGCATGTCGTCATCCCGCGCACAAGCTGACCAACCCGAGCTATCAAGACGAGGCTGTCGCGTGGCGAACATCAAGTCCCAGATCAAGCGCAACCGGCAGAACGAGAAGGCCCGGCTGCGTAACAAGTCGGTCAAGTCGTCGCTGAAGACCGCCGTCCGGAAGTTCAACGAGGCTGCCGAGGCCGGTGACGTCGAGAAGGCCACCGCGCTGATGCAGGAGGCCTCGCGCAAGCTGGACAAGGCCGTCAGCAAGGGCGTGATCCACTCCAACCAGGCCGCGAACCGCAAGTCCGCGATCGCGAAGCGCGTGGTGGCGCTCTCCGCCTGACGCTTTGCCGTCAGACTGATTCGGAAAGCCCCGGACCTCGGTCCGGGGCTTCCGTGTGTCCAGGTGCCGCCGTGTGTCCAGGTGCCGCTGATGTGCTCGCCGTCCCGGCGGTCGTCAGTCCCGCACGTCCCCGCGACGGGTGGGCCGCACCCGGTCGGCGGGGATCGCCACCGCCGTCACCGCGTTGGACATCCACTCGACCCGGGCCCGGCCGACCACCGGCTCCATCTGCCGGCGGAAGCGGTCCCGCTCCTGCTCGGGCACGAGCGCGGCGGATCGGACCACCACCGCGGCCACCACGTCGTTGAGCTTGACCATCGCCGCCACGACGACGGGCAGCACCAGCACCGCCCACCAGGTGACCAACTCCGCCAGGGCGAGCAGCACGGCCAGGGCGATGGCGCCCTCGAAGAACAGGAAGCAGAGGACCCCACCGGGGTTGACGAACCGCAGGCCGAGCAGCCGTGCGTAGAGCGGCCGGTACCGCTCCTCGTCGACGGGCAGGGTGGCCCAACCGGTACGGTTCGGCCCCGTCACCGGCTGCTGCCCTGCCGGGCGGCCACCACGGAGAAGACGGCCCGTTCCAGGGCGTACGCCCTGTCGTCCGAGCCCCCCTTGACGGCCGCGTTGCACTCCGCGGCGACCTGCATGGCCCGGACCAGCCCTTCCGGGGTCCAGCCGCGCCCCTGCCGCTGCGCCCGCTCGATCTTCCACGCCGGCATCCCGAGGCTGCTGGCGAGCTGGTACGGGCTGCCCCGCCCGGCCGACGCCACCCGGGCCACCGTGCGCACCCCGTCGGCCAGGGCGTCGGCGATGGGCACCGGGTCGACTCCGACGTGCAGGGCCCAGCGCAGCGCCTCCAGGGCGGCCGGTACGTCACCGACCATCGTGGCGTCCGCCACGGTGAAGCCGGTCACCTCGACCCGACCCCGGTAGTAACGGGCCACCGTCTCGACGCTGATCCGCCCGTCGGTGTCGGCCATGAGCTGCGAGCAGGCGGCGGCCAGCTCGCGCAGGTCGTTGCCGACCGCCGCGATCAGCGCGTCGGCGGCGTCGTCGGCGCACCTGCCGCCGGCCCGGCGGATCTCGTCACGGACGAAGGCGACCCGTTCGCGGTTCCCCTTGAGCTTGGCCGCCGGGACCACCGTGGCGCCCGCCGACCGCAGCCCGTCGGCGAACGCCTTGCCCTTCGCGCCGCCCAGGTGCAGCACCAGGAGCTGGACCTCCGGGTCGGGGTTCTTGGCGTACGCCAGCAGTGCGGCGACGAGGTCCTTGCGGGCGTCCTGGCCCGAGCGCAGGATGAGCAGCCGCCGACCGCCGAACAGCGACGGGCTGAGCATCTCGGCGATTTCGCCGACGGTGAGCGCGCCCGCCTGGTACTCGCGGACGTCCACGTCGGGGTCGGTGCCGCGGGCCCGTTCGACAGCTTCGGAGACGGCGCGCGTGGCGAGCAGCTCCTCGTCGCCGACGACGAGCACAATGGGGGCGAGGCTGGCGGGGGTCACGTCGCCCATATTCGCACGGCCTACGGCAAGTACGGGTCTGCTCATTCGCCGCCCGGTCGGTCCAGCCCGCACTAAGCGCAAATCCAGACATTTACCTCGGTTCACCATCTAATCCGCAAGACGGTCGAGATTTCGTCTCGGCGTGCGCAATTTCCACCGCGCCGACGCCCCTGACCTGCGGTTCCTCTCACAGTGGACGTCCCGGCGGCACCCCTCGGCGGGCCACCGCCAACCCATCGGCGGTCCGGATCGCCGCCACATCGCCGTCAATGTCGGTCCGCAGAACCCGGGCACCGTGACTACTCAGCCGGGCGAGAAGCGCGCGGTTCGGGTGCCCGTACGAGTTGCCCGTGCCGACCGGCACCAGCGCGACGGCCGGCCGTACGGCGGCGAGGAAGCCCTCGTCCTGGTATGCCGAGCCGTGGTGCGCGACCTTCAGCACGTCCGCCCGCAGCTGTGCCGACGGGCTCCGGACCAGCACCGCGTGCTGCTCCTCGGTCTCGGCGTCGCCGGGCAGCAGGACCGAGACACCGGCGACCGTGGCACGCAGCACCAGCGAGTTGTTGTTCGGGTCCGATCGGGTGCCGGCCAGCGGGTACGGCGGACCAAGCACCAGCAATTCGACACCGCCGACCCGGTGCCGTGCCCCGGCGGTGGTGTCCAGCATCGTGGCCCGGCCGCCGATCGCCGCCGCGCGGACCGCCGCCCGACCGCTCGCCGGTTCCGTCGAGGGTGGGGTCAGCACGGCCGCCACCCGCCGCCCCCGGAACACCCCGGCCAACCCGCCCACGTGGTCGAGGTGGAAGTGGCTGATCACCAGCAGCGACACCTCCCGGATGCCGAGCCGCCGCAGGCACCCGTCCACCGCCCCCGGGTCCGGCCCGGCGTCGACCAGCACCGCCCGGCCGGGTGCGACGGGCAGTACCAGGGCGTCGCCCTGCCCCACGGAGCAGGCCACCACCACCCAACCCGGCGGTGGCCAACCCCCGGCGATCAGGCGGACTCCGAGGGCACCGAGCAGGACGGCGACGGCGACGACCGCCACCAGCCGGCGCACCAGCGGTCGACGGGCGGCCACCAGCAATGCCACGGTCAGCCCGGCCAGCAGCAGGGCCCCGGCCGCACCACCCGGCCAGGGCAGGGTGCCGGCCGGGAGGCGGGCGCCGTGGCGGGCGATGACGACCAGCCACCAGGCCGGCCAGCTCGCCAGCCACGCGACGAACCCAGCGCCGGCCGGCCAGACCGGCGACAGCACGGCGGCCGTCACGCCCAGCACCGTCGCCGGGGCGATGGCCGGCACCGCCAGCAGGTTGGCCGGCACCGCCACCAGACTGACGGTGCCGGAGATCCCAGCGACGACCGGCCCGCACGCCACCTGGGCTGCCGCCGGCACCGCCAGCGCCTCGGCCAACCCGGCCGGAACGCCCCGGTGGCGCAGCCCGTCCCGCCAGCGCGGAGCGAGCAGCAGCAGGCCCCCGGTGGCCAGTACGGACAGCGCGAACCCGGCGTCGCCGGCCAACTCGGGGTCGACGAGCACCAGCACCGTGACGGCGGCGGCCAGAGCGGGCAGCGCGGCCCGGGGTCGACCGGCGGCCAGCGCGACGAGCCCGATCGCCCCCATCGTGGCGGCCCGTACGACGCTCGGTGACGGGCGGACCAGGATGACGAAGCCCACCAACGCCACCCCGCAGAGCACCCCGGCGACCCAGGGCCCGGCGCGCGCCCAGCGGGCCAGCAGCAGCACGGCGCCCACGACGATCGCGACGTTGCTGCCCGAGACGGCGTTGAGGTGCGTCATGCCGGTCGCCCGGAAGTCCTCCTCGACGGCGGACGGCAGGCGGCTGACGTCCCCCACCACCAGCCCCGGCAGTAGGCCACCCGGGTCGTCGGGCAGCGGCGCGCAGGCCCGTTGCAGACCCTCGCGTAACGTGCCGGCGGCGCGCTGCGCCCACGACGGCGTACCGTGCCGCTCGGGTGGACCGGTGGTGGCGAGCACCGCCGCGGTGAGGTCACCGCCGCGCGGAACACCGAGTCGCCCTTCGGCGGTCAGCCGCTGCCCGGGCAGCAGTCCTCGCCAGGCCGGGTCGGTGGCGAGGACCAGTACCCGTACCGACGCCCGGAGCCGTCGGCCGTCCGGACCGGTCAGCCGGATCAGCTCACTCGACACCAGCAGCATGCCGGGACGCCCGGCGGAGCGGATCGGGCGTGGATCGTCACGGACGACGAGGTCGGCGGTGACCGGGGCGCGCTTTTCGGCGAGGGCACGGACCGGCGGCGCGTCCCGGACGACCAGCCGGGCGGCGGTCGTCGCCGCGCCGCAGAGCACGCCGAGGCCGACCGCGACGGCGACCCAGCCGTAACGGCGGGCGAGAGCCCCGGGCCGACCGAGCCGGCCGAGCAGGTGCAGGGTGCTCAGCGCTGTCGACACGGCCGCCCCGCCGGCCACCAGCAGCAGTGGACGGGCGCCGAGGTGCAGGCCGGCGAGCGCGGTGAGCCAGGCGGCCACGGCCAACCCGGCGAGCCGGAGATCCGGTGGCGGCGGCTCGCCGACGACAGGTGGGGCGTTCATACCGTCACCAGGTCCTTGAGCTGTTCGTAGCGCGCGTCGCCGATCCCCTCGACCTGGCGCAGGTCGCCGACGGTCCGGAACCCGCCGTGCTGATCCCGGTAGGCGAGGATGCGCTGGGCGAGCACCGGCCCCACCCCCGGCAGCGCGTCGAGCTGGGCCAGCGTCGCGGTGTTGAGGTTCACCACCCCGCCGGGTGCCCCGCCGGCTGCGGGACCGGCCGCGGCGCCCGGTGTCGGCGGTGGCGTCACCCCGACGACGATCAACTCGCCGTCGGTGACCTTCCGGGCGGGATTGAGCAGTGTCACGTCGACGCCGGGGAGCGGGCCGCCGGCCTCGGACAGGGCGTCGGCCAGCCGGGCCCCCGCCGGTACGCGCACCAGCCCGGGTCGGCGTACCTTGCCCGCGACCGCGACCACCAGCTCGCCGGACGCCGACGCGCTGCCCTGCACCTCGGCGACGGCGGGGGTGGCCTCGCCGACCGGCGGGGCGACCGGTTCCGCGTGCGGCCGGGACCGCCAGGCCCAACCGGCGGCGGCCAGCACCACCACGAGGGCCACGGCAGCCAACGCCCGCACACCGCGCCGTCCCGGATCGAACGCCCCAGGGCCGGGCAGTCGTGGCGCACCACCGCCGGGACCGGTGGGCGACTCCGTCGTCGACGCACCGCTGCCCGACGGAGTCGGCGACCCGCCACCCGTCGCGGCCGTCAGCCGGCGCAGACGCTGACGTACCGCTGTCTCCTCGTCCTCTGCCACGCCGCGACGCTAGGACGTCGGGCGCCACGACGGGGCATCGCGACCCCGTCCTGTGGACAGTCGACGGCACTGTGGACAACGCCCTGATCAAGCTCGTGTCTGGTACAGCGCAGGGCCGCCGGAAGGTAGCGCGCTTCCATGGATGGCGATTAATGTTAGCGCTATCACGCGTGACATCACCCCCACCACCACCGCCGCACGCAAGGGGAATCCATGGACGTGAAGAGAAGGCTGCACCGCCTGCTGGCCGCAGCGGGGACCCTGCTGGTCCTCGTCGCCGGCGCCGGCGCCTACGTGGTCTCGGAGACGCCGGGCGTCGCCCGCGCCGCCGGCACCGGCCCGTGCGACATCTACGCCGCCGGCGGCACACCGTGCGTCGCCGCGCACAGCACCACCCGGGCCCTCTACGGCGCGTACGACAGCGCGCTCTACCAGGTCCGCCGATCGTCGGACAACACCACGCGCGACGTCGGCGTGGTCAGCGCCGGCGGCGTCGCCAACGCGGCCACCCAGGACACGTTCTGCGCCAACACGAGCTGCGTCATCACGATCATCTACGACCAGTCCGGTCGCAACAACCGCCTCACCCAGGCACCTCCGGGTGGCTTCAGCGGCCCCGCGGCCGGCGGGTACGACAACCTCGCCGACGCGAAGGCGGCACCGGTCACCGTCGGCGGCCAGAAGGCGTACGGCGTCTACATCGCCCCGGGCACCGGCTACCGCAACAACAACACCAACGGCGTCGCGACCGGCGACCAGCCCGAGGGCATCTACGCCGTCGTGGACGGCACGCACTACAACCAGTGGTGCTGCTTCGACTACGGCAACGCGCAGACCAACGTCCTGGCCGACGAACGCGCCATCATGGAGACGGTCTACTTCGGCGCCAACAAGCAGTGGGGTTACGGAGCAGGTGCTGGCCCCTGGATCATGGCGGACCTGGAGTGGGGCCTGTTCTCGGGGGTGAACGCGGGTTACAACAACATCGCGTCCATCAACCACCGCTTCGTGACGGCGATGGTCAAGGGCGAGCCGAACCACTGGGCGATCCGGGGCGGGAACGCGCAGTCGGGTGGCCTGACCACCTACTTCGACGGCCGTCGTCCCAACGGCTACAACCCGATGAAGAAGGAGGGGGCCATCCTGCTCGGCATCGGTGGTGACAACAGCATCACCGGCCGTGGCACCTTCTTCGAGGGCGTGCTGACCTCCGGCTACCCGACGGCGGCCACCGAGGACGCCGTACAGGCCAACATCGCCGCTGCCGCCTACACCCCCGCCAGCGGCGGCAACCCGCAGCAGAACGCCCAGATCGTGGGCGCACAGTCCGGTCGCTGTGCCGACGTGCCGAACGGCACCAGCACCAACGGCACCCAGGTGCAACTGTGGGACTGCATCAGCAACAGCACCGCGCAACGCTGGACCTACACGGCCGGAAAGCAGATCCAGGTGTACGGCAACAAGTGCCTCGACGCCAACGGTCAGGGCACCGCCAACGGCACTCAGGTGATCATCTGGGACTGCCACGGCGGCACGAACCAGCAGTGGAACGTCAACGCCAACGGCACCATCAGCGGCGTCCAGTCCGGGCTCTGCCTGGACGCCAACGGCGCCGGCACCGCCAACGGCACGAAACTCATCCTCTGGGCCTGCAACGGGCAACAGAACCAGCAGTGGTCGCTGCGTAGCTGAGCGAGCAGGCGTGCCGCCTCCGGGTCGTCAGGACCCGGAGGCGGCACGGCCGCCACCGGTCACCACACAGGCGGTGGCCACGAGGTCAGCTCCGGGGCCGACGGTGGACGACCACGCAGGCCAGACCCGGCCCGGCGTGCGCGGCGACCACCGCGCCCGCCTCGGAGACGTACGTGTCGTGCAGGCGTTCGCCGAGACGCAGTGTGAGCGCGGCGAGCAGCGCCTCGGCGCGCTCGGGTGCGGCCAGATGGTGTACGCCGAGGTCGACGTCGTCGTCGCCGGCCGCCTCGACGGCCAGGTCCACGAGTCGGGCCACTCCCCGACTGGCGGTACGCACCTTCTCGCGCAGCACGATCGTCCCGTCCGGCATGTGCATGATCGGCTTGACCGAGAGGGCGGTGCCGAACAGCGCCTCGGCGGCGTTGATCCGGCCGCCCCGGCGGAGGAACTCCAGCGTGTCGACGTAGAACCAGACGGTGGTCCGGGCGACGGCGGCGAGCGCCGCTTCGCGTACGCCGGCCAGGTCCGCTCCGGCCTGGGCGGCGGTGGCGGCGGCGATGGCCGGAAAGCCGAGCCCCATGCCGGTCGAGCGGCTGTCGACGACCTCGACCCGGCCGTCGACGTCGACGGCGGCGAGCCGGGCGGCCTCGACGGTGCCGGACAGGCCGGCGGACAGGTGCACCGAGACGATGCCGTCGGCGCCGTCGTCCAGGAGGCGGCGGTACGTCCGGGCGAACTGCTCGGGCGCGGGGCGGGAGGTGCTGGCCGACACCCGCCGCTCGCCCAGTGCGCGGGTGGCGTCGGCGGGCTGCGTCTCCACTCCCTCCAGCCCCTCCGCGCCGTTGAGCACGACGGTCAGCGGGACGACGGTCAGCCGGTGCCGCCGCACCAGCTCGGGCGGGAGGTAGGCGGTGGAGTCGGTGACGACCGCGACGGGCATGCCCGGCACGCTAGCCGATCACGACCCGGTGCGCCGAGGTGCGCGGGTCGGTCGCGCGCTCAGACCGCGTCGACGACGGCCGGCGCGGTGACGAGCCCGACGTTGTGACCGCGGAGCTGCCAACCTCGCACGTCGTCGTGCTGCAGTTCCGTCCAGTGGCAGTTGGCCAGCGAGCCGATGGTGCGCAGCACGTCGGCGGGCCAGCCGAGCAGGTGACCGATGCCCTGGCGGGAGCCACCGCCGTGGGTGGCGATGACCACGGTCCCGCCGGGGGTCGCGTCGGCCGCCGCCAGGAGTGCTGCGGCCACCCGATCACCGAGGTCGTGCAGCGGCTCCAGATCCGCCCCCGGGGCCGGGTCGCCGGCCCGCCAACGGGCGTACTCGGCGGGGAAACGCTCGGCCACCTCGGTGAGGTGCAGGCCCTGCCACTGGCCGAAGTGCCGCTCGCGCAGCCGCGCGTCGGTGCGTACCGGCAGCCCGGTCAGCGCGGCCAGCGCGCCGGCGGTGTCCGCGGCGCGGCTCAGGTCGCTGGACACGATGGCATCGGGTCGCAGCGACGCGAGCAGCGGCGCGGCGGCGCGGGCCTGGTCGCGGCCCAGGTCGTTGAGGGGTACGTCGGTCTGCCCCTGGACGCGGTTGGCGGCGTTCCAGTCGGTGTTGCCGTGCCGCCAGACGATCAGCCGGGTCATTCGGCCGCGGCGGACCCGCTGGCGTCGGCCTCGACCAGGTCGCGGTCGACGAACGGGATGGTGGGGCAGTCCTTCCAGAGGCGGTCGAGCCCGTAGAACTCGCGCTCCTCGGTGTGCTGGACGTGCACCACGATGTCGACGTAGTCGAGCAGCACCCAACGGCCGCCGCGCTCGCCTTCGCGCCGGATCGGCTTGGCCTTCTCCGGAAGCTCCAGCAGGCGCTCCTCGATGGCGTCGACGATGGCGAGCACCTGACGCTCGTTCGGGGCGGCGGCGAGCAGGAACGCGTCGGTGATGGCGAGCTGGTCGCCGACGTCGATGATCGCGATGTCCTGCGCCTTCTTGTCGGCGGCTGCCTGGGCGGCGGCGATCGCCAGCTCGTGCGCGCGTTCGGAAACTGTCACCGTTCTCCTTCGATCAGGCGTGCGATCCTCCAAGCGTCTCACACCCGGCGAGGTCCCGACCCGTCAGTTCTGGTCGGTTAGGCGCACGAAACGGCGCATACCGGACGCAATCAGGGCTGATAGAGGCGTCGCTTGGCGATGTACTGCACCACACCGTCGGGCACCAGATACCAGACGGGTTCACCCCGGGCGACCCGGGCGCGGCAGTCCGTCGACGAGATGGACATCGCCGGCACCTGGACCAGGCTGACCGTGTCCGCCGGGAGGTGCTTGTCGGTCAGCGCGAAACCGGGCCGGGTCACGCCGATGAAGTGCGCCAGCTCGAAGATCTCGTCCAGGTCCTTCCAGGACAGGATGCGTTGCAGCGCGTCCGCGCCGGTGATGAAGAAGAGTTGAACCTTGGGACCGTACTCGGCCTGGAGGTCGCGCAACGTGTCGACCGTGTACGTCGGTCCGCTGCGGTCGATGTCGACGCGGCTGACCTGGAAGCGGGGGTTGGAGGCGGTGGCGATGACCGTCATGAGGTACCGGTCCTCGGCGGGACTGACCGGCTCGTCAGCCTTCTGCCACGGCTGCCCGGTCGGGACGAAGACCACCTCGTCCAGGCCGAACCGGTCCGCGACCTCGCTGGCCGCGACGAGGTGCCCGTGGTGGATCGGGTCGAAGGTGCCACCCATGATCCCGATCCGCCGGATATCTTCCTCCACCCCGTGATCGTAGGCCGGCCGTGCGCGCCGGTCCTGGCGGCCCGAGGGCTGGTGACGCGAATACTCGTATGCGTATACTCGTCAACGAGTATTTGGGAGGTGCGTCATGCCGAAGCGACGCAAGGTCGGCAACCTGCTGGCACTGGCCGCGCTCTCCGCCCTCGTCCAGCGGCCCATGCACCCCTACGAGATGGCCAGCACGCTGCGCGCCTGGGGCAAGGACCAGGACATGGAGTTCAAGTGGGGCTCCTTCTACACGGTGATCCGCAACCTGGACAAACACCGGTTGATCGCCGCCGTGGAGAGCGTCCGCGAGGGCCGTCGACCGGAACGCACCGTCTACCGGATCACGGACGCGGGACGGGCCGAGCTGGTCGACTGGGCGCGCGAGCTGGTCGGTACGCCGATGCCGGAGCATCCCCGCTTCCGGGCCGGCCTCTCGGTGCTCGCCGCACTGCATCCCGACGAGGCCACCGACCTCCTCCGGCAGCGGCTCGAACGGCTGGACGACGCGCTCCGGCGCGACCGCGAGACGCTCGACGCCCACCTGCGGGAGATCCCGCGACTGTTCCTGGTGGAGACCGAGTACGACCTGGCCATCCGGGACGCGGAAGCGGTCTGGCTGCGGGCCCTGCTCGCGGAGCTCACCTCGGGCAGCTACCCGGGGCTGGACACCTGGCGGGCCTTCCACGAGACCGGCGAGATGCCGGCCGAGCTGATCGAGCTCGCCGAAAGGACCAGCAGAGACCCCGACAGCGCCGACTGACAAGACAGCTCCGGCGGGGTGCGCCAACACCCCGCCGGAGCCCTACCTCGAACCGGCACCTGAGCAGGCACCCGGCCCGAAGCGGCAACCACGAGGATAACCGGGTCCCCTCCCAGGTCGGTTCGTACGCACCCACGCGACGACCCAGGGAGAGACAGCATGACAACGGTACGAACCGCGATCGTCATCGGCGGCGGCATCGCCGGGCCGGTGACAGCCCTCGCGCTACGCCGCGCCGGCATCACCGTCACCGTCGCCGAGGCGTACCCGGAGACCGCCGGCGGGGTGGGCGGCATCGGCGGCACCCTCGCGCTCGCGCCGAACGGCGTGGCCGCCCTGCGGGCGGTCGGCGCGGACGAGGCGGTGACCGCGATCGCCACCGGAATCCACCGCAGCGTCATGGCCGTCGGCGCCCGGCGCATCGACCTGCCGATGCTGGCCGGGGTGCCGCCGCTGCGCGTGGTGCACCGGGCCGAACTGCACCGGCTGCTGCACGACCGGGCTGTCGCCGAGGGCGTCACCTACGCGTACGGCAAGCGACTGGTCGGCGTCGAGGAGACCGACGGCGGCGTCACCGCCCGTTTCGAGGACGGCAGCACGGCCAGCGCCGACGTCCTGGTCGGCGCGGACGGCATCCGTTCCACGGTCCGTGGCCTCATCGACCCGGCCGCGCCCGGCCCCCGGTTCACCGGGCTGCTCGGCTTCGAGGCGGTCGCCCGACACGAGGTGGACGCCGAGCCGGGCACCATGACGTTCGCCTTCGGGCGGCGGGGCTACTACCTGTACTGGCCCGAGCCCGGTGGCGGCACCCGCTGGGGTGCCAACCTGCCGGGGCACCGGCCGATGAGCATCGTCGAGGCCCGTGCGGTGCCGGCGCGGCAGTGGCTGGACACGTTGCGCGCCACCTACGGCGACGACGACCCGGGTCGGGAGCTGATGGCCACCAGCGCCGCCGAGGACCTCCAGGTGGTCGGCGCGTTGCAGATCATGCCGCCCGTGCCGCACTGGCACCGGGGCCGCCTGGTGCTGGTCGGTGACGCCGCGCACGCGCCGTCGAACAGCTCCGGGCAGGGCGCCTCGCTCGCCATCGAGAGCGCGGTGCAGCTCGCCCGCTGCCTGCGGGACCTGCCCGACGTGACGTCGGCCTTCGAGGCGTACGTGCGGCTGCGTCGCACCCGGGTCGAGAAGGTCGCCGCCCGTGCGGCGCGGATCAACCACACCAAGGCACCCGGGCCGGTCGCCCGGACGCTGATGCCGCTGCTGATGCCGCTGCTCGTGCGGACGGCGATGGACCCGGAACGGACCATCGCCCACGAGCAGCGCTACACCATCGACTTCGACGCCCCGGTCATGGCGGAACCCGCCCTGGGCTGAACGCGGAGGCGCGGGGTGGCCGCCAGGCCACCCCGCGCCCGACCGGCGGGAGCAGCCTCAGGCCGCGGCGGCGGCCACCGCCGTCCGGGCGACGAGCGCCCGCCGCAGGTCGTCGTCGGCGTCGGTGACCACCCGCCGCAGGCCCGGCGTGAGGTCGTCGCGGGCCAGCAGCGCCACGGCCGCCTCCCGGGTCGGCTGCGCCACGGCGTAGTGGGGAAACGCCAGCTTCGCCACCCGGTCGGCAGTCCAGGGGGTACGCCGACGAGCGGCGGCCGGCATTTCGGTGAAGTACCTCTCGACGTACGCGGCGGTCAGGTCGGCCTGCTCGGGCTGCCAGAAGCCCTCCGCCGTCGCCTCCAGCAGCCGGTTGGACAGCTCGCTGTCGCGCACGATGATCTCCCATGCCGCCTCTTTCGCGGCCGGGTCGGGCAGCGCGGCCCGGCAACGGGCGGCCCGTTCCGCGCCGGCCGAGCTGACGTCGACACTCGTCTCGGCGGCGATCTCCTCCGCGCCCGCCGCGCCCAGCACCACGAGCCGGCGCAGCACGGCCCAGCGCAGCTCCGCGTCGACCTCCAGCCCGGCCGGTACGTCCCGGCCGGCGAGCCAACCGACGAGCAGGTCGCTGTCGGTCGTCGCGGAGATCCAGCCCCGCGCGGCGGCCAGCTGCAACGACTCCCCCGCCGGCGCCCCGTCGAGCAGGCGCCGGCACGCTCCGGCGACCCGTGCCAGCGCCGCCGAACGGGCCAGCGGGTCGAGGTAGCGGTCCACCAGCGACCGGCTGAGGGTCAGCACGTCCTCCGCGATGATCACCTCGGTCTCGGCGGGCAGCGCCGCGACCATCAGGTCGACCAGGCCACCCACCGGCCGTTCACCGTCGGTCACCGCGTCCAGGGCCTCGCCCCAGAGCACCGCACGCGTGAGCGGATCGGCCAGGCCCGGCAGGACCAGCGCGACGGCCTCCGCCGACGCCGGGTCGAGGCGTACCTTGGCGAACGTCAGGTCACCGTCGTTGGGCAGCAGCAACTGCGCCGCCGGCTCGCCGGCCAACGCGCCGAGCACGGTACGGCCGCCGTCGACCGCCGGGTCGAGATCCACCTCGTCGCGCCGCACGGTGCCGTCCGCCGCGTACCGGCCCACGCCGATGCGGTGGGGACGCAGCACCGGGTACGACTCGGGGGCGGTCTGCACCACGGCGACCTCGGTGTAGCGGCCGTCGGCGTCGACGCCGACCTCGGCACGCAACGTGTTGACCTGCGGCCGGCGCAGCCACAGCTCGGCCCAACCGGACAGGTCCCGCCCGCTGGCGGTGCTCAGGCTGGTGAGCAGGTCGGCGAGGGTGGCGTTGCCGAACCGGTGCGCGGCGAAGTGCGCGTTGAGGCCGGCCAGGAACGCCTCGTCGCCGAGCCACGCGACAAGTTGCCGCAGCACGGCGGCGCCCTTGGCGTACGAGATGCCGTCGAAGTTGAGCAGGCCCTCGTCGGCGTCGGCCACCTCCGGCGGCGCGACGGGATGGGTGGAGGGGCGCTGGTCGGCCGCGTACCCCCAGGCCTTGCGGCGCATGGCGAACGTGGTCCACGACTGGCCGAAGCGGGTCGCCTCGGCGGTGACCCGGGTGCCGAGGTACTCCGCGAAGGACTCGTTCAACCACAGGTCGTCCCACCAGCGCATGGTGACCAGGTCACCGAACCACATGTGCGCCATCTCGTGCGCGATCGTGGTGGCCCGTTGCTCGCGCTGGGTGTCGGTGACCGCCGAACGGAACACGTAGTCGTCGCGGAAGGTGACGATGCCCGGATTTTCCATCGCGCCGCCGTTGAACTCGGGCACGAACGCCTGGTCGTACTTGCCGAACGGGTAACGCTCCGCGAAGAGCTGGTGGAACCGGTCGAGGCACTGCCCGGTGATGGTGAAGATCTCCTCGGCGTCGGCGTCCAGGTGCTCGGCCAGCGACCGTCGACAGTAGATCGCCATCGGCACACCGTCGTGCTCGGCCCGCCGCACGTGGTACGGCCCCGCGATCAGCGAGAAGAAGTACGTGGACAGTGGCGCGCTCGGGGCGAACTCCCAGCGCCCCGGGGCCGGATTGGCGGCCACCTCGGCGTTGCTGGAGACCGTCCAGCCCGCCGGCGCGGTGACCGAGAGGGTGAACGGCGCCTTGAGGTCGGGCTGGTCGAACGCGGCGAAGATGCGCTGGACGTTGTCGAGGAACGTCACCGCGTAGAGGTAGGTCTCGCCGTCGGCCGGGTCGACGAAGCGGTGCATCCCCTCCCCGGCGTTGGAGTACGCCATCTCCGCCTCGACGACGAGGGTGTTCGTCGTGTCGAGATCAGCCAGCGGCAACCGGTTGTCGCTCAGCGTGGCGGGGTCGACGGGACGGTCGTTGAGGCGTACCCCGAGGAGGTTGGCGGGCTTGACCTCGGCGAAGGTGGCGGTGCCGGCGGTCGCCCGGAACCGGATCTCGACGCGGGACCGGAACAGGTCGCCGTCGCCGGTCAGGTCGAGGTCCACCTGATAGGACTCGACAGTAATCGCCGCGCCACGCGCGGTCGCCTCTACACGGGTCAGGCTCGGCATCCGCTTATCCTGCCCGATGGGGATCGGCGTGCGGTCCCCACCTGACCCCGGCAGTGGAGGAAAGAAGCATGGCGCAGCACCCCAAGGGCGATTTCGACCTCTCCCGTGCGGTCTGGCAACGGGCCGAGGGGGACGCCTCCGAGAGCGCCGTCGAGGTCGCCTTCGTGGACGACCTGATCGGGATGCGCAACTCCGCCGAGCCGGAGGGCCCGGTGCTGGTCTTCACCCAGGCGGAGTGGGACGCGTTCGTCGCCGGCGCGCAGGACGGCGAGTTCGACCTGGACTGACCCGACGCCGCTCGTCGCCCGTGCCGGCCCTTCGATGTCGAGGACACCGGCACGGGCGACGTGCGGTGACCGCCCGGTCGGGTGGGCACGCCGGGCCGGACCGGTGACGCCACGCCGACCACGGCGCGGCCTCTCAGTCGCACTGGTCACCGTCACCCCAGCCGAGACCGCCGGGCCCGGGCGCGTGGTGGAAGCCGGGGTGGTCGGCGACGTCGACGCAGCGCTCACCGTCCGGGCCGACCGCACCGCAGAACAGCCGCGCGGCCCGTTGCCAGGCGTCGGCCGGCGACAGGGCCGCCGCGCCGAGCGCCACCTCCGGGCGGAGCAGGCTCAGCGCCTCCGCGTATGCCACTGCCTGCTCACGGGCGTCGGCCGCGCCCGGCGCGGTGAAGCCCAGGTGCACGGTGAAGAACCGGCGCGGTCGTGTCGGCCGACCGGGCGGCCCGAGCAGTGGCCGCGTGGCACGGGCCGGACCCGGCGCCTCGACCGCCCGTCGCTGCCGCCAGCGTGGTGACCTGTTGTCGTGCATCTCGTCCTCCCCGTGGTCGTGGCCGTCGGCCCACCCGGGGTCGCGCCAGCCGACCCGCGATGCCGGTTGGCGGCGGCCCCACCGGCTAGCCAACCAGGTTCCGTCGCCCGTGGGAGGGGCCAGCGGACGCGCTGTCGACGCGGGGATTGCGCGGCGGCCACGAGGGTAGACGGGCCACGGCGGCGACGCCGGCCGCCGCCGGAACCACCAGGGGGGCCCGATGGCGACCATGCCGGCCGACCGCAGCCCGGACAGCACCCTCGCGCTGCTGCGCGCCGGCTACCGGTTCATCGGTGAGCGCTGCGACCGCCACGGCAGCGACGCCTTCTCGACCCGCATCCTGCTCGCGCCGACCATCTGTCTGCGGGGTCGACCGGCCGCGATGCTGTTCTACGACGAGGAGCGCTTCCGCCGCGAGAGCGCCATGCCGCTACGGGTGCAGCGGACGCTCACCGGCCGGGGCGGCGTGCAGGGACTGGACGGCGCGGAGCACACCGACCGCAAGGCGATGTTGATGTCGATCATGACACCGACCTCGATCGCGCAGCTCGGGCACCTCTTCGACGACGAGTGGCAGGCGCGGATTCCCGCCTGGGAGGCGACCGGCGCGGTGCGGCTCTACGACGAGCTGGGCCGGTTGCTGACCCGGGTGGTCTGCGCCTGGGCCGGGGTGCCGCTGGCCACGTCGCAGGTCGACCGCCGCGCCGTCCAGCTGCACGCCATGATCGAGGGACCGGCGGTCGTCGGCCCACGGCACTGGCGGGGTCTGCTCGCCCGCCGTCGCGCCGAATGCTGGATCAGCGACCTCGTCGAGCAGACCCGTGTCGGCATCCACCCGGCCCCGGCCGGCAGCCCGCTGCGGGTCATCGCCGAGCACCGCGACGCGCACGGGACGCTGCTCCCCCGTCGGGTCGCCGCCGTCGAACTGCTCAACCTGCTGCGCCCCACGGTCGCCGTGGACCGGTACGTCGTCTTCGCCGCGCTCGCCCTGCGCGACCATCCCGGCTGGCGGCAGCGGGTCCACGGTGACGACGCGGCCACCGAACAGTTCGTCCAGGAGGTGCGCCGCTACTACCCGTTCTTTCCGATGGCCGCGGCCCGGGTCCGGCGCTCCTTCGACTGGGAGGGTCACCACTTTCCGCAGGGCCGGCGGGTCCTGCTCGACCTCTACGGCACGAACCACCACCCGGCACTCTGGCCCGAACCGGAGCTGTTCCGCCCCGAGCGGTTCGCCAACCGCCGCGTGGACCCGTTCGAGCTGATCGCGCAGGGCGGCGGCGACCACACCGGGCACCGCTGCGCCGGCGAGTGGATCACGATCGACCTGATGAAGCGGGCCGCCACCCACCTGACCAGCGACATGCGCTACGACGTACCGCCGCAGGATCTGCGCCTGGACCTGCATCGCATGCCCGCGTTGCCACCCAGCGGCATGACCCTCACCAACATCCGCCGCGTCTGACCCGCTCCCACCGGTGTGCGCGACTGTCGATGCTTCGTCCGGGTTTGGACGGCCGCCCGGCGGGCAGGTGCAGCGGGGTCCCGTCCACCGCACACCGCCTGCACAGGAGACTCCGATGCCCTCTCCCGCCACCGGTGACGCCCGGCGGGGCGGGCCGGTCGACACCGGCACACAGCCGACCGCCGCGCTCTCGACGGTCCTGCCGATGGCGTACGTCCTGCCGCTGCGCTGGCACGCCGACACCGGCCTGGACGAGCTGACCGGCTACCTGCGCCGGCTGAGCGGTCTCGTCGAGGTGCTCGTGGTCGACGGGTCACCCCCGGCGCTGTTCGCCCGGCACGCGGCGGCCTGGCGCGGGCTGGTCCGGCACCTGCGGCCCGACCCCGCCGGACGGGGACTCAACGGCAAGGTGGTGGGGGTGCACACCGGGGTCGGCGCGGCGCGCCACGACCACGTGGTGATCGCCGACGACGACGTCCGGTACGACGAGGCCGGGCTCCACGCGGTGCACCGGCTACTGGACCGGTTCGACCTGGTCCGGCCGCAGAACTACTTCGACCCTCTGCCCTGGCACGCCTGGTGGGACACCGGCCGGACGCTACTCAACCGGGCGCTCGGGAACGACTACCCCGGCACCCTCGCCGTACGCCGCAGCACGTTCCTCGCCATGGGCGGGTACGACCCGGACGTGCTCTTCGAGAACCTGGAGCTGATCCGCACCGTCCGCACGTACGGCGGGATCGAGGCCGCGCCGCCCTGGCTGTACGTTCGCCGGCTGCCGCCCGACGCGGCGCACTTTCGGGGCCAGCGGGTCCGCCAGGCGTACGACGATCTGGCCCAGCCGGCCCGTCTGCTGACCGCGCTCGCGGTCCTGCCCGCCCTGACGGCGGTGGTCGCGTCCCGCCGGCCCCGGCTGCTGTTCGGCACGACGGTCGTCGTCGTCGTGGCCCTGGCCGAGGCGGGTCGCCGCCGCGCCGCCGGGGCTGCCGTCTTCCCGCCGAGCACCACGCTGGCCGCCCCACTCTGGCTGCTGGAGCGCGGCATCTGTAGCTGGCTGGCGCTCACCCAGCGCCTGCTGTTCGGCGGCGTCCGCTACGGCGAAACCAGAATCCCGAGAGCAGCCCACCTCCAGCTCCCCGCGATCTTGCACTTTCTGCGGGGGCGAAAGCCCCACAAGTCGACATAACCACAGCAGAAACTGCAAGATCGCGGGAGAGATACGACGACGGCTCGCGCCGCCGGGGGTGGTCACGAGCCGTCGTCGGTGTCGGTGGTCGTCAGGAACCGACCTGCTGGCGGGCCTGCTGGGCCTGGTCCTTGACGTCCTGGGCGGCCGACTTCCCGTCGTCCTTGACCGCGTGCACGGCGTCCTGGGCGGTGGACCGCACCGAGTCGGCGGCGTGCTGGGCCGGCTCGCGCAGCTCGTCCTTGAGCTCGCTGGCCACCTCGCCCAGCTTCTCCTTGACGACACCGCTGTGCTCGCTGACCTGCTCCTTGACCTGCGCGGCGGCCTGCTGCTCCCGGCGGGAGGCCGGGATCAGCGAGGAGGCCAGCCAGCCCACGCCGAAGGCGATCAGGCCCGCGGCGAGGGGGTTGCCCTGCGACTTCTCCCGGATCACCCGGGGCGCGCTGTGAGCGGCGTCGCCGACGGAGGAGGCCGCCGAGTGCGCGGCGTCGCTGACGCTGGAAGCCGCCGACGAGGCGCGGTCACCAACCGAGTGGGCGGCGTGACCGGTGCCGTGGCCGAGGTCAGACGCGGTTCCCATGACCTTGTCCCTCACATTCTGCAGCGCGGAACGGGCCCGCTGCCTGCGGTCGTCGACGATGCGGCTCGGGCTGACCTTGTACGCCAGCGCGTCCACATCGGAGCTGAGGCTGTTGCGGGTGGCTTCGATCTCCCGGCGGATCTGGTCGGGATCGGTGCTCATCGGGTGACTCCCTCCGGGTGGGGCTTGAGCGCGTCGGGGATCCGCTGCACGCTGTCGTTGGTCTGCTTGAGCCCGCGTACGTGCTGGGCGTTCTTCTTGGCCGCCGAGTAGAGGACGGCGGCGACCACGGCCCAGATCACGGCCACGATCAGCGCGGCGAGACCGGAGTCCATGACGTTGTCCAGGAACTGCCAGATCGCGATGGACACGAAGAGGGCCACCATGTAGCCGCCGAATCCGGCGCCGCCGAAGAGGCCCGCCGCCTTGCCGGCCTTCTTGCCCTCCTGACGGATCTCGGCCTTCGCCAGCTCGACCTCCTGGCGCATCAGCGTCGACAGGTCGGTGGTGACCTGGCGCATCAGGTCACCGAGCGAGCTGCCCTTCACCTCGGCCGCGGTGTGCGGGGCACCCGCGTCCGGGTGGTAACCGGAGTCCAGGCCGGACCCCTGCGTCGGCATGGTCATGCCGCCGCCTCCCTTCGGATGACTCGGCGCCTCACGGGCGAGGGCTGCCGCTGGACGGCACGCCCGGCAGCGGGTCGGTCTGGGTCACCGGCGGCAGCGGCTGACCGGTGCTGGCCGGCTCGCTGTAGCCGCCCGGAGTCGGGTCGGCGTAACCGCCCGAGGTCGGCTCGGCGTACGTGCCCGGGGTCGGGTCGAGGTAGCCACCGGCCGGGGTCACGTCCGGGGTCGTACGGGGCGCCGGCGGCGGCGTGGGGATCACCGCGGTGCGCTCCGGGTCGTACGCCCCCGCGCCGCGGTAGCCCGCGGAACCGTTGCCGGAGTCGTCACCGGCGGCGGAGATGCCCCGGGTCAGGCGACCGGCCAGCACGCCCAGCACCGCCGCGCCGACCAGGAAGGTGCCCGGGTTGCGCCGCGCGTAGTCGCGTACCTCGTTGATCAGGTCGCCGGGCTGGCGCTCCTCCAGCCAGCCGGCCACACCGTGCACCCGGTCGGCGGCCTGGCGGGTCAGCTCGCTGACCGGGCCGGCCTGGCCGCCCTGCTCGGCCATCGAACGCATCTCGTCGGCGATCGACCGCAGGCCGCCCGCCGCCCGGCGCTGCTGCTCACCGGTCTGGCTGGCGAGCTGGCTGCGGGCCTCGCCGTAGAGGTTGCGGGCCTGCCGGGCCTTCCGCTCGGAAAGTCGTCGCGGTTGTGCTGGGGGGGCGCCGCCGTGTCGCCGTGGCCGCTGGCAACTCACCTACCCTGCGTTTTGGCTTCCATACCTGTTCATGCATTTCTCTGCGCGGCCGCCGGTGGCGACTTCAAAATGGAGGATCGTCGGGCTGCGTCACGTCGCCGCTGCGGACAGCGAGGTTCGCGGGACCGGCAGATCCACCGGAGGGGGCAGGGATGGCACGAGACGCGCGGGGTGGCCGACCTGCCACGCCCCGACCCCGGGTGCAGGTGGCGGCGCTGGTCGTGGCCGGGATCTTCCTGCTGATCGGCGTCCTCGGCTACATCCCCGGCATCACCACCGACTACGGCGAGCTGACCTTCGCCGGGCACCACTCGGACGCCAAACTGCTCGGCGTGTTCCAGGTGTCGATCCTGCACAACGCGGTGCACCTGCTGTTCGGGCTGGTGGGCCTGGCGCTGGCCCGCAGCGTCGCCGGCGCCCGACTCTTCCTGGCCGGCGGCGGCGCGATCTACCTGGCCCTCTGGCTGTACGGGCTGGCCATCGAGGCAGTCGACGAGGACGGCGGCGCGAACATCCTGCCGGTCAACGACGCCGACAACTGGCTGCACCTCGCCCTCGGCTTCGGCATGCTCGCGCTCGGGCTGCTGCTGTCCAACGCGGCGGGCACCGGCGGACGCCTGGACAGCCCGATCGACAGGCCCTGAGCTGCCGATCCACCGGGAGGCGTCAGGCCGCGACCGGAGGCGTCAGGCCGCGACCGGGAGCCGCTTGGCGAAGCAGACGCTGTACGGGTTGCCGACGTACTCGCCGTACACCGGGATCGGTTCGTAGCCGCACGACGTGTACAACCCGATGGCCGCCGGCAGGTACGTGCCGGTCTCCAGGCAGACCACCGAGTGCCCCTGCCGGAACGCGCACTCCTCCAGGGCGGCGAGCAGCTGACGGGCGATGCCCCTTCCCCGGTACGCCGGTCGGACGTACATCCGCTTGACCTCGCCGGTGACGGCGTCGAGCGACTGGAGCCCACCACAGGCGACCGCCCGACCGTTCACCACCACCGCCAGATAGCAGATGTCATCGTGGGTGAGGGTGACCTGCCCGTCCAACCCGCCGTCGGCCTCGCGCAGCTCACGCTGCTGTGCGCGGGTCAGGACGGCGATCTCGGGATCGGTGGCGGGTCGCGACTCGATCAGCATCACCCGACGCTAGGCGGGGAGGATTTCGCGCAGGTTTCCAGCAGTCGACCCGATCACGGAGCGCAACCGGCTACTCGGCGTCGTCCTCGATGTCCTCGATGTCCTCGACGTCGTCGTCGTCGGACGAGTCCGCGCCCACCTCGTCCGCCGAGCGCACCCGGCGGGCCTTGCGGGCTGCCAGCCGCTCCGCGGCCGAGGCCCGGTTCGACTTGTCCTCCAGGCGTAGGTCGGTGCCCCGGTTGCCGGGCACGAACTCGACGCCCGCGTACAGCGTCGGCTGCCAGTCGAACTCGCGCGCACCGATCCGGACCAGGTCACCGGGCTCGGCGCCGGCCTTGGCGAGCTTGTCCTCCACGCCGAGCCGGGCCAGCCGGTCGGCGAGGTAACCAACCGCCTCGTCGTTGTCGAAGTTCGTCTGCTTGACCCACCGCTCCGGGCTTACACCGCGCACCGTGAACGAGCCGTCGGCCTCGGCGGTGATGGTGAAGCCGGCGTCGTCCACGGCCGTCGGACGGATCACGATCCGGGTCGGCTCGGCCGGCGGGGCCGCCTTACGCTCCGCCTCGACCAGCTCGGCCATGGCGTACGTCAGCTCCTTGAGCCCTTCCCGGGTGGCCGCGGAGACCTCGAACACCCGGTAACCGCGCTCCTCGAGGTCCGGGCGGACGATCTCGGCGAGGTCCCGACCGTCCGGCACGTCGACCTTGTTGACGGCCACCAGCCGTGGGCGGTCGGTCAGACCGCCGTACTGGCTCAGCTCGGCCTCGATGGCGTCGATGTCGGCGACCGGGTCACGGCCGGGCTCCAGCGTGGCCGAGTCGATGACGTGCACCAGCACCGCGCAGCGCTCGATGTGCCGCAGGAACTCCAGGCCCAGGCCCTTGCCGGTGGCCGCGCCCGGGATCAGGCCCGGCACGTCGGCGACGGTGAAGGTGTGGTTGTCCATCCGGACCACACCGAGGTTGGGCACGAGGGTGGTGAACGGGTAGTCGGCGATCTTCGGCTTCGCGGCGGAGATCACCGAGATCAGCGACGACTTACCCGCCGACGGGAAGCCCACCAGGCCCACGTCGGCGACGCTCTTCAGTTCCAGCACGATGTCCAGTTGGTCGCCGGGCTCGCCCAACTCGGCGAAGCCCGGAGCCTTGCGCTTGGCGTTGGCCAACGACGCGTTGCCGCGCCCGCCGCGCCCGCCGCGGGCCACCTCGAAGGTGGTGCCCGCGCCGACCATGTCGGCGAGCACGGTGCCGTCGGTGGTCTGGACCACGGTGCCGTTGGGCACCTTCAGCACCAGGTTGTGGCCGTTGGCCCCGTCCCGGTTCGACCCGGCGCCGCCCTTGCCGTTGTCGGCCTTGACGTGCGGGTGGAAGTGGAAGTCGAGCAGCGTGGTCACCTGCGGGTCGACGACCAGCGACACGCTGCCGCCGTGCCCGCCGTTGCCACCGTCCGGCCCGCCGAAGGGCTTGAACTTCTCGCGGTGGATCGAGACACAACCGTGCCCACCATCACCGGCCTGCAGATGCAGGACGACCCGGTCAACGAACGTCGCCACGGCGTCAATCCTTCCAGCGAGGGTCGACCCCGCACTTCGAAAAAGCGAAGCGGGCCGGGACCCGGAGGTCCGCGGCCCGCCCAGCGAGGAGAACTACTGCTGCGGAACGATGCTGACGGTCTTGCGACCGCGCTTGGTGCCGAACAGGACCGCACCGGCCGACAGCGCGAACAGCGTGTCGTCGCCGCCACGGCCGACCAGGTCACCGGGGTGGAACTTGGTGCCACGCTGCCGGATGAGGATCTCACCGGCGCTGACGACCTGACCACCGAAGCGCTTCACGCCGAGTCGCTGGGCCGCGGAATCGCGACCGTTACGCGAGCTGGACGCACCCTTTTTGTGAGCCATTGGAGGACGACCTACTTCCCGCTGGAGATGCCGGTCACCTTGACCTGGGTCAACGGCTGGCGGTGACCCTGGCGCTTGTGGTAGCCGGTCTTGTTCTTGAACTTGTGGATCCGGATCTTCGGGCCCTTGGTGTGCGCGGCGATCTCGCCGGACACCGCGACCTCGGCAAGCTTCGCCGCGTCGGTCACCAGGTCGTCACCGTCGACGAGGAGCACCGCGGTGAGCTTCACCGCGTCACCGGGGGCACCGGTGAGCTTCTCGACCTCGATCACGTCGCCCTCGGCGACCTTGTACTGCTTGCCGCCGGTCTTGACGATCGCGTACATCGGAGGCGGACTCCCTGTCGTTGAGGCTGCTGGCGGTCGTCCCCGCGGCGGCTCGCCGGGTAGCAGTGCACGGCGGCGCGGGCACGCGGGAACTCGGCACACGAAAGGTGGGCCGCAGGCAAGAGTACGCCATTGCCGGCGTGGACCCCAAACCGGCCCGCCCGGGTCAACCGGCGCAGAGCTGATCGAGGCGCTGTTGGAGCCGGTCCAACTCGGTCTCGTCGATCGACTCGACGTCGACGCCGAGCGCGGCGACCTCCGTGCCGAGGTCACTGAGCAGCGTCTTGAGCTGCGCGTCGGCCGCCCGTGTCCCCTGCTCTCGCAGCGCGGCCCGCCAGCCGGCCAGAGCCGCCTGTGCCCCGTCGCGGGCCACGCCGGCCGTGACGGTGTCGCCCGCGCCCACCGCCGCGAGCATGCGGCCCACCTCCGCCACGTACTCACGGACGGCGGTGGCACCGGCCCGCTGCGACTCCGCGCAGACCTGGGCGTCGCCGCCCACCACAGCGCCACCCACCGGCGTACCGGTCGATCCTCCCGACCCCGCGGCCGACGCCGACGGGTCGGAACCGCCGGTCACGCCGACCGGGCCCGCGTCACCGGGCCGGCCGTCCGAGCAGCCCCCTCCGGCGACGAGCACGGCCACCAGCAGGGTACGAGCGAGCAGGCGACGCATCTTCTTCTCCTGACCGGGGCCGACCACTACCGGGTCGGGGGTGACCGGAGCGGCGAGGTCCCTCCCCCGACACATTGCCGGAAAAGGGACCTCGTCAAACACCGGGCCGGTCAGCCGTCAGAAACACCGGGCCGGTCAGCCGTCAGGGGCGGGTCCGCCGACGGGCGCCACCCCGGCGGGAGCGGCGACGTCCGGCACCACCCTCGGTGGCCTCCTCGTCGCCGTCGGCGTCGACGTCGGCGAGAGCGTCCGGGTCGTCCGCTGCGGCCAGTCGGACCGACTCACCCCGCTGACTGTCGGACACCGCCGGAGCGGCCTCCGTCTCCGTCTCGTAGCGGGACAGGTCGTACCCCATGGTGTCCTGGTAGTCGGCGTCCGGTTCGGCGCGGGTGTCGGTGTCGACGACCTCGGCCACCGCGCGCTCGGCCGGGGCGCTCTTGCGCGCCCGGCGACGGGAGGACGGCGTGCCGTTCTCCCCAGCCGGAGCGGCCGGAGCGGCCGGAGCGGCCGGCGCCGACGACGCCACCGCCTTGACCTTCTCCGCGGCCCCGCCGTTGCGCGGCTTTTCCGGCACCGGCTCGGTGTGCATGATGACGCCCCGACCCTTGCAGCACTCGCAGGTCTCGCTGAACGCCTCCAGCAGGCCCGCGCCGATCCGCTTACGGGTCATCTGCACCAGACCGAGTGACGTGATCTCGGTCACCTGGTGCTTGGTGCGGTCCCGACCCAGGCACTCGGTGAGTCGGCGCAGCACCAACTCCCGGTTCGACTCGAGCACCATGTCGATGAAGTCGATCACCACGATGCCGCCGATGTCCCGCAGCCGGAGCTGGCGGACGATCTCCTCCGCCGCCTCCAGGTTGTTGCGGGTGACCGTCTCCTCCAGGTTGCCGCCGGAGCCGATGTACTTGCCGGTGTTCACGTCGACGACCGTCATGGCCTCGGTCTTGTCGATCACCAGCGAGCCACCGGAGGGCAGGAACACCTTGCGGTCCAGGCCCTTGATGATCTGCTCGTCGATCCGGTACTCGGCGAACACGTCGTTCGTGCCGACGTGCCGACGAACGCGGTCGACCAGGTCCGGGGAGACGTGCGACAGGTACGACTCGACCATGCCGTACGACTGCTCGCCCTCGATCACGAGCTCGCGGAAGTCCTCGTTGAACAGGTCCCGGACCACCCGGATCACCAGGTCGGGCTCCTCGTAGAGCAGCACCGGAGCGCCGCCCTCGGCGGCCTTGGCCTGGATGTCCTCCCACTGCGCCTGCAACCGCTTGACGTCGCGGGCCAACTCGTCCTCGCTGGCGCCCTCGGCGGCCGTACGGACGATCACGCCCGCGCCGTCCGGGACCAGCTTCTTGAGCACGTCGCGGAGACGCTTGCGCTCGGTGTCCGGCAGCTTCCGGCTGATACCCGACGCGTTGCCGTTGGGCACGTAGACCAGGTGCCGACCGGAGAGCGCGATGTGGCTGGTGAGTCGCGCGCCCTTGTGCCCGATCGGGTCCTTGGTGACCTGGACCAGCACCGAGTCGCCGGAGCGCAGCGCCTGTTCGATCGAGCGGGCACGCCCCTCCAGCCCGGAGGTGTCCCAGTTGACCTCGCCGGCGTAGAGCACCGCGTTGCGGCCCCGGCCGACGTCGACGAACGCCGCCTCCATGCTGGGCAGCACGTTCTGCACCTTGCCCAGGTAGACGTTGCCGGCCATGGTGCCCGAGGAGTTGCGGGTGACGTAGTGCTCGACCAGCACGCCGTCCTCCAGGACCGCGATCTGGGTGCGGTCGCCGCGCTGCCGGACCGCCATCACCCGGTCCACCGCCTCCCGGCGGGCCAGGAACTCCGACTCGCTGAGGATCGGCGGGCGCGTACGCCGCTGCTCCCGGCCGTCCCGCCGACGCTGACGCTTGGCCTCCAGCCGGGTCGAGCCCGACACACCCTGGACCTCGTCGACGGTCTTGCGGGGCTCACGGATCTTGACCACGGTCGGCACGCCGTCGTCGGCGGCACCTTCGGTGTCACCCGCACCCCGGCGGCGACGGCGACGGCGACGACGGGTCATCCCGTCCCCGCCCTCGGACTCCTCGTCCTCGTCACCCTCGACCTCGGCCTCGGCGGTCTCTTCCTCGTCGGCCTGCGCCGCCTCGTCGGACTCCTCGTCCTCGGCGTCGTCGGCACCGCCCTTGCCCCGGCCCCGACCACGGCGACCGCGCCGGCGGCGACGGCGCGCGGCGGCGCTGTCCTCGTCGTCCTCGTCCGCCTCGGTGGCCTCCTCGACCTCCTCGGTCGGCTCCTCCTCGGCCTCGATGACCTCGACCGGCTCCACCGGCTCCGCGTCACGGCGAGCGCGCCGACGTCGACGGGACGGCTCGGCCTCGACGACCGGTTCCTCGGCGATCGGAGTGGCCTCCACCGGACCGACCACCGGCACGGCGTCCGGCTGCGGCGCCATGAACAGCACGGTGGGCGCGGAGAGCGCGGCGCGCCGACGGCGGGTCTTCGGCGGCGCGGCCTCGACGACCTCGGCGGGCTCGACCGGCTCGTCGACGACGTTGGCCACGGCGACACCGGGCTCCACGTCGCCGAACGCCTGCTCGGTGGTCGGGCCGGTCGGGGTCTGCGCCTCGTCCAGCTCGGCTTCCGCCTCGCGCAGGTCGGACTCGGCCGGCGTCTCGGCGGCAGGCTCGTCGGCCGGGGCGGGCTCAGGCTCGGTGACGGCGGCGGGCTCGGGCTCCACCAACGCGGCGGGCTCGGTGACGGCGGCGGGCTCGGGCTCGGTGACGGCGGGCGTCGCCTTCTTGCGCCGGGTGCGGGTCACCTTGACCGGCGGGACGACCTCGGGCGAGGCCAGCTCGGCGCTGGCCGCGACCAGCGGCTCCTCGGCGGTCGTCTCGACGGGAGCGGCCTTGCGACGGCGTCGGGGGGTCTTCGGGGCGACGTCCAGGTCGCCGGAGATCGGGGCGAAGACCTCCGCCTGCGGCGACTCGACGGCGCCGACTCCACCGGTGGAAGCCTCGACGGGCGCCTCGGCCTGCTCCGGCTGGTTGAGCGGTGCGGCCCGTCGCCGGGTGGCCCGCGCCCGTCGCGGCGGCGCTGCGGGCTCGACGCTCTCGGCAGCGGGCTGTTCCGTGCCCGCCGCCGAAGGAGTGCCGGCGGTGCCATCGGTGGTGCTGCTCTGCTCAGCGGTGTCGCCGGCCGGCTGTGAACCGGTCCGTTCGCCGCCCTCGGGCTCGTTCTCGAGCATGGACGTTCTCCAGTTCTGGCTGCCCCGGGCGCGGGTGAGCGCTGCCACGCAGGGTCGCCGCAAAAGTGTTTCCGCCGGACGCGCGTGGTGCGCGACCGCCGAAGTCTGCCGACAAGAGCCCTGACCGTCGGTCAGTGCCCAACGATGGCTGCCCCGTCGCGGTCCGCATCCAACGGATCCACGATCGCTCCCTGCGCGGTCAGCGTGCCCTGAGCCAGCCGGGTCACCCTCGGCGAGACCGGCGGCTCCAGGTCGGCCACCACGCGGAGGCCGGAAAGGACGTCATCGGGCCGTACGGACGGGGTGACCTGCCGCACGACCAGTTCGAGTATCGCACACGGTACGGCCGGCACCCCGGAAGGTGCCTGCGTCGGGGCCAGGACATCGATGGACATGACGGCAGCGCGGGCGTCGAAAGTCCGTCGCCCCTGCTTGGTCATCCGCTCGACCAGAACCTCGTCGGCGGCGGCGAAGGCGTCCACGGCCGCCCGCAGCGTCGTCGCGTCGACCTCGGGCAGCTCGATGCGCCAGTGCGAGGCCTCGATGCGGTCGGCCAGGCTGCCACCTTCGGCGATCACCACCTCCAGCACGTCCAGCCCCGGCGAGAGCGCCGCGTCGAGTGCGGCACGCAGCGCCTCCGGTTCGACCGCCGCCTGGAGGCCGATCTCCAGGTACTCCGCCTCGCTCGCCACCCCGGTAGGAGCGGCGCTGGCGTAGGAGATCTTCGGGTGCGGGGTGAAGCCCTGGGAGAAGGCGATCGGAACGGCGGCACGGCGCAGCGCGCGCTCGAAGGCCCGGGCGAAGTCCCGGTGCGAGGTGAACCGGAGCGGGCCGCGCTTGGCGTACCGGATGCGGGCACGCTGCACGACCGGCGCCTGCCCACCCTCCGGCTGGTTTCTCTTACTGATCGTCTCGCTCCTCGAAACTCAGCACCGCCCCCCGGGGTCGGGTCAGGAGGCGGGGGTCTTCAGGGGGGTGATCGGCGTCAGGGGCAGAAGTTTCTTGCCGGTCGGGCCGATCTGGATCTCCGTGTCCATCGAGGGGCACACGCCGCAGTCGAAGCACGGCGTCCACCGGCAGTCGTCCTGCTCGAACTCGCTGAGCGAATCCTGCCAGTCCTGCCAGAGCCAGTCCTTGTCGAGGCCCGAGTCCAGGTGGTCCCAGGGCAGGACCTCCAGCCCGTCGCGCTGCCGGGTGGTGTACCAGTCGAGATCCACCCCGAACGCGGGCAGCGTCTCGGCCGCCGCGTCAACCCAGCGCTGGTACGAGAAGTGCTCGCTCCAGCCGTCGAACCGGCCGCCGTTCTCCCAGACCTTGCGGATCACCGAGCCGACCCGACGGTCACCCCGGGAGAGCAGGCCCTCGATCAGCGACGGCTCTCCGTCGTGGTAGCGGTAGCCGATCGCCCGGCCCAGCGAACGGTCGCTGTTGATGGCCTGCTTGAGGATCTTGAGTCGGTGGTCGATGACCTCCGGACGCTCCATGGCGGCCCACTGGAACGGGGTGTGCGGCTTCGGCACGAACCCGCCGATCGAGACCGTGCAGCGGATGTCCTTGGAGCCCGTGGCCGCCCGACCAGCCTTGATCACCTCATGGGCCATCTGGGCGATCTCGAGGACGTCGTCGTCGGTCTCGGTGGGCAGGCCGCACATGAAGTAGAGCTTCACCTGCCGCCAGCCGTTGCTGTACGCGGTGACGACCGTCCGGATCAGGTCTTCCTTCGACACCATCTTGTTGATGACCTTGCGGATCCGCTCCGACCCGCCCTCCGGGGCGAAGGTCAGGCCGGTACGCCGCCCGTTGCGGGACAGCTCCTGGGCGAGGTCGATGTTGAAGGCGTCCACCCGGGTCGACGGCAGCGACAGCGACACGTTGGTGCCCTCGTACTGCTGGGCGAGGCCCGAGCACATGTCGCCGATCTCGGAGTGGTCCGCCGAGGAGAGCGACAGCAGGCCCACCTCGGAGAAGCCGGAGAACTCCAGGCCCTCGCGCACCATCTGCCCGACGGTGGTGATCGACCGCTCCCGCACCGGACGGGTGATCATGCCGGCCTGGCAGAAGCGGCAGCCCCGGGTGCAGCCCCGGAAGATCTCGACCGCGTACCGCTCGTGGACCGTCTCGGCCAGCGGCACGAGGGGCTTCTTCGGGTACGGCCAGGCGTCCAGGTCCATCGTCGTGCGCTTGTGTACCCGGAACGGCACGTCTGCCCGGTTCGGCACGACCCGCTGGATCCGCCCGTCCGCGAGGTAGTCCACGTCGTAGAAGCGCGGCACGTAGACGCTCTCGGTACGCGCCAGCCGCAGCAGCAGCTCGTCGCGGCCACCCGGAGAGCCCTCGGCCTTCCACTCCCGGACGATCGCGGTGATCTCCAGGACGGCCTCCTCGCCGTCGCCGAGCACCGCGGCGTCGATGAAGTCCGCGATCGGCTCCGGGTTGAACGCGGCGTGCCCGCCGGCCACGATCACCGGGTCGGCGTCGGTGCGGTCGGCAGCCAGCAGCGGGATGCCGGCCAGGTCGATCGCCGTGAGCATGTTGGTGTAGCCGAGTTCGGTGGAGAAGGAGATGCCGAACACGTCGAACCCGCGCACCGGCCGGTGCGCGTCGACGGTGAACTGCGGCACGCCGTGCGTGCGCATCAGGCTCTCCAGGTCGGGCCAGACGGCGTACGTCCGCTCGGCGAGGGTGTCGGGCAGCTCGTTGAGCACCTCGTAGAGGATCTGCACACCCTGGTTGGGCAGGCCCACCTCGTACGCGTCGGGATACATCAGCGCCCAGCGCACCGTCGCGGCGTGCCAGTCCTTGACCACCGCGCCCAGCTCACCGCCGACGTACTGGATCGGCTTGGAGATCTGCGGGAGCAACGGCTCCAGCCGGGGCCAGACCGACGGCTCCGGGTCGCGGCCCGGCGTCGGACGCGACGAACCGGAGTCGTCGCTCGAATTGGTCGCGGCCGCGCGTGGCGTCATGGACGGGGCACTCATGATGCCCAAGGGTACGCGTCCGCCCGGCGGTGACCGCGCGCACGGCACGATGCGGCCCGGTCGGTGACGCTGGTCCGACGCCGTCGCCCCGGTGCCCGGGGGGCGGTGGTGGCGGCACGGTACTAACCTCGGACCGGCGCGAGAGGAGATTGCCGCGATGCCGGAGCCCCAGCCGGGAGCACGGCCGGACGACGGGCGCACCCCGGGCCCCGAACCGGACGACGCCTCGGCGGTCGCCGACGAGTCGACCTCCCCACCCGTACCACCGGACCAGCCCGCCGCCCCCGACCAGCCGGCACCCCCGGCCGACCCCACTGCGGCGACCCCGCCGGAGCCCGGCAGCACGCCGGACCAGACCAAGGTGGAGTCCCACGCCACGCCGGAGCCGACGGCTCAGGAGCCGACGCCCGAGCCCGAGCCCGAGGCCAAGTCCGCGCCCGAGGCCAAGTCCGCGCCCGAGGCCAAGTCCGAGCCCGAGCCCGAGCCTGAGGCCAAGTCCGAGCCCACGGCGCAGGAGCGCGCGGGCGACAGCCCCGACTCCCCCGCCGCGCCGGCCGTGCCCCGGTGGAGTGGGTCCGCACCGGTGCCGCCCCCGCTGCCGCGCCGTCGCGCCTGGGGGGAGTCGGCCGAGCCGACCCCACCGCCGTCCCTGCCCGAGCAGGCGCCCGAGCATCGCGCCCCTGTCGATCCGTGGGCCGGGGTGGACACCGGCGGCTGGGACCTGCCCTCCGCCGAACTGCCTCCGCTGCCGCCGACGCTGGACTACCCGGTTCCGCCGGTGACCCGGCAGTGGTCCGTGCCGCCCGCGCCGCCGGTCGGGACGCACCCGGTGTCACCGCCACCGGCCCACCAGCCGCCGCACGTCTATCAACCGCCGCACGGCCACCAACCGCCGCACGGCCACCAACCGCCGCACGGCCACCAGCCGCCGCACGCGCACCAGCCGCCGACCGCCTACCCGCCGCCGCAGGCCCGACCCACCCCGGCGGCTCGACCCACCGCCGCCCGACCCGCCGCGCCGGTCCGCCCGGCGCCGCCGGCCCGGGTGCCGAAGCAGCGCCGGGGCCGGCGGTCGGCCACGCCGCCGGGCTGGGAGGCCCCCAAGGGGTACGCGCCCCCTCCGGCACGCCGACGGCGTCGCTGGCCCTGGCTGCTGTTGCTGAGCCTGGCCTGCTGCTGCGGGTGCCCCGCCTACTACGGTCTGCCGGTCTCGTCCCAGTACCCGGCCCGCGCCGCGCTGCCCGAGCAGGTCGCCGACCTGAGTCTGCGTCAGGACGACGGCAGCGCCGAGACGGCCAAGCAGTTGGAGAGCGAGGTTCGCCAGGAGCACTGGCTGGCCGAGGACACCTTCGCGGGCGTCTACGCGACGGCGGACGGCAAGCGGGTGACGGTCTTCGGTGGCACCGGCTTCCGACTGACTCCCGAGGCGGACGCGGACGAGGAGATCACCCGACTCGGTGACCGCTACGCGCTGGAGGCGCCCGAGACGGTGCAGACCGGCGTACGGGGTCGCTACGAGCGCTGCGCGGTCGGCCGGCCCGCCGGCGGCGACGTGGTGGTGTGCACCTCGGTCGACCACGGCAGCATCGCCACCGGGGTGTTCACCCGGCTCTCCGTCTCCGACAGCGCGACGCTGCTGGACACCCTGCGCACGCAGATCGTCCAGCCCAAGCAGGGCTGAACCGAGTCCGTGACGCTGTGTGAGATCACCCGGGCGACCTGCGGCGGAAAGCCGTATACCTGTGGGTTATAAATATGACTCACAGGTATACCTCCGTCCGACGCGAGTGCCTCCCGCGAGACGCGTCGCGCCCCGCGCGCACGGGGCGGCGGGTCAGGCGTCGCCGGCCGGATCGGTGTCGGCGCGCTTCGGGGCGTAGCGCGGGACGTACTCCTGGCCGGTGAGCTTCTGGATCTCGCTCATCACCTCGTCGGTCATCTGCCGCAGCGAGGTGCGGTCGTCCGGGCGGCCGGTGAAGTCCAGCGGCTTACCGAACTTGACGGTGATCTTGGCGGTGCCGGGGCGGGGCACCCGGGCGCCGATCGGCTGTGCCTTGTCCGTGCCGACCGTGCCCACCGGGATGATCGGCACGCCGGCGGCGATCGCCAGCCGGGCCGCACCGGTGCGTCCCCGGTAGAGCTTGCCGTCCGGGGAGCGGGTGCCCTCCGGGTAGACCACCACCAGGTCACCACCCCGCAGCGCCGGGATGGCGGCGTCGAACGCGGACAACGCGGCACGCCCGCCGGCCCGCTCCACCGGGATCGCGCCCAGACCGGTGAGGACGAACTTGGAGAACGCGCCCTTCGCGCCGGTGCCGGTGAAGTACTCCGACTTGGCCCAGAACGCCAGGTGCCGGGGCACCACCGTGCCGAGGAACAGCTCGTCCGCCACCGAGAGGTGGTTGCCCGCGAAGATAGCGCCGCCGGTCTCCGGCACGTGTTCCAGACCCTCCACGGCCGGGCGGAACGCCAACCGCAGCGCGGGCGCCACGGTGAGCTTGCCGATGGTGTAGAGCAGGGGCACTGGTCCTCCGGCAGATGAGGTGCGAACAGGCGGTGTCACGGTAGCGGACGCCTCCACACCCCGCAGACAGCAGGTGTGGAGGCGTTCGCGTCCGTGCCCTACGACCGACGGACGGTGACCGTCACCCGCTCGCCCTCGCCCACCTCACCGGCGAAACCGTCGAGGCCCTCGGCGAAGTCGACCGAGTCGGCCAGCACCTCACCCGACACGAACTCCATGTACGCGGCCACCGCGGCGCGTACCTCCTCGGACGCCGACACCGACACCACGATCCGGTCCGACACGTCCAGGTCGGCGTCGCGGCGGGCCTGCTGCACCACCCGCACCACGTCGCGGGCCAGGCCCTCGGCGGCCAACTCCGGGGTGACCTCGGTGTCGAGCACCACCACGCCCTCGCCGCCGGGCAGCGGCGCCGAGTGCTCGGCGTCGGCCGCCACGAGACGTAGCTCGTACTCGCCCTCGGCCAGGGTGATGCCGGCCGCCACCGGGGCGCCGTCGACCAGCTCCCACTCCCCCGCCTTGACCGCCTTGATCACCTGCTGGACCTGCTTGCCGACGCGCGGGCCGAGCGCCCGGGGAACCACGGTCAACACCTGCTCGCAGTACGCGGACAGTTCGGCACTGAACTCCACCGCCTTCACGTTGACCTCGTCGGCGATCAGATCGGCGAACGGGCGTAGCTGCTCCGCCGCCGGCGAGGCCACCGTCAACGTCGACAGCGGCAGCCGTACGCGCAGCCCCTTGGCCTTGCGCAGGGACAGCGCCGCCGAGGCGACCGCCCGGACGTTGTCCATCGCCGCCACCAGGTCGTGGTCGGCCGGGAACTCGCTCGCCTCCGGCCAGTCGGCCAGGTGCACCGAGCGCTCCCCGGTCAGCCCGCGCCAGATCTCCTCCGCGGTCAGCGGCGCGAGCGGCGCCACCACCCGGCAGAGCGTCTCCAGCACGGTCGACAGCGTGTCGAAGGCGTTCGCGTCACCGGACCAGAACCGGTCCCGGGACCGGCGTACGTACCAGTTGGTCAGCGCGTCCAGGTAGGACCGCACGGTGGCACACGCGCCCGAGATGTCGTACGCGTCCATCTGCGCGGAGACCGTCGACACCAGCTCGTTCGTCTTCGCCAGGATGTACCGGTCCAGCAGGTGCGTCGAGTCGGTACGACGCCGCGCCCGGTACCCGTCGGCGTTGGCGTAGAGCGAGAAGAAGTACCAGACGTTCCACAGCGGCAGCAGCACCTGTCGCACGGCGTCGCGGATCAACGTCTCGGTGACCGCCATGTCCCCGCCCCGCAGCACCGGCGAGGACATCAGCATCCAGCGCATCGCGTCGGAGCCGTACGCGTCGAAGACGTGGTAGACGTCCGGATAGTTGCGCAGGCTCTTGGACATCTTGCGCCCGTCCGAGCCGAGCAGGATGCCGTGGCTCAGGCAGTTGCGGAACGCCGGCCGGTCGAACAACGCGGTGGCCAACACGTGCATCGTGTAGAACCAGCCGCGGGTCTGCCCGATGTACTCGACGATGAAGTCACCCGGGTAGTGGTGCTCGAACCAGTCCGCGTTCTCGAACGGGTAGTGCACCTGGGCGAACGGCATCGACCCGGACTCGAACCAGCAGTCCAGCACCTCCGGCACCCGGCGCATCATCGACTGACCGGTCGGGTCGTCCGGGTTGGGGCGGACCAGGTCGTCCACCTCGGGCCGGTGCAGGTCGGTCAGGCGTACGCCGAAGTCCCGCTCGATGTCGGCGAGCGAGCCGTAGACGTCCAGGCGCGGGTAGTTCGGATCGTCGGACTTCCACACGGGGATCGGCGAGCCCCAGAACCGGTTCCGGCTGATCGACCAGTCCCGCGCGTTCGCCAGCCACTTGCCGAACGAGCCGTCCTTGATGTGGCCGGGCGTCCAGTTGATCTCCTGGTTCAGCTGGACCATCCGGTCCCGGAACTTCGTCACGGCGACGAACCACGACGACACCGCCTTGTAGACCAGCGGGGTGTCGCAGCGCCAGCAGTGCGGGTACGAGTGGGTGTAGGTGTCCTGCCGCAGCACCACCCCCCGCTCCTTCAGCTCCCGGATCACCGGCTTGTTGACGTCGAAGACCTGCTCACCCTGGTACGGCGGCACCAGCGCGGTGAACCGCGTGTGGTCGTCCACGGTGACGATGGTGGGGATGCCGGCCGCGTTGCAGACGTTCTGGTCGTCCTCACCGAACGCCGGGGCGAGGTGCACGATCCCGGTGCCGTCCTCGGTGGTGACGAACTCCGCGCCCAGCACCTGGTACGCGTTCTCGCCGGCCTGCTCGACGAGGAAGTCGAACAGCGGGGTGTAGCGGCGTCCGACCAGGTCCCGGCCGTACACCGTGCCGACCTGCTCGTACCCGTCCAGCTCCTTGGCGTACGCGGCCAGCCGCGCCGCGCCCACCACGAACCGTTCCCCGTCGCGTTCCAGCACCGCGTACTCGATGTCCGGCCCGACGGCGAGCGCCAGGTTCGACGGCAGGGTCCACGGCGTGGTCGTCCAGACGCCCAGCTTGACCGGCCCGCGCACCAGCTCCGGGGCGGACTCGTCGGCGGTCAGCCCGAACCACACGGTAAGTGTCGGGTCGTGCCGGTCCCGGTAGACGTCGTCCATCCGGGTCTCGGTGTTCGACAGCGGGGTCTCGCAGCGCCAGCAGTACGCCAGCACCCGGAAACCCTCGTAGATCAGACCCTTGTCGTGCAGGGTCTTGAAGGCCCACATGACGCTTTCCATGTAGTCCAGGTCGAGGGTCTTGTAGTCGTTGGTGAAGTCGACCCAGCGGGCCTGGCGGTTGATGTACCGCTCCCAGTCCTGGGTGAACTCCAGCACCGACGTGCGGCACGCCTCGTTGAACCGGGCCACGCCCAGGTCGATGATCTCCGCCTTGCTGGTGATGCCGAGTTGCTTCTCGGCCACCACCTCGGCGGGCAGACCGTGGCAGTCCCAGCCGAAGCGCCGCTCCACGTGCCGCCCGCGCATCGTCTGGTAGCGCGGCACCACGTCCTTGACGTACCCGGTGAACAGGTGGCCGTAGTGCGGCAGGCCGTTGGCGAACGGCGGACCGTCGTAGAAGACGTACTCGTTCTTGCCGTCGTCACCAGCCGGACGGGCCTCGACGGACACCTCGAAGGTCTTGTCGGCCGTCCAGTGCTCCAGCACCCGGCGCTCGACCGCGGGCAGGTCCGGGCTCGCCGGGACACCGGCGGCGGTCGGGTCGTGCAACGGATAGGCCATCGGGGGTCGCTCTCCTCATGCAGCTCACGCAACGTGGGTCTGCGAGGACGAACCTTCCGGGGTACGCCGACGACGACGCTCCCGGGTGGTCCGCGGTACCACCCCGCTTGGCGGTCAGGATCGACCGCCCGCTCATTGGCCGGCTGTGACGGGCCGCACCCGTCCGGTTCTACTGGGCCGGTTACCCGGCTGTTCTTCCGGAGGCTCACCGGTGATAGCCGGTTCATCGCCATACGAAGCACAACGATACAAGACCAACCCCCCGCCCCGCCCCCGACTAAACCCCCACCCCGGGCCCCCGTTCCCGGGGGAAGGGGTGGTCAGCGGCTCGCTGGCACCCCGTGGGTCAGCACGGGGCGTCCCGCCGGGCGCACGCCGGAGCGGCGTTCGCGTCGGCGCCGCCCAGCAGCGCGCCGCCGGCGACTCATGGGTGACCCCGTCGGTCTACCGGGCGCAGATGACCACGGTCGGCGGTCCGGGTGACGGGCGCCGGAACGCCTGTTGTCCGACGGGCGCGAACGGGCTACCAGCGCGGCTTGACCCCGGTGACCGGCGCGCGCAAACTTCGCCGGTGCGTCCGCTCAACCACGACGAGTTCCAGGCCATGCGTCGATTCCCCGCGCTGGACGGCCTGCGGGCCGTGGCGGCCGTCATGGTCTTCGCCTTCCACTTCGGCGGTCCGTCCTGGGCCTGGTTGACGGGCTGGATCGGCGTACACCTGTTCTTCGTGCTCTCCGGTTTTCTCATCACGACGCTGCTGTTGCGGGAGGAACACCGCTACGGGCGGGTCTCGCTGCGCGCGTTCTACCTGCGGCGGTTCTTCCGGATCATGCCGGTGTACCTGCTCGTGCTCCTGCTGACCTGGGCGCTGGCCCGGCTCAACGGCACTGCCGACGCGGTCGAACGCGCACTGGCGTACTACCTGCTCCTGCTCAACGACTTCCTGCCGGCCAACGCCCCGTACCTGCACTCCTGGACGATCGGGATCGAGCAGAAGTTCTACCTGCTCTGGCCGGCGATCGCCTTCGTGCTGGTGACCGGCGCCTTCCGGCGCCGGCTCGCCGTCACCCTCGGGCTCCTCGTGCTCCTCGTCGCGCTGATCCCGCCGGAGATCGCCTGGCTGAGCTGGCCCATCCACTACGTGGCGATCCTGCTCGGTTGCCTGACCGCCGTGCTGATGCACCACCCGCGCGGCTTCGCCCTCCTCCGGCCGCTGACCCACCCGCTCACCGCCAGCGTGGTGATCGTGGCCTTCGCCGCCGTGCAGGTGGCCGTGCGGTACTGGCCGGTCCGCCTCGGCCAGGAGGCGCTCATCGGCAGCTACGCGGCGGCCGCCGCGCTGCTGCTGCCGGCTCTGCTGTCGCGCAGCGTCCTGGCCCGTGTGCTGGGGCTGCGGCCGCTGGTGTTCGTGGGCGAACGGTCGTACTCGATGTACCTGGTCCAGTCCATCGCGGCGCACGCGGCGGTCGGGCTGCTGCCCGCGCTGGGGCGGCACGGCACCGGCATCTTCGTGGGCGCCGTCGTGGTGGCGTTGGTCCTCGCGGACGTGCTCTACCGCTGGGTCGAGCTACCGATGATCAAGGTGGGCCGCGACCTGGCGGCACGAGTGTCCCGACCCGCACCCCGCGACCAGGACCGCCTACCCGGCGAGGTCGACGGTTTCGTCCGGCTCCCGCGCCCCCGCGAGGTGCTCCCGGACACCGTCCCCGCGACCCGTGGCTGACCCAGCCGAGTGACCGGGCTCATAGCCCCGGTTGTCACAGCGCGGCCGGATCGGACCGTCGTAGCGGTGTCGAACCGATCAAGGAGGTTGCTGTGCAACGGATGAAGCTTTTCGAGGTCGTCCGGTTCTGCGCCGGGATCTACGGCCCACGCCGCGAGTGGACGGCCCGGCGGGTCGAGTTGAACGGCGAACCCGCCATCCTGCTCACCCGCGCCGACGGCGGCCGCTACACGATGACCGCCGCCGCCGGTCGGATCACCGGGATCTACGTGGTGGGCAACCCGGAGAAGCTACCGCCGGTCGACTGAACCCGACGCGGTCAGCCCAGCTCGGGGAACCAGAGCGCGATCTCGCGCTTGGCGCTGTCCGGCGAGTCGGAGGCGTGCACCAGGTTCTCCCGGTTGGACAGCGACAGGTCACCGCGGATGGTGCCGGCGGCGGCCTTGCGGCCGTCGGTCGCGCCGACCAACCCACGGACCACGTCGATGACCTCGTCGCCGGAGAGGACCAGGGCGACCAGCGGGCCACCGGTCATGAAGTCCTTCAACGGGGGATAGAAGGCCTTGTCGACGTGCTCGGCGTAGTGCGCGTCCGCGAGCGCGGCGTCCATCGTCCGGTGCACCATCGCGTCGATCCGCAGCCCCTTGCGCTCGAAGCGGGAGAGGACCTCGCCGACCAGACCGCGGCGGACCGCGTCGGGCTTGATCAGCACGAGGCTGCGCTCTTCCGGGCTGTTGCTGGACACGCTGGGTTCCTCCTGTACGCGCAGAACGCTTGGGGTCGGTACGGTCAGCGTAGCGACCCGGTCCCGGCGCCGGCGCGGCGGCCGGTCTTTCCACCGGTGGCCGATCCGGCCTAGCCTGGCCCTGACCCCCGGGAGGTCCACTGTGGCGAATGGCGGGAACCGGCCCATCGCGCCGGTACGCAAGCTGGTCGGCACGGTGCTCGGCACCGTGGCCACCTTCGTCGTCCTCTTCGGGCTGGGCATGACCAGCTGGGCCATCGTCGCCCTCGGTGTCGCCCTGCTGGTGCTGGCGATCGCGCTGGCCACGGTGAAGGGCGGCGGGCGCACCTGGGTCGTCGGCGTGGCGCACGTGCACAGCGCCTCCGAGCCACCCACCCAGTACGCGTTCGGCCGGTGCGATCTGCAACTCGTCATCGACGCGCCCGGCCTGCCACCCCGATCCAAGAAGATCATCGAGCCGCGGGTGCCGGTCTCCAAGTGGCCGTCGCTGGGCCAGACCCTGCCCATCCGGGTCGCTCTCGACGACCAGCGGCACGTCAAGGTCCTCTGGGACGAGGTGCCCACCCACGCCGAGACCGCCGCGGCCGTCGCGGACCTCCCGCCCGAGTTCGGCGACATCGACCCCGTGGACGAGGTGCTGATCGAGCAGGACGCCCCGCCGTGGGCGGACCGCGCGCCGGACGACGACTTCCGCGATCCGCGCGGTGGCGACCCGTTCCGCGATCCACGCGGTGGCGACCCGTTCCGCGACCCGCGCGGCCCCGATCCCCTGCGCGACGACCGGGCCCCCGACGAGCGCGAGCCGGTGGTGGTGAGCCAGGCCCCCGGCGGCCCGGTGGTCCTCGAAGGCGTCGTCGTCGAGCAGCAGGCCGGCGCCGGACTGCCTCGGCGGGCCACTCCCGCACCCCGCCCGGCGGCCGAGGAGCACTTCGACCAGCCCGGCGCCGACCCTGTCGACACGGGCCACGACCGCGTCGGCGAGCCCGGCGTCGACCACGTCGCCGCGGCGGCGGGGGCCCGGACCGCAGCAACCTCGGACCGTCCCGACCGGGCCACCGAGACCCCGCCGACGCAGCGGACCGGTCCGGCCGCCACGGATCCGCTGGACCCGCTGGACCCGCCACTGGACGAGCCGACCCCGGCCGGAGCGGCCCGCGAGACCGTCACGGCCGAGTCCCTGGACGAGGCGATCTTCGGGTACGACGGGGCGTCGGCGACCGACCCGGCCGGCCCGATCAGCGGCGTCGGCCTGACCCTGCTGGTCACCGACCTGTCCCGGTCGCTCGGCTTCTACCGCGACATGCTCGGCTTCACCGAGGTCGACCAGGGCACCGGCAACGCGGTGCTCGCCTTCGGCGCGACCCGGCTGGTGCTGCGCGAGGTCACCGGTGCGGCACCGATCAGCCGCCGGCTCGTGCACGTCAACCTCGAGGTGGACGACATCGAGGCGGCGTACGGGCGGCTGCGCGACTCCGGCGTCCGCTTCACGTACGCCCCGCGGGTGGTCAACCGGGGCAGCAAGCTGGAGGTGTGGGCGGCGGCCTTCCGGGACCCGGACGGCCACGGCATCGCCCTGACCCAGTGGCGCGAACGCGCCGACGCCTGACCCGGCCGGGTCGCTCAACCGGGTCAGGCGTCAGCCGAGGATGACCCGGCGGACGTGCAGCGCGTACGCCCACACCAGCGCGAAGATGATGCCCAGCACCAGCAGCGACCAGTGCAGCAGCCCGGCCACGATCAGCAGGCCCTGCAGCACGGTGCCGGCGTGCCACGCCCAGGGGCGGCGCATCATCCCGGCGAGCAGGATGGCGGCCACCGCCAGGGCCACCACCACGGCGATCGCGGCGCCGCCGAGGTCACCGCCGACCACCCGGATCGGCTGAATGGCCAGCAGCAGTACCAGCGCCTCCAGGCCGAGCGTGCCGGCGCCGAGGCCCCGGACGGCGCCCTGCGGGTTACGCAGCCCGGAGCGCCGCACCTGTCCGGCCTCCGGCTCCCCCACGGGCGATCCGGGCGTACCCGCTTCGTCGCGCGACGAACCTGCCTCGCTGTGCGACGGACCTGCCTCGCCGCGCGACGGGCTGGTCGGATCGTCGGTGGCGCGCGGGTCGCGCTCGGGGCCGGTCACCGCTTCAGGAGCCGGCGGGCGTCGGCCACGGTGACCACCGAACCCGTGACCAGGACACCGACGCCGCTCAGCTCACCGGGGACGTCCTCCTCGGCCAGCGCGACCGCCAGCTCGATCGCGTCCGGCACCTCCTCGGCCACCTCGACGCGCTCCTCCCCGAAGATCTCGACGGCGAGCGCGGCGAGCTCCTTCGTCGGCATCGCCCGGGGCGAGCTGTTACGGGTGACCACCACGACGTCGGCCACCGGCTCCAGCAGCTCCAACAGGCTGCCCGCGTCCTTGTCGGCGAGGACGCCGACCAGTGCCACCAGCTTGCTGAACGCGAACTCCTCCTGGAGAGCGGTCACGGTCGCCGCCATGCCGTGCGGATTGTGCGCGCCGTCCAGCAGGACGGTCGGCGCACTGCGGACCCGCTCCAGCCGACCCGGGGAGCTGGCCGTGACGAACCCCTCCCGGACGGCTTCGACGTCGAGCTGTCGGCGGGCCCCCGCCCCGAGGAACGCCTCCACGGCGGCGAGCGCCACCGCTGCGTTCTGTGCCTGGTGCGCGCCGTGCAGCGGGATGAACACGTCGTCGTAGACGCCACCGAGACCCTGCAGCTTGAGCACCTGGCCGCCGACGGCGACCGCCCGGCTCAGGACGCCGAACTCGGCACCCTCACGGGCGATGGTGGCACCCACCTCGGAGCAGCGTTCGAGGAGGGGACGCGCGGCCTCCTCCTCCTGCGCCGCGGAGATCACGGTGGCGCCGGGGTGGATGATGCCGGCCTTGGCCAGCGCGATGTCCTGGAGCGTGTCGCCGAGCCACTCGGTGTGGTCGAGGCCGATCGGGGTGATCACGCAGACCCCGGCCTGGATGACGTTCGTGGCGTCCTCGGCGCCGCCGAGCCCCACCTCGACCACCGCGATGTCGACGGGCGCATCGGCGAACGTGGCGAACGCCAGCGCGGTCGTCATGTCGAAGTACGTCAGGGGCTCGTCGGACCGAGCGTCCACCAGCTCCGCCAGCGGCTTGATCTCCCCGTAGACCGCGGCGAACCGTTCCTCGCTCACCGGCTCGCCGTCCAGACTGATCCGCTCCCGGACGGTCTCCAGGTGCGGACTCGTGTACCGGCCGGTGTGCAGGCCGAAAGCCCGCAGCAGAGAGTCGATCATCCGCGCGGTGGAGGTCTTGCCGTTGGTGCCCGTCAGGTGGATCGACGGGTAGGCCCGCTGCGGACTACCGAGCAGGTCGAGCAGCGACTCGATGCGGTCCAGCTCGAACACCATGCGGGTGAAACCGCGGGCGTTCAGCTCGGCTTCGGCGGCGGCGAAATCGGTACGGTCGGTCACGAGGTGAGCGTCTCCAGAGCAGCGTCGATCCGGACCAGGTCGGCCTCGGCGGTGGCGAGTCGGTCGCGGATCTTCGCGACGACCGGCTCGGGGGCCTTGCCGACGAAGGCCGGGTTGTCGAGCTTCGCCCGAGCCTGCCCGACCTCCTTCTCGGCGGCCGCGCGGTCCTTGGTCAGCCGGGCCCGCTCGGCGGCCACGTCGATCGACCCCCGGGTGTCCAACGCGACACCTACCGCGCCGGGCATGGCCAGCGTCGCGCTGGCCTGGAAGTCGTCACCGGCGGGGTCCAGGCGGACCAGCGACCGGATCAGCGGCTCGTGCGAAGCGATACCCGCGCCGGACAGTCCGTCCAGGCGCGCCGCCACCCGCTGCGTCGGGCGCAGCCCCTGGTCGGAACGGAACCGGCGGATCTCGGTGACGACCCGCTGCACGCCGACCAGCTCGGCCTCGGCGGCGTCGTCGACAAGCGACCGGTCGGCCACCGGCCAGGCGGCAGCCTGCACCGTCTCGCCGCCGGTCAACGCGAGCCACAGCTCCTCGGTGACGAACGGGATGACCGGGTGCAGCAGCCGCAGCAGCTGGTCGAGCACATGCCCGAGCACCCGACGGCTGGCCTCCGCGCGCTCACCGCCCTCGGCGAGCACCGGCTTGCTCAGCTCGACGTACCAGTCGCAGACGTCGTCCCAGGCGAAGTGGTAGAGCAGATCGCACACCTTGGCGAACTCGTACGCCTCGAACTGCTCGTCGACCTCGGCGGTGACGTGCGACAGCCGGGACAGGATCCAGCGGTCGACGGTGGAGAGCTGTTCGACGGGCGGCAGCTCACCGGTGGTGTGCGCGCCGTTCATCAACGCGAACCGGGTGGCGTTCCACAGCTTGTTGCAGAAGTTACGCGAGCCCTGGCACCACTCCTCGCTGACCGGCACGTCCTGGCCGGGGTTCGCGCCCCGGGCCAGGGTGAACCGGGTGGCGTCGGCGCCGTACCTGTCGATCCAGTCCAGCGGGTCGACCACGTTGCCGAACGACTTCGACATCTTCTTGCCGAACTGGTCGCGCACCATGCCGTGCAGCGCGACCACGTCGAAGGGCGGCCGGCCGTCCATCGCGTAGAGGCCGAACATCATCATCCGGGCGACCCAGAAGAACAGGATGTCGTACCCGGTGACCAGCACGCTGGTCGGGTAGAACTTCGCCAGGTCCGGGGTCTCTGCCGGCCAGCCGAGGGTGGAGAACGGCCACAGGCCGCTGGAGAACCAGGTGTCGAGGACGTCCTCGTCCTGGTGCCAGCCCTCACCGGTCGGCGGCGTCTCGTCGGGGCCGACGCACACGATCTCGCCCGCCGGGCCGTACCAGACCGGGATGCGGTGCCCCCACCACAGCTGGCGGGAGATGCACCAGTCGTGCATGTTGTCGACCCAGGCGAAGTAGCGCTTGGCCAGCTCGGCCGGCTCGATGCGGACCCGACCGTCGCGCACGGCGTCACCGGCGGCCTGCGCGAGCGGGGTGGTGTTGACGAACCACTGCAACGACAGCCGCGGCTCGACGGTCGTCTTGCAGCGCGAACAGTGCCCCACCGCGTGCACGTACGGGCGCTTCTCGGCGACGATCCGGCCCTGCTCCCGCAGCGCGGCCACGATCGCGGGCCGCGCCTCGAACCGGTCCAGCCCCTCGAACGGGCCGGGCACGGTGATGACGCCACGCTCGTCCATGACCGTCAGCGCGGGCAGGTCGTGCCGCTGGCCGATCTCGAAGTCGTTCGGGTCGTGGGCGGGCGTCACCTTGACCATGCCGGTGCCGAAGGACGGGTCGACGTGCGCGTCGGCGACGATCGGGATCCGCCGGCCGGTGAGCGGCAGCTCCACCTCGGTGCCGATCAGGTGCTGGTAGCGCTCGTCGTCGGGGTGCACCGCCACGGCGGTGTCGCCCAGCATCGTCTCGGCCCGGGTGGTGGCCACCACGACCTCGTCGCTGTAGCGGATGGAGATCAGCTCACCGTCGTCGTCGGTGTGCTCCACCTCGATGTCGGAGAGCGCGGTCAGACAGCGCGGGCACCAGTTGATGATCCGGTTGGCCCGGTAGATGAGGCCGTCGTCGAAGAGCTTCTTGAAGATCGTCTGGACGGCACGGGTCAGGCCGGCGTCCATGGTGAAGCGCTCGCGGTCCCAGTCGACGGAGTCGCCGAGGCGGCGCATCTGGCCGAGGATCGCGCCACCGGACTCGGCCTTCCACTGCCAGACCCGCTCGACGAACTTCTCCCGGCCGAGGTCGTGCCGGGACAGGCCCTCGGCGGCGAGCTGGCGCTCGACCAGGTTCTGGGTGGCGATGCCAGCGTGGTCCATGCCGGGCAGCCACAGGGCCTCGAAGCCCTGCATCCGCTTACGCCGCGTCAACGCGTCCATGAGCGTGTGCTCGAACGCGTGGCCCATGTGCAGCGAGCCGGTGACGTTGGGCGGCGGGATGACGATGGTGAAGGGGGGCTTGTCGCTGTCGGCGGAGGCCCGGAAGTGCCCAGCGGCTACCCACTGCTCGTACCGTCGCTGCTCTACCTCGCCGGGCTGGTACTGGCCGGCAAGGGTCAGGGCGTCGGGGCGTCGGGCATCCAGTCTCTCGGTCACCTGACAAGTCTACGGAGGGCTTCCGCAGACCTGACGTGCGCCACCTCTCGTTCGCGTACGGTGTCGGCTATGTCCGACGCACATCTCACCGAGCGGTCGCTCGACCACAGCCGCGAGCCGGTCGAACTGACCGAGGAGCCGATTCAGCTGAGCACTCGGGACACCGGCGGCGACCCCGACGAGCGCTCCGGTGGCTGGTCCCGGCGTCGCAAGATCGGCTGGACGGTCGCGCTGGTGGTCGGTCTCGCGGGGGCGGGCGTGTTCGGCGTCGGCGGATGGCGTGTGGCACAGCAGAAGGACACCCGGCTCACCTCACCCGAGCAGGTGGCGGGGTTGACGCGGGACGACAGCGAGCGGGCCAGGAGCACGGCGGACTACCTGCGCAGCGGCCTGGCCGCCGACATCGACCTGGACCGTAGTTTCGGGACCGTCTACCGCGACCCGGCCGACGACAAGCGCTCGGTGCTGGTCTTCGGCGGCACCACCCTGCTGTGGCAGCCCGAGCGCGACTTGAACAGCCTCTTCGGCCTGATGTCCGACGAGACCGGCGCGGTGACCGGCCTACGGGACGTGCCCGCCGGCGACCTGGGCGGCGTCATGAAGTGCGGCAGCACCAGCGGTGAGGGTGGCGACTTCGCGGTGTGCGGCTGGGCCGATCACGGCAGCGTCGCGATGGCGATGTTCCCCGGCAGGTCGGTAACCGACGCCGGCTCCCTGCTGCGCGACCTCCGCGACGGCATGCAGACCCGGAACTGACCCACCCCCACCCCCACCCCACCCCTTCCCCACCCCACCCCCTTCATGGTTGATCATGAAGTTATTGCGGCGACACGCCGACAGCGGTGGCAATAACTTCATGATCAGCGGGGGTGGGGGGTGGGGTGGTGTGTGTGGGGGTAGATATGGATATAGAGATAGGGCCACCCCTGTTCAGGGTGGCCCTATCTAGAAGATTGTCCGGCGGTGTCCTACTCTCCCACACCCTCACGAGTGCAGTACCATCGGCGCTGGAGGGCTTAGCTTCCGGGTTCGGAATGTGACCG